>JAAYHQ010000040.1 GCA_012727425.1 Bacillota bacterium
CTACCGCTGCAGTTCGACCACGGTTACCCCCATCCCGCCTTCATTGCTTTCTCCCCAGCGGTGCTTACAGACGCGGGGGTGCTTCTTGAGATAGTCGGCAATGGCAGACCGCAGGGCACCGGTGCCTTTCCCGTGAATCAGGCGGACCCAGGGCAAACCGGCCAGCAAGGCTTCATCCAGATATTTGTCGGTCACGTGTAACGCTTCCTCCACCGTCATCCCCCGCAGGTCAAGCTCGGGCGAGATGTTTGCGGCTTTTTCCCGGCGTAAGGCGCTCATCTTGATTCCGCCCGCTGCCGGTTTTTGCTTCTGCTTGGCCAGCGGTGTCAGCCGGTTCTGCTCCACCCAGAGGCGGACCGCGCCGGACTGGACAAGCGCCTGGTCTGCCGTGAGGTCAAGAATCTCGCCTTCCTGCCCCAACCCGGCCAGTTGAACACGCATCCCCACTTCCAGTTCGCCTCGGAACTCCTCGGCATCAGGCAGCAGAGGCTCCTCCAGTTCCGCCAAGTGTGCTTGGATCGCCGCCCGGGCTTGGTTCGCCAGGCGGCTGCGCGCCCGCTGGTCCTCAGCCTCCTGTAAACTCCGGAGCAGGTCCTCCATCTCCCGCCGAGTCGCGCGCACAAGGGCACGGGCTTCAGCCCGCGCCGCTTTGAGGAGCTCTTCCCGTTTCGTCTTCAGTTTAGCCAGTTCCGCCTGTAATTCCTGTTCCTCTCGTTGGGCCCGAAGCCGGAGAGCGGAAGCATCCCGGCGCTCTTGCTCCAGCAGTTTGCGTTCTTTCATGATCTCACCGATCAGGTCTTCGACCCGCCGCTCGCCGGGAGAGAGCAACTGCCGAGCCCGCGCAATAATGGCCGGATCCAATCCCAATCGGGAAGCCACCGCCAAAGCGTTACTGCGGCCGGGAAGGCCAATCAGCAGCCGGTAGGTGGGGGCCAGGGTCTCGGGGTCAAATTCAACCGACGCATTCTGGACCCCTGGTGTATTATAAGCAAAAACCTTTAAGTCCCCGTAGTGGGTGGTGGCAATCGTCCGCACTCCCCGCCGGTGGAACTCCTCAAGCAGGGCAATGGCCAGGGTAGCCCCTTCGGCCGGGTCGGTGCCGGCTCCCAGTTCGTCCAGGAGGACCAGGCAGGTTTCGTCTCTGGCTTCCTTTAAAATCCCAATAATATTGGTCATGTGCGACGAAAAAGTACTGAGGCTCTGCTCAATACTTTGTTCATCGCCAATATCGCAGTAGACTCCGGTAAAGATCCCCACTTCAGAGCCGGACAACGCGGGCAGATGCAAACCGGACTGGGCCATCAGGGTCAGTAATCCCGCCGTCTTCAGGCTGACCGTCTTCCCACCGGTGTTTGGCCCGGTGATCACCAAAGTGTGAAAACCGCGGCCCAGCTCAAGATCGATCGGGACCACCTTCCCTTCCAACAGGGGATGGCGAGCCCCCAGAAGCCGGAGGTAACTTTCGGCGTTAATCACCGGTTCGGTGCCGTTCAGCGCTTGGCTATACCGGGCTTTGGCAAAAGCCAGATCCAAACGGGCAAGAATCGCCAAATTGGCCTGGGCCGGGGCGGCCACTTCACCCACCAGCGCACTCAAGGCTGCTAAGATCCGGCCCACTTCCTTCTCTTCCTCCGCCTCCACCTGGCGTAATTGGTTGTTGATCTCCACAATCGCCATGGGCTCAATAAACAAGGTCGCCCCGCTGGCCGACTGGTCATGCACAATTCCCGGGATCGCCTGGCGGAATTCCTGCTTGACCGGGAGGACGTACCGTCCGTTCCGGACAGTCACCAAGGCTTCCTGCAAGTATTTCCGGGTCGTACTCCCGTGGAGCAACGCCTCCAGTTTATCCCGGATCCGGTTCTGCAAAGTACGGATCTGGGCGCGGAGCCGGGCCAGCAGCGGGCTGGCGTTGTCCTTCACCCGCCCTTCTTCCGGCTCGATCGCCTCCGCAATCGCCTGTTCCAACTCGGGAAAGGCCGTCAAACCCGTCGCCAAAGCGCTTAAAGTCGGGGCCAGCTCCGCTTTTTCCCCACGGAAAAAGGCCTTTAATAAACGGGCGGCTCGGCACGTTTCCCCCACGGCCGCCAACTCTTCCGGCGACAAAACGCCCCCTAGGCCGGCCTTCTTAAAGGCGGCGCGCAGATCATGGATTCCCCCGAGGGGAACCGGTTCGCCGCTTTGAACGAGAAGACGGGCCTCCGTTGTCTCCGCCTGCCATGCTTTGATCTCGTCCGGCCGGCACGAAGGCCGAAGCTTGAGGGCCAATTCTCGCCCCAAGGCACTGCCGGCATAGGTCGACAACCGGGCCAGAATCTTTTCAAACTCCAAAACCCGGTACGTCCGCTCGTTCACCCGATCGCCTCCTTGCTCCTGTGGTCATCTTTACCCAACGCCTTCTTCAGCCTCCGCCGCAGCCAATGCTTCTTTCAGCACCTCATCCATCTCTTCCACCAGAACGAAGCGGAGCTTCCGGGCGACCGGCGCCGGGATCTCTTCCATATCTTTCTCATTTTCCTTAGGCATGATGACCGTACCAATCCCCGCCCGGTGCGCCGCCAGGACCTTTTCTTTCAGGCCGCCAATCGGTAATACCCGGCCCCGCAAGGTAATCTCCCCGGTCATCGCCACGTCGCTCCGGACCGGAACCCCGGAAAGGGCAGAGACCACTGCCGTTGCCATCGTAATTCCGGCGGAAGGCCCGTCTTTCGGAATCGCCCCTTCCGGCACATGGATATGCAGATCGGTGTTTTCGTGGAAATTCTCGTCGATCCCGAACGCGCCGGCCCGGGACCGGATATAACTGACGGCGGCCTGGGCCGATTCGCGCATCACTTCACCCAGTTTCCCGGTTAAAAGTAGTTTTCCTTTACCCTTGACGGCTGAAACCTCAATCGTCAGGATGTCCCCACCCACTTCGGTCCAGGCCAACCCAGTCGCCACCCCCACCCGGTCGCCTTCCTCCTTCAAACCATACCGGAACTTGGGAATCCCCAGGTATTTATGGAGGTTTTGTTTACTGACCCGTACCGTTGCCCCTTGGTTGCTCACCAACTGGCGGGCGGTCTTCCGGCAGATGGCGGCCAGTTCCCGCTCCAGGTTTCTAACCCCCGATTCGCGGGTATAGGACCGGATCACTTCCGTCAAGGCCGAATCAGTCAAGACCAGCTGTTCCCCGTTAAGTCCATGCTCTTTGAGCTGTTTGGGCAAAAGGTGCTTCTTGGCAATCTCCATCTTCTCGTCTTCCGTATATCCGGAGATCGGAATGATCTCCATCCGGTCCAACAGGGGCCGGGGAATGTTATACGTTGTATTCGCGGTGGTGATGAAAAAGACCTGAGAAAGATCGAACGGAACTTCCAGATAGTGATCGCCAAAGGCGTTATTCTGTTCCGGATCCAGCACCTCCAGGAGAGCAGCGGACGGATCGCCCCGGAAATCCATGGACATCTTGTCAATCTCATCCAGGAGCAAGACCGGGTTTTTCGAACCCACCTGCCGCATACACTGGATGATCTTACCCGGCATCGCCCCAACGTAGGTGCGGCGGTGGCCGCGAATCTCGGCTTCATCCCGGACCCCGCCCAGGGAGAAACGGACGAATTTCCGGCCCATCGCCCGCGCCACCGAACGGGCCAGGGAGGTTTTGCCCACCCCCGGCGGGCCAACTAAACAAAGGATGGGGCCTTTTAAATTTTGGGTCAATTTCCGGACGGCCAGAAACTCCAAGATCCGTTCCTTCACTTTATCCAGGCCATAATGGTCCTCGTTGAGGATCTGCTCCGCCCGTTCCAAATCGAGATGGTCCTCGGTGTAGACATTCCAGGGCAGCGACAGCAACCAGTCCAGGTAATTCCGGACAACCGCGGCCTCGGCCACCATCGGCGGCATCTTCTCCAGCCGGTCGATCTCCTTCAGGGCCCGCTCCCGTACTTCCTCAGGCAACTCCTGCTCTTCAACCCGGGCCCGCAACTCGTCGGCTTCGGCCATCCGTTCGTCCTTCTCCCCCAACTCCTTTTGGATGGCTTTGATCTGTTCCCGGAGATAGTATTCTTTCTGCGTCTTTTCCATCTGCTTCCGGACCCGCAGGTGGATCCGGCGTTCCATCTCAAGGATCTCCAGTTCATTCAGTAAAATCGCGTAGAGTTTCTCCAGGCGCTGGCGGGGGGAGATCGCCTCCAGCAAAGCTTGTTTGTCCTCAACCTTCAAGTTAAGATGGGAAGCAATCACATCGGCCAACCGGCCCGGCTCTTCAATGCTGGAGACCGAAGCCAAAACCTCCGGTTGAATCCGTTTACTACTCTTAATATACTGTTCAAACTGGAAGCACGTGGTCCGCATCAACGCCTCCAGCTCCGGAGTTTTTACCGCGTCCTCCTCCACTTTTTCGACCAAAACCCGGTAATGGGGGTTCTTTTGGACAAACTCCTTCACCTTGACCCGGCTAAGTCCTTCCACCAAGACACGGAGGGTTCCGTCGGGCAGTTTCAGCAACTGTTTTACTTCCGCCAAGGTCCCCAGCCGGTAAATATCCTTGGGCTCCGGCTCGTTGGTCTTGGCCTGGTGTTGGGCGGCCAGGACAATCTGACGGTTATTGACCATGGCCTCTTCCAAAGCACTGATCGACTTTTCCCGGCCAACATCCAAATGGATGATCAAGTAGGGAAAGACAATAACTCCCCGGAGGGGGAGGAGTGGTAGTTCAAGCAGGTTCTCTTCACGATTGGGCTTTCGCCAATTAAGCGCAGCCGCCATAGCGCCCCACCTCCAAATCTATTCACCGTTTTCTCTTATTACAACTTATTACAACAACGCAAAAACGGATATGGAATGCGTTATTCGTTAAGAAGCCGGATATCCCTTCCGTTGCTTTTTGGCGAACCCTGCTAAGATTGGGGACTTTAGCAGATTCCGCCACCGCATGACTTAGACAAGCCGGGACAAATACCTTCTAAAATTCCAGTAAAATCATGAGGGGTGGCAGGATTAGGTTAATCCGGGGAGAAGTGTTGGCTTGTGATCAGTTTGACTGGAGGTGAACCCATGAAGAAAAGAATCACCGCACTCCTTGTCCTGCTCCTCCTGGCCGGACTGGCGTGCTTCTTTTTCTTCTCCCACCAGCTCGTTTCGTGGTTATGGTACCGGAGTCTCGGCGCCTTGCCCCAGTTTTGGCTTCCGCTCCTAACCAAGCTGGGCCTCCGTCTGGGGCTGGGTATTTTCTGTTTTGGCTTTCTCCTGCTCAATCTCGGGGTTACCAAAAAAGCCTTCTTAGAGCTGCAGACCGAGGTGAAGTTTACCCCGCGGCAACATTTCTACTTGAGCGTCATCACCGCGCTGGTCTTAACCCTCTTTTTGCTGCCCGGTTCGGCGCCCGACTGGACCGTGGTCCAACAGTACTTGCACCGCACCGCCTTTGGGGTAACCGACCCCATCTTCCAACTGGATCTCGGTTTCTATCTCTTTGCCTATCCGTTTTATCAGCGTTTAATCGTTACTCTCCTCGGCTTAACCCTCCTGACGCTACTTGGTGTTACGTTGTTTTACGTGATCGCCCAGGCCTATTGGTACCAGGATAAAAAGTTTCAGTTTTGGCCCCGGGCCCGTGTGCACCTGACCCTCTTAGGTGTGCTCTTCTTCTTGCTCAAAGCGGCCGATTATTTCCTGAGCCGCTGTGGCCTGCTTTTCGAGGAAAAACCCCTCTTGACCGGTGTGGACTACACCACCCACCATATCCGAATTCTCGGCTACAACATCATGGTGCTGATCGCGATCCTGACCGCCCTTTTACTGCTGTGGACGCTCTTCAAGCAAAGACCGCAGCGGTTGCTCTTCGGCAGCCTCGGGTTGTGGTTAGTTTCCTTGCTCCTGTTCACCCTGGCCCTGCCCCCGCTGGTCGAGACGGTGGTCGTCAAACCCAACCAGTTTATTATGGAAGAACCCTATTTGGAACACCACATCCGGTTTACCCGTTTCGGTTTTGGACTGGACCGGATTGAAGAGCGCCCCTATACGCTGGTTCCGGAAGCGGACCCGGCTGTCCTGGATCCCAACCATCCTTCCTTGGCCAATCTACGGATCTGGGATTGGCGGCCTCTCCTGCCCGCCTACAACCAGCTGCAATCGTTCCGTTCCTACTATACATTCCACGACATTGATCTGGACCGGTATCCAACGCCCCAGGGGCAGAAACAGGTCATGATCGCCGCCCGGGAACTCGACCCCACGAAAATCGACCAGAACTGGTTGAACCGGCACCTGGTTTATACCCATGGTTACGGTTTGGCCATGAACGCCGTTAACCAAGCCAATAACGTGGTGCAACCCCTCTTTTTGGTCAAAGATCTCCCTCCGGTCGTCGACAAAGCCCTGCCCGCCCTGGATCTGACCCGACCCCAGATCTACTTTGGCGAGGGCCCGGATTCCTACGTGATCGTCCGGACGCGTGAAAAGGAATTTGACTACCCAGCCACCGGCGGCGAAAATGTCACCACCTCCTACCAAGGGCGGGACGGCATCGCCCTCCGGCGCAAGTTGGTCCGGCTCCTGCTGGCGGTGGAACTGCGCAACCGTAACCTGATCCTCTCCGGATATATTCAGGATCAAAGCAAGATTCTCCTGCATCGCAACATCAAAGAGCGAGTGGCCAAGCTCGCTCCCTTCCTGGTTTTGGATAACGACCCCTATCTCGTCGTCGCCGAAAACCGGTTGTTCTGGATGCTGGACGCCTATACGGTCTCCCGCCACCTTCCCTATGCCGCCAAGCACCCCAACGGATTTAACTATATCCGCAATTCGGTAAAGGTGGTGGTCGATGCCTACCACGGAACCGTCGATTTTTATGTGGTGGATCCGGACGACCCAATCATTCAAACCTGGCAAAAGGTCTTTCCCCGGATGTTTAAGGCGTTCACCACAATGCCCGAAGCCCTGCAGCAACATATCCGCTATCCGGAAGCGCTCTTTACCGTGCAGCAAGACATGCTCCTCAGCTACCACCTGACCGACGCCAAAGCCTTTTATGAAAAAGAAGATTTTTGGAGTTTACCCACGCAGATCTACGCCCGCCGGGAAGAGACGCTGGAACCCTACTATGTCACCCTGGTTTTACCTGGGGAAGAACGGGAAGAGTTTCTGCTGATGCGCCCCTTTACACCCCGGGGTAAGCAAAATATGATCGCCTGGTTGGTTGCCCGTTGCGACCCGCCCAACTACGGCCAGCTCATCCTGTACCAACTCCCGAAGGGGACCAACATCTTCGGCCCGATGCAGATCGAGGCGCGGATTAGCCAGCACCCGGAGATCACCGAATTGATCACCCTGTGGAGTCAGAGTCAGTCGCAACTGATCCGCGGTAACCTGCTGGTGATTCCGATCGGCGGGACCATTCTCTACGCCGAACCCTTCTACATCCAGTCAAACCAGGCCCAGATACCGGAGTTTAAAAAGATTGTCCTCGTCTGGCAGGACCAAGTGGTCATCGCCGACCATATCGAAGCGGCCCTCCACCGGCTCAAGGGAGAAGTAGAGAACGCTGCCGTCACCCCGGAACCAACTCCTTCCCCCGAACAACCTGCCCCGGAAGCGGCCGTATCCGAACCGGGAGCGGAGACCGCCCCCCCATCCGTCAAAGCGCCGGACTTCTGGGCGGATTTCGAGCAAAAGCTGGCCGAAGCAGAGCAGAAAATCCAGGAGGGTCAAAAGAGCTTCCAGGAATCCCAGGAAATCCTCCGCGAAATACGGAAACTGCTGGAAGAAACGAAAAAAGGAACGCCCGGCCTTGATTAAGGCGGGCGTTCCGCTTCTTGTCCGTATAACCGCAACCGCGGGTGGGCCCGGGCGCATTAGCCTTGGCCCCATTGGCTCATTGTTCTTCTTCCAGCGCGTATAACTCTTTAATCTTGGTAATCACTTCTTCCGGTTTGTTCACAGAAACCATGATCCCTGCTTTCTGGTATTCAACAAAAAGGTCGTTCAACGGGAAATTGAGGAGGATCACTTTCTTTCCGTTTTTCAACGCCAAAGCAATCTCCGAAATCGTCCCGGAACGCCCCGGTAAGGCCACCACAATATCACTGGAGAGGACATTGATGATATTCCGTCCGTCACCCATTCCAGTGACAATCGGGATATCAATATAAGAAGAAGCCAAATCTTTATGGCGGTCCGGCAGAATCCCCACCGTCAGGCCGTTGTGTTCCTTCGCCCCGCGGGCCGACGCATCCATCACGCCCACGCCCCAGCCGCCATTTAAGAGGATCCAACCTTGCTGGGCGATGAGACCACCAAGTTTATAAGCCAGCTCACAGACCTCCGGAGAAGCACCTTCTCCGCCTCCCATCACGCCAACGATCAGTTTTCTCATCTTTAAACCTCCACATCAAGGTCGCCATTTGATGTTATTATTAACCACCCCGCGCGGGAAACCTCTTCTTTTAATATTAAATCTAGTTTAAACTAACAACATAAAGGTTGTTGGGATGCCCTACCACCATTATCTCCTCCTGTCCGTCGCCGTCCAGATCGCCAACGGCGACCCCAACCAGCCCCTTGGGGAAAGAGTAGTATTCGCCGGCCGGAATCAATTGGCCGCTGGTCAGATAAAAACGGTTCAACCGTCCCCAGCCGTCCGCCGTGTAAAGCAGCGGCCCCGGATCCCCGGGGGCAACGGTCAGCCCAAAAGCCATCGTCTCCAACAGTCCGTCCACCTGCAAGCGGGGCACCAACGCCTGCTTTTCCCGATCCCACCCCAAAACCGTACATACCCCGGCGCGACTGCTTAAACCGGCGTCAATCACCACTTCGGCACAACCATCCCCGTCTAAATCGCCGGCGGTCAGCGCCCGGACCGGGCCCAGCAAACCACTGCCGCCAAGCTTGACCAACCCCTCTTCCGTCAGACGGTAAACTTCGACCACGTGCTCATCGTAGGTCGGCCGCCGTTGTCCCAGACGGACCACAAGTAATTCATCCCGGCCGTCGCCATCCAGATCGGCCACTGATAATTCCACGGGAGAAAGGGCATGTTTAAATTGGGAAGTCAGGATCATTTTCTCATCCTGAACGGTATAAAGGTAGAGGTGGGCCTGGGTGAGAACGAGCAACATTGGTGTCCCGCCGGGCAAGGGTCGTCCGCAGCTGATCATGGCTGGTCCTTCCGGCAGCAGATTGGGGCTCTCCCACTTACTGACCGGCTTTTCGCCTTCCCAGGCTAAAAGTTGCACCGCGAGGCGCCCATCCAGATAATCCCGGCCCAACACCACCAACTGACTGGCGCCGGTGCCCAACAGATCGGCGGCTTCTACTTTAAACCAACTCTCATAGAGGAAACCGGTGGCGGTGTACCAGAACGGCGGAGACGGGGCTGACCAGGCAAGCGTTGTCATGGCAAGAAATAACACAACGGTAATGGTAACTCTGGACA
Organism: Bacillota bacterium; assembly: GCA_012727425.1. Classification (GTDB taxonomy): domain Bacteria; phylum Bacillota; class UBA4882; order UBA10575; family UBA10575; genus Capillibacterium. The sequence goes on from JAAYHQ010000040.1 coordinate 9,422, forward strand.
AAAACCGCATTTTGTTCCTCCCGTCAAATGGTCATCATCTAATTCTTGATTATGCTACTTTTTCCTGCCAAACGATTTATCTTCACCAAGGATTTGCATATTCCCAAAACCATTGAGTCATATTATAAGAAGTAATTTTTTAACGGTATTGGTTAGTATTTTACGGAAGGGGGATCGGGATGACCCAAGAAGAACTGGCCAAAATGACCAGGGAAGAGCTGCTCTCCTTAGCCAGAGAATTCAAGATCAAAAACCGCTCCAGAATGAAAAAAAATGAACTCATCGCCAGTCTAAATTTGGTTTACCAGCAGAACAAGACCACCGCTGAAGCCCACGCTAAAGCTGCCGCCGCGCAAAAACCACCGGAACCGGTCTATACAACCGGGCTGGCGCCGGCGACCTATCCACCGCAGCAGTCTGCGGAAACGAGGTTTCCCCTTCCTTCCACTTATAATGAAACCATCGTTACGCTACTGATTCGTGACCCCTTCTGGCTCTATGCGTACTGGGATTTTAGCCGGGAGGTCAAAGCAGAGCTGGAGAAGATGTTCGGGGCATGGCAAAGAACCCCGCTCAGCCTCAAGGTATGGGAAGCACAAGAATCCAGCGGCCTGGAACCGGGATTTTTTAATGTTTCCGTCAATCCGGCGGCCGGGCACTGGTACATCAATGTCCAGCCCAACCACCAGTACACCGTGGAACTGGGGTATTTTACCCCGTCGGGGGAATTTATGGCCCTCGCCCGCTCCAACACGGTGGTCACGCCCCGGGCAACCGCTTCCGAGCTGGTTGATGCCGAATGGATGGTCGTCGAGGAAGATTTCCGCCGTCTTTACCAACTGGCCGGCGATCCGCAGGCCGGTTCGGTCGAACTGGCCGAGGCTTTCCTTAAAAAGTTGGAACAGGAGATGGGATCGGGTGCGGTTACCAGCCTGAGCAGCCCATTTGGACCGCCACCGGAAGAACGGCGGTTTTGGCTGGTGCTGAATACGGAACTGATCATCTACGGGGCGACCGAACCGACCGCCCGGTTGACCCTGGATGGACAGCCGGTGGCATTACGTCCCGACGGCACCTTTACTTTCCGGATGGCCTTGCCGGACGGACAAAAACGAATTCCGGTCACCGCCTGTTCCCAAGACGGGAAGGATACGATCACCATTACGCCGGAGGTCTCCAAAAAAACCTGTTAAATGCCGGCGTGGCCGCCCATTGGGATGAATGCTGGAGGGAGGTTGTTCCGTTGGAAAAAGGTTATCTGTGCCTGGTGCTGCACGCCCATTTACCCTATGTTCGCCATCCCGAACACGAGCATTATTTGGAAGAGAGATGGCTCTTTGAAGCCATCACCGAAACCTATATCCCGCTGCTCAAAGTCTTTGAACAACTGGCGGAAGAAGGGGTTGCCTACCGGATTACAATGAGTTTGACTCCGCCCCTCCTTTCCATGCTCAATGACCGGTTGCTGCAGGACCGTTATCTCAAGCACCTGGAGAAACTGATCGAACTGGCCGCGAAAGAGATTGAACGCACCCGTTGGCTGCCGGAATTTAACCGCATGGCCCATTACTACCACGATCTGTTCACCTTTTCCCGCTGGTACTTTGCGGAAAAATGCCAAAAGAACCTGGTCACACCCTTCCGCCGTCTGCAGGACGCCGGTTATCTCGAATTGATCACCTCCGGCGCGACCCACGGCTACCTCCCGTTAATGCTGCACCGGGAGGCCGTCCGCGCCCAGGTCCACTACGCCGTCGAATACCATACCCGTTGTTTCGGGCGGCCCCCACGGGGGATTTGGCTGCCCGAATGCGCCTATAATCCGGGGGACGATGAGATCCTGCGCGATTACGGCCTCCGTTATTTTTTCACCGATGCCCACGGCATCCTCCATGCTTCCCCCCGCCCCAAGTACGGGAACTACGCCCCCGTGTACTGTCCTTCGGGGGTGGCGGCCTTTGGCCGGGACTTGGAATCCTCCAAACAAGTCTGGAGTGCCGAGGAGGGTTACCCCGGCGATTTCGACTACCGGGAATTTTACCGGGATATCGGCTACGATCTGGAATACGAATATATCAGACCTTATATCGACCCGAGCGGTCTGCGGGTGAACACCGGGATCAAATATTACCGGATTACCGGGCGCACCCATGATAAACAGCCTTACAACCCGGATTGGGCCCGGGAAAAGGCGGCGATCCACGCGGGGAACTTTATGTTTAACCGCGAAAAGCAGATCGAATACCTGTCTTCCTTTTTGGACCGCAAACCGATCGTGGTCTCCCCCTACGACGCCGAGCTCTTCGGCCACTGGTGGTTCGAGGGCCCCCAATGGCTGGATTTCTTGATCCGGAAGATCCATTACGACCAGCAGACCATCAAGTTGGTCACTCCCGCCGATTATTTGGCGTTGTACCCGCGGAACCAGGTCTGTACCCCGTCCCTCTCCAGTTGGGGCTATAAGGGCTACAACGAAGTCTGGTTGGAGGGCAGCAATGATTGGATCTACCGCCATCTCCACCAGGGCGCCAAACGCATGGTCGAACTGGCCAACACCTTTCCCGAGGCCACCGGCGTCCTGCGCCGGGCGTTGAACCAGGCCGCCCGTGAACTGCTGCTCGCCCAGAGCAGCGATTGGGCGTTTATCATGAAAACCGGCACCGTTGTTCCCTACGCGGTACGGCGGACCCAGGATCACATCGGACGTCTGATTGGCCTTTACGAGCAGATCATGGGGAACCGGATTGACGAAAAGTGGCTCCAAGAACTCGAAGCGAAAGACAACATCTTCCCCGATTTGGATTACCGGATCTACTCCTCCGCGGAAAACGTAAAACGTAAATTCGAAGACTTGGCCTTGGCCCTCTAGAAAGGAGCGACCATGATCGGCGGTTTCCTGAAAAAACTGGCCATTCTCAACCTTGCCCTGTGGGGACGTAAAGTCTTAAACTACCACCGTTTATCCCGGAAGAATTTACAGGAGGCCCCGGAAGCCAAGCAAGAAAAACCGCGCCCACGTTAGGGCGTTTCCTTTGTCGTGGGCATTTCCGCAAGCGGGTGGAAAAGTGATGGATGAGATGAGAAAACCGGAAGTGGGAAAAGAAGGCTGGGCCGTGTGGAAACGGCATTGGCGTCTCCTGCGCCAAAAAGTCTTGCTGGCCGTAACCATCACCCTGTTGGTCGTGCTCTGTCTACCGGTGCCCCCACCCGAGCAACCGGTGACCAGCCGGGTGCTCAGCGCCGACGGCGAGGTCATCAGCCTGCTCTACCGGGAAAACCGGGAACTGGCCAAGCTCTCCGAGATTCCGCTCTTTTTACAACAGGCCTTTTTGGCCGTGGAAGACCACCGTTTCTACCAGCACAACGGTTTCAGTCCGGTCAGTTTCGCCCGCGCCCTTTACCATAATCTGTTTGTCCGCGAAGGGTTGCAAGGGTTCAGTACCATCACGCAACAAGTGGCCAAGAACTGTTACTTATCGGCGGAACGCACCCTCATCCGCAAGTTAAAAGAGCTTTTTTTGGCCTTACGGCTGGAGTTACATTACTCGAAAGAAGAGATCCTGGAGCTATATTTAAACCAGATATATTTCGGCCACGGCGCCTTTGGCGTCAAAACCGCCGCCCGCACCTATTTTGGCCGGCCGCTCGCCGCACTGAACCGGGCGGAACTGGCGATGCTCGCCGGGTTGCCCAAGGGTCCCGGGCTCTATTCACCCTATCTTAACCGCGAGGCGGCAAACCGGCGCCTGCAAACCGTCCTCGCACGGATGGTCGCGGTCGGTGTTCTTTCGGCGGCGGAAAAGGAGGAGATCTTACAGGAACCCCTCCGCCTTCCCGGTCTGGCGAAAACCCCCCGCCACGCCCTGTACTTCCTCGACTATGCGCTGGAAGAAGTCAGCCGGATCCTCAACATCTCAAAAGAACAGATCCAAAACCTCGGACTCACCATTGAAACCACCCTTTCCCTCCCCGTGCAAAAAGCGGCAGAAGAAACCCTGCAAACACGCCTGGCGCCCCTCCAAAAGGATCAGCAGCCCCAGGGGGCCTTGGTTGCCGCCGACCCGGCCAGCGGGGCGATCAAGGCTTTGGTAGGCGGTACCGATTACTATAAAACCCCGTTCAACCGCAGCACCAATGCCTTCCGCCAACCGGGGTCCACCTTTAAACCCTTTGTCTACCTGGCCGCCTTAGAAGCCGGCTACACCTTGGCCACGACCATTCCTTGCCGGGCCGTCTCCTTTTCCACGACCGAGCATGAAGCCTATCAACCCCGCGACTATGGCCGCCAGCCCTATCATAACCGGGACTTAACCTTGCGCGAGGCCTTGGCCGCCTCCTGCAATATTGTGGCGGTCACCCTGCATCAGCGTTTAGGTTTAAAACCCACTATTAATATGGCCCGCCGGTTAGGCATCACCACCGCCTTGCCGGAAAACCTCTCCCTCGCCTTGGGCACCTCGGAAGTGAGCCCGTTTGAACTTCTCCAGGCCTATCTCCCCATGGCCAACGGCGGAAAGGCCGTCCCCCTCCATACCGTGCAACGGATTTACAATACGGAGGGGAAAATGATCTGGGAACGGAAACCCCGTCCCCGGCAGGTCATCGACGAACGGCTTGCTTTCTTAATCACTTCCGTCCTTCAGGATGCGACCGGTCCCAACGGTACGGCCGCCAGCGTCCAGGCGACCCTGCAGCGGCCCGTCGCCGGGAAAACCGGCACCTCCCAGGGCAACCGGGATGCCTGGTTTGTCGGTTTCACCCCCGATTTGGCCGCCGTCGTCTACGTGGGGGATGACCAAAATAAACCGCTTCCCGCCGGCGGTGGTTCCTTGGCCGCACCATTGTGGGCCGCTTTTATGCAGAAAGCCCTGGCGGCCACTCCCGTCCGGGATTTCACCATTCCTGCCGGGATCGTCACCCGCCGGATCTGCCGGGAAACCGGCCTCTTGGCCACAGCCGATTGTCCGGGCGAGAACGAATATTTCCTTTACGGTTCCGAACCGACGGTGTACTGCGCCCGCCACCGCAAAATCCGGCTGCGGGTCTGTCAAAAAACCGGGCTCTTGCCCAACCCCAACTGCCCGCGGGTGGAAGAGAAAACCTTTGTCTGGGGCGACCACCCGGCCGCCACCTGTGAAGCTTGCCAGGCCCCGGCCAATCTTTGGGAGCTCATTTTCGGCCAGCCGTTCCCCTTGTTCAAGGGCAGTAACGAAAAAGAGTAACGGAAGTAACCGGCACTGAACCCACCGCCTGCCAACAATCGGTCAAAACAAAGCACTACTCGATCTAAATCCTAATCAAGTACCCCGGCTTCCTGGCGTCGGTAACTGCCTAGCAGTTCAGGCCCGCGCATAACTGGCCCGGTCCACCAGGACCAAAGCGCTGAGCGGTGCCACCGTCACCTGGGCGGAATGATGGTAGGCCAAAGCCGCCGTCCCAGCCCGCTCCTGGTCAACGACGACCACCCAATCGTCACCGGGCAGTGCCACCGTGGCCGGAGTGCATCTGGCGTTAAAGAGGACCACAATCGTCCGCCAGGGATCACCGTTGGCATGCTCTCCCAGCGTATAACCGAGGAGTTGGGCCGGCAGATCGAAAAAGCGAAGGTGGGTTTGGATCTGTTCAGTGGTCCGCAGGCGGAAAGCCGGATGGGCTTTACGCAGGGCAATCAAACCCCGGTAATAGGCGAAGACTTCGTAAAAACGGGCTTTACGCGCCCAATCCAACTGATTGACCGCATCGGGCGCCAAATAACTGTTGGCGTTTCCGCCCTTGGTACGGAGAAATTCCTGACCGGCGTGGAGAAAGGGAATCCCCTGGCTGGTCAGGACAATCGCGCCCGCCAACTTGTGTCGTTTGATCCGCAGTGCCTCCGGTTCATCCGGATTGGTCAGGCGGAGCTTGTCCCAGAGGGTCAGATTATCATGGGCCTCACAATAGACTACCGCTTGCCCGGGCGCGCAAGCCCAAGGCCCGTGGTCATAATTGACCCGTCCGTAGCTGAGCTGAGGATGGGCGGTGGCGGCCACAATCCCGAACTTGACACTCTCCTCCAGACCAGGACGGCCATTAATAAAACCCGGTTCCGGGCCGTGAAAAACATCCCCTTTGATCCCGTCCCGGGCCGAATCGTTGAAAAAAGCAATCCCCGGCACTTTGGACGCATTTCCCTTCAGCGCGGCCTGCTCATCCGGGAGCGGCGACGGTCCACCGGTCCACCCCTCCCCGTAGATGATGATCCCGGGGGCAACCCGGTCCAAGGCCTGCCGGATCTGCCGCATGGTTTCCAGATCAAAGAGCCCCATCAGGTCAAAGCGGAAACCGTCCAACTGGTATTCACGGGCCCAATAGACTACGGAATCAATGATCAGTTTCCGCACCATCGGCCGTTCGGTCGCCAATTCGTTTCCGCATCCCGATCCATTGGCGAAACTGCGGTCCGGATTCATCCGGTAATAGTAACCGGGGACCAGCCGGTTAAGATTGGAATCCCATGATTTGTAGGTGTGATTATAGACCACATCCATGATGACCCCAATCTTCCGCTGGTGCAGGCTTTGAATGGCTGCTTTCAACTCCCGGATGCGGACGGCCCCGTCAAACGGATCGGTTGCGTAGGAGCCTTCCGGAACATTGTAGTTCTTCGGATCATATCCCCAGTTATACTGGGGGTGTTCTTGTTCGGCTTCATCAACGGAGGCGAAATCAAAGATCGGCAGCAAATGCAGATGGGTGATGCCCAAATCCACCAAGTGGTCGAGGCCGGTCTTCACCCCCTCGGGTCCGCGGGTTCCGGCCTCCGCAAAAGCCAAAAATTTACCCTTATGTTTAATCCCAGATTGCGGATGGATAGAAAAGTCGCGGACATGTAATTCATAGATGATTGCATCCACCGCTTGATCCAGAACCGGCCGTTTGGTCGCGTTCCAACCCGGCGGGTTGGTCCGGGCCAGGTCAACAACCATTCCCCGGTCACCGTTCACCCCGGCCGCCCGCGCATAGGGGTCAACCACCTCGAAAACACCATCCTCGTGGGTGACCGTATAAGTATAATACAACCCGTGGCAGTCGCCGTCCACTTTCCCCCGCCAGATCCCGCCCTTTTCCCGGACCATGGGGTAAACGGTTTTCGCCCCGCCCTGTCCTTGACGGTAAGTACACAAACGAACTTCGCGGGCGGTGGGCGCCCAAACCGTAAAGACGGTCTGGGCGGGGGTATACACGGCCCCTAAATCGTCACCGGCATAATAGTAGTTTTCATCGATCCGGTCGGCGTTCATCTTTACCCCCCTCTTTCTTCCCAAATTACTTCTCCGTAGCTACTCCTCCAGTATAACCAGATTTTTAAGGTCTAAGCCCCCGTTCTGCAGGGCAAAACCGGATAGGCGGCCCACCCGAAGACCACGGCCAGTTTCTTTGGTGCATTTCGGTTTTAAGCCCAGAAAGTAATTACTTTGACCCCTTACCATTTACCCAATTGTCGCATAGGTTGTAGTAGATTACTAATGGAGGAATCAAAGATGGGCATGAATGAACAACCTATGGTCATCAGCCAGATCCCCTGTCCCGGCGGCACCGTTTATACCATTGTTCCCGGTGACACCCTGTTCGCCCTGGCCCAGAGGTTCAACACATCTGTCCAGGCCATCATCAACGCCAATCCCGGTCTTGATCCCAACTCTTTACAGGTCGGGCGGATGATCTGCATTCCGGTGGCCCCTGCTCCCGGCCCTTGCCCCGGCGGTTTTCTCTATACCATCCGGGCGGGTGATACCTTCTTCAGTATCGCCCAGCGTTTCGGCACCACCGTCGCCGCCCTCCAAGCAGCCAACCCGAGGGTTGATCCCAACCGGCTCCAAATTGGACAACAAATCTGTGTTCCCGCCCGCGCGCCCGCACCCGGAACTTGTCCCGGCGGTTTTCTCTACACCATTCGGGCCGGGGATACTTTCTTTAGCCTGGCCGCCCGTTTTGGCGTCACTGTCCAGGCTTTAACCTCCGCCAACCCCGGTGTTAACCCGAATAATTTGCAAGTCGGGCAACAAATTTGCATTCCGGCACCAGCGCCAACCCCAAGCCCGGGGACCTGTCCCGGTTTTATCTATATTATCCAATCCGGGGATACCCTCTTTAGTCTGGCGCAACGTTTCGGAACTACGGTCGCCGCCATTACCGCGGCCAACCCCGGGATCAACCCCAACCAATTGCAGATCGGGCAACGCGTTTGTATTCCCGACTGACGGAGGTCAAGGCCAGGCCAAAAGGGGCCAACGCAAAAGACCGGGTCCAGCCCGGTCTTTTGCGTTCAGTCCGCACATAAAGCAAAATATGATTGGAGTTCTGCGAAAGCAGTTGCCCCCTGGTAATGGAAGACTTTAAACCCAAGTTTCCGGGCGGCCGCAATATTGGCTTCCAGATCATCAACGAACAAACACTCTTCCGGTTCCAGCCCCAGCTCCTGAAGGCTGATCCGGTAGATCCGTGGATCCGGCTTGATTACCCGCCAATGACAAGAATAAACTTGGCTGGTAAAGAGATCCTGCCCCAGCCAGGTAAAATTGGCCCGCATATAGTCAAGAACTTCCTTCACCATATTCGAGATGATTCCCAACCGGTAACCGTTCCTTTTCAACCCGGCTGCCCACTGGAGAACACCCGGGTTTATCCGTGTCCAACTCCGGACATCATGGGCTATCAACTTGGCCGCCAGCTCCGGAGTGTATTCTACCCCGCAAGCCGGTAAAACCTGCTGCCAGTATTCCTCCCCCGTACTGCCCAGATCATAACCGGGCCGGTAATAGTAATACCAGCGGTAAAACTGGCTCTCTTCCACCTGAAGCAGAGCCAACATCGCTTCGACCTCTGACCGCACCTGTTCCGTCGAGATTACGCCACCGTAATCAAAAATCACCGCTTTAATTTGCGCCAAAACAAAATCCTCCTCCGCAAAAAGTTGCAAATGGGCAGCTGTTTTAATTACTTCGGCAAAAACACCTTTATTCCTATGGAATAAGGTTTTATGCCGAAATCTTGGTGCCTCCCTTCGGCCCGGCGAATACCTTATTATCAGGATTGAACAGTACGCATTCCATGAGGAGGTGCCTAAATGTCCGCGAAGGAGCAAAACACGATGGAAACCGCCCAAGCCCCTGAAACGCAGCAACCGACCTGCCCACCGGGGGGTATTCTTTATACGGTACGGGCCGGAGACACCCTCTTTAGCATCGCCAACCGCTTCGGTATTCCCGTAGATTGCCTGCGCCGCTTTAACCCACAGGTGGTCGGCGACCAAATCTTCCCCGGTCAGGTCTTGTGCATACCACCAGCGTCCGCTTGTGTCCCCACACCGGTACCCTGTCCGCCGGGGGGAATCCTGTACACGGTGCGGGCCGGCGACACCATGTTCAATATCGCCAACCGCTTCGGCATTCCTTTAGATTGTCTGATCCGGTTCAACCCGCAGATTACCAACCCAAATCTGATCTTCCCGGGCCAGGTGCTTTGTGTTCCCCCGGCTTCCGCCTGTGTCGGGGCAC
>JAAYHQ010000041.1 GCA_012727425.1 Bacillota bacterium
CCGGTTTTTAAGATGGTCGATACCTGCGCCGGGGAGTATGAAGCGGCTACCCCCTATTTTTACTCCAGCTACGACCAGGAGGATGAAGGGGCGGTCAGTACCCGGCGCAAGGTGGTGGTCCTGGGGGCGGGGCCGATCCGGATCGGGCAGGGGATCGAGTTTGACTACTGTTCGGTCCATGCCGTGAAGGCGTTACGCCGGGCCGGGGTGGAGAGCATCATCATCAATAACAATCCGGAGACGGTCTCGACCGATTTTGATACGGCCGACCGGTTATATTTTGAACCGCTGACTCTGGAGGACGTCTGTGCCGTTCTGGAGAAGGAGAAACCGGAGGGGGTCATCGTCCAATTCGGCGGCCAGACGGCGCTGGGGCTCTGCAAGGGGCTAGCCGCCCGCGGGTATAAGATTCTGGGGACAGCGGTGGCGGATATTGACCGCGCCGAAGAGCGGGGCCTTTTCGACCGGGTTCTGCAGGCGATCGGGGCCCGCCGGCCCCGGGGCGGTTGCGTCTCGACGCTGGCCGAAGGAGAACAGTTGGCGGAGAAATTGGGCTACCCGCTGATGGTCCGCCCCTCTTATGTCCTGGGCGGCCGGGCGATGCAGATCGTCTATGACCAGGCGCAGCTGCGGACGGTTTTAGGCCAGGCCCTGCAGGAGTTTCCCGACCAGCAAATCTGGATCGACCAGTACCTCCTGGGTCAGGAGGTGGAGGTGGACGCCATCGCTGACGGGGAGACGGTCTGCCTCCCCGGGATCATGGAGCACCTGGAACGGGCGGGGATCCATTCCGGGGACTCGATCGCTGTTTACCCGCCCCAGCGGGTCACGGCGGAACAGCAAGCGGCTATTACTGAGTTGACGGTGGCCCTGGCCCGGAGCTTACGGATAAAAGGTCTGTTGAACATTCAATATGTCATCTACCGGGACGAGGTCTATGTTTTGGAGGTAAACCCCCGTTCCAGCCGGACGGTGCCGTTTATGAGCAAGGTGACCGGGCTGCCCATTGTTGAACTGGGGACCCGGGTGATGCTGGGCGAAAGCCTGTCGACGCTGGGGGTCAAGCACGGGCTGCAGCCGGCCGGTGATAAGGTAGCCGTAAAAGTTCCGGTTTTCTCCTTCTCCAAACTCCATCAGGTCGAACCTTCACTGGGGCCGGAGATGAAATCCACCGGCGAAGTGATGGGCATCGATTACCGGTATGCGAAGGCGCTTTATAAAGCGTTGCTGGCGGCCGGAATGCGGATGTCGGTCCACGGTACTTTGCTGGTCACCCTGGCCGACCGGGATAAGACCGAAGGGGTGGAACTGGCCCGCCGCTTCCATAACCTGGGTTTCCGGTTGGTGGCGACCGCTGGAACGGCCAAGGCCCTGCGCCAGGCGGGCCTTGAGGTGACGACGGTGGCAAAACTGCATACCGGGTCGACGGCGATCCGGGACCAGATCCGCCAGGGCCAGATCCAGTGTGTGCTGAACACGACCACCCACGGCGGGAAGACGGCCACCGATGGGTTTGCCATCCGCCGGGCCGCGGTGGAGCAGGGGATTCCCTGTTTTACCAGTCTGGATACGGCGGCGGCTTGGTTGCAGGTGATGGAGGAGACCGTGCCGAGTTTGATTGTGCTGTGAGCGGATATTGCCTGCACTAAGAATACTATGCCAAGAAAGGCAATTCAGTGGAGAATACCATCTGGCTTCAGCTGGGGAGATGCGGGCAAAGGTAAGCATCCACATGAGCAGCGCGCGACGGACGATGAGGAACGGGAAAGATGTTTTCCAGAGTAGAAAAAAAGAAGTTGGGTGATAATTGTGCTCCACCGGGAGATTGTCATTGAAAACCGCAGTTTAGGTTCGGACATATACCGGCTGGTGCTGAAGGGGGCGGTGGCGGCCACGGCCCGGCCGGGCCAATTTGTCCATTTGCAGGTGGGAACGACTGCCGATCCTCTGTTACGGCGGCCGTTCAGTATTGCCGGGATCGACCGGCCCAAGGGGGAGATCACCCTCTACTACCGGGTGGCGGGCCGGGGCACCGCGCAGCTGACCCGGGTCCGGCCGGCAGAGACCTTGAGTGTCATCGGGCCGGTGGGGAGGGGTTTTACGGTTCCGGCGGCGGGGGAACTCCTTCTGGTGGCGGGGGGGATCGGGCTCTTTCCCCTTTTGGCGCTGCTGGAAGCGGTGGACCGGTCTGCGGTGAAGGTCAAGGCGCTTTGGGGCGGGGCTAACCGGCAGTTCATGGAGGATGTCGGCCGGGAGACCCTGTTCCAAACGGGCGTGGATTATGCCGTGGCCACCATGGACGGGAGCATGGGCCACCCCGGCGTGGTGACCGATTTACTGAAAAAGGTTTTGGCGGAGAAAAGCGCACATGGTTTGGCGGAGGCGACGGCGTGTGGTCAAGGCGCAGACGCTGCGTCGGCCGGGGGAGGGAGCGGTGTTTTGGCGGACCGTCCGGGCGGACGGACGGCCTTTACCGTGGCCGCCTGCGGTCCCAGAGGGATGCTGCAGGCGGTGGCCGAAAGCTGCCGTCAGGCGGGGGTCCCGCTGGAGGTTTCGCTGGAAGAAAGGATGGCCTGTGGCGTTGGGGCCTGTTTGGGCTGTGTCTGTTTGGTGCGGACCGCCGACGGCATGCTGGTGCGGCGGCGGGTCTGTAAGGACGGCCCGGTCTTTGACGGCAGGGAGGTGGTCTGGGATGAAACCGATTGACCTCACGACCCAACTGGCCGGTTTAACTTTGAAGAATCCGGTGATTACGGCCTCCGGCACTTATGGTTTTGGGGAAGAGTATGCCGCCTTTTATGATCCGTCCCGGTTGGGCGCGATTACGGTGAAGGGGATCACCCCTTTGCCGCGCCGGGGGAACCCGCCGCCCCGGGTGGTGGAGACCCCTGCCGGGATGTTGAACGCGGTCGGGCTGGAAAACCCCGGTTTGGAGGAGTTTCTCACCACCTGCCTGCCCCGGTTGGAGAAGCTCAAGACGCCGGTTATCGTCAACATCTCCGGCTTCTCCCTGGATGATTACGCCTTAATGGCGGCGGCCATGCCGGAGGATTCTTGTATCGTCGCGGTGGAGGTTAATATCTCCTGCCCCAATATCAAACAGGGCGGGCTTGCCTTTGGGACGGACCCGCGGAGCGCCGAGGAAGTCCTGCGGGTTACGCGCAAGCACACAAAGCTGCCGCTCATCGCCAAACTGACGCCCAATGTGACCGACATTGTGACGCTGGCGAAGGCGGTTGCAAACGGCGGGGCCGATATCATCTCCTTGATCAATACCCTCCTGGGGATGCGGATTGATATCAAAACCAGAAAGCCTATCCTCGGCAATATCATGGGCGGGCTTTCCGGTCCGGCGGTCCTCCCGGTGGCGGTGCGGATGGTTTATCAGGTCTACAAAGCGGTCCGTCTGCCCATCATCGGGATGGGGGGGATCAGCACCTGGCAGGATGCGATCGAGTTCATGCTGGCGGGAGCCTCGGCGGTCAGTGTGGGGACGGCCAACTTCGTCAACCCGCTGGCGCCGGTGGAGATCATCGACGGGCTGGCCGGGTACTGCCGGCAAGCCGGTTTCACGGCGGTCCGGGAGATCGTCGGTTTGGCCCACCAGTAGAAGACTAAGGGCTCCGTCCGGCGGGCTGGCCTGTACTGGAATTAAGCCGGTTGGATAAGGGGAAAAAAGCACTGATCAACAAAAGGAGGACTGGCCGATGGGGATGGACAAAGATTTGGCGGGGACGCCGAACCTGAACGAAAAAGTGATGGTGGCGTTGGATGTTGATTCCCGTACTCGAGCGCTGGCTTTAGCCGAGGCCCTCCAGGGCTCCGGTTGCTGGCTCAAGATCGGGCTGGAATTATACGCCCTGACCGGGTTGGATCTGGTGGCGACCTTTAAAAACATGGGGTTTTCCCTCTTTCTCGATCTGAAGCTGCACGATATTCCGACGACGGTGGAACGGACGCTGAAGGTTTTGAGCACCTCCGGCGTGGACATGGTGAACATCCACTGCACCGGGGGTTACACCATGATGGCCCGGGCGGCGGAGGTGTGCCACCAGGCCGGGATCAAAGTGGTCGGCGTTACAGTGTTGACCAGTCTGGGTCCGGAAGAACTGCAGGCGACCGGAGTCCAGGCCAGCCCGCTGGAGCAGGTCGTCAACCTGGCCCGGCTGGCGAAGAAAGCCGGTTTGGACGGGGTGGTGGCCTCCGCCCGGGAGGCGGCGGTCCTCCGGGAACAGCTGGGCCCCGACTTCATTCTGGTCACGCCGGGGATCCGTCCGCCGGGGAGTGCGCAAAACGACCAGGTCCGGGTCTTAACGCCGCGGGAAGCCCTTCAGGCGGGCAGTTCCTACCTGGTGGTCGGGCGGCCGGTTACCCGGGCCGCCGATCCGCGGCAAGCCTTGGCGGCGCTATGGGAATGATGCGGGCGGTCTTTTACTAGCGCGGGATTTAACCGAGTAAAGGAGGAAGGCAAATGTGCACAGGTAGCGGTGGAACCGGAACAGGCGCCCAAAGCGGGCCCCCGGAGATTATGAAGATCTTTAAAGAGACCGGGGCCCTGCGGCAAGGACATTTTGTCCTGACCTCGGGGAAACACAGTGCCCAGTACATGCAGTGTGCCCAGGTTTTACAGTATCCGTGGCTGGCGGCCCAGTTGGGCCAGGCCTTGGCCCGCCGCTTTGCCGGTGTGGAAGTGGAGGCGGTGGTCGGCCCGGCGCTGGGCGGGATTCTTGTCGCCCATGAAGTGGGCCGGGCCTTGGGCGTGCGGGCGCTCTTTGCCGAACGGCAAGAGGGCGAGATGACGTTGCGGCGGGGTTTTGCCCTGCAACCGGGGGAAAAGGTCCTGGTGGTGGAGGATGTGATCACCACCGGCGGGTCGGTCCAGGAAGTGCTGGCCATGGTCAAAGCCCTTGGGGCCGAGCCGGTGGGGGTGGGCGTTCTGGTGGACCGCAGTGGCGGCCGGGTGGATTTTGGCGGCTTGCCCCTCCACAGTTTATTGTCGATGCCAATTGCGGCTTTTCCCCCGGAGGAGTGTCCCCTCTGTGCCCAGGGGCTGCCCTGGGAGAAGCCGGGGAGCAGGGGTAAGGCCTGATTATCATGATCGGGCCCGGGCAAGGTTGCGGCGGTAAAACTAAATGTCACACCAGTTTTGCGGCGAGAGGCCATCCGGATGGCGGATGGCTTCTTTTTATTTCAAAAAAAACAGTTGAAACTTCCCTGCTAGAGCCAATGTTTACTAGTAAGATCGCAGGTAGAGTTAGTGTAAAATTACTGTAGGTCTTTGCAGGAAATAACTTATGGAAAAAAGAAGAGGAACCTCACATTTAGGCAATTGAATGAATCCCCCTGAAGAAGGAGGCTGAGGTTCCTCATGGATCTAA
>JAAYHQ010000042.1 GCA_012727425.1 Bacillota bacterium
CTTACATTCTTGGTTTTTCGGGTCCCAGCTTCCGTTACAGAGAGGCCATGCTGGCCAGAAGCGCCGGGCCTTCGCAAACAGACTAAATGCGCAAAATGTCAGGATGCTATGTATCTCTTAGCCGCCGAACTATGGAATTCATAATTGCCAAACACAGAGCATGGCCAGTTTCTCTTCCAGCAGGGTTATTTTCGCCTTGAGCATGCTGATGTTGGTCACTTCCGGTTCGGCACTACTCTTGGTTTCTCCTTTTATTAAAGCCAACTCGGCTTTGAGCTGTTTGATCTCTTCTTCCTTTTCGCTCCGGCGTTGTTCGTATGAGCGGTTCAGGTCGGCAATGGTCTTTTCCAACTCTGCGACTTCACTGGCGGAGATGGCTTTGAGTGCCAGGAGCTCCTTTTTCTTGGCCAAGTCTTGTCGGGCTTTGGCAAGGTCGGCGCGGATTTGTTGCAGTTCATAAGCGGTCTCTTCAGACAACTGGGCTTCTTTTTCGGCAATCTTTGCCGTCAGTTGTGCCGCTTCACTCTCTATTTTCTTCAGTTCGTACCGGGTGGTTTGCAGCTCGTACTCGGTGTTGCGGATCTCAGTGCGGTATTCATCCACATCCAAAGCGAGGAGGACCTGACCCTGACGTACCCTATCGCCCTCTTTTACATAAAAACGGCGGATCCGGGCGGGGAAATCAATGTTGATATTGGTTACAGTAGTGGGTTTGACCAGTCCAAAGGCTTCGATGTAGGGTCTATCTTCGCCCACGGGCGGTTGTTCCGCAAGGGTGGCCACCGTTTCGCCTTCTTGGGCAGGTTGTTGTTTGGACTTGCTTAAAAAGAAGCCGACCAAGATCACCCCGATCAGCACGCAGAGGATAATATATTTTTTCTTCATTCCTCCCACACCTTTCCGTCCCGTAAATTTATGATCCGTTGGCTATAGGCTGCCGCCTCATGGGAATGGGTGACTTGAACGATGGTTTTACCCTGCTCCTGGTTGATCCGGCGCAGGAGTTCCATGATGCCCATTCCGGTTTTGGTATCCAGGTTACCGATGGGTTCATCGGCAAGGATGATATCGGGTTCATTGATTAACGCCCGGGCGATTGCCACCCGCTGCTGTTGTCCGCCGGACAATTCCCGGGGGGTATGGCGACGACGGTCGGCTAGCCCCACCGTCGCCAAAATTTCTTCCAAGCGGTGGCGGTAGGCGCGGGGCCGTTTTCCATCCAAGAGGACTGGAAGCATAATGTTCTCTTCTACATTGAGGTTGGGAATCAGGTTATAGAACTGAAAGACAAAGCCGATGGTCCGGCGGCGCAGGATGCTTTCCTCCTTATCGTTCATATGTGATAATTCTTTTCCCTTCACTTTGACCTGCCCGGTGGTGGGTTTATCCAAACCACCCAGGAGGTAAAGGAGGGTGCTCTTTCCGGAGCCGGAGGGCCCCATAATCGAGACAAATTCTCCTTCTTGGATGGTGAGATCGATCCCTTTTAAGACTTCCACGTCAACCGTGCCCAGTTTATAGGTCTTGTAGAGCTGATGGGTTTCAATGATGGGCGGCAAAGCAGATCACCCCGCTTATTCGTATTTAATGGCGGTCACGATATCCAGTTTGGAGGATTTAAAGGCCGGACTGGTGGACGCAATGACCGTGATCATAATCCCTGCCAGAATGGAAGATAAATAAAGGGATAGGGAGTGGTGAATCGGGAGATTACCCGCAACAGCCTTTATGATCAGCGGTGAAATCGTGTTCAATACATACCCGCATAGAGCGCCGATCGTTCCCCCAATCAACCCTCCAGTTAACGCTTCGGCAAAAAACATCTTGATACTTTGTTTTTTGCTCATGCCGATCGACCGTAAAACGGCCAAAGAACGTTGGCGTTCGAGAAAACTGATGATTAGGTTGTTGAAGACGCCAAAGATGCCGATGACCAGAGCTAACAAGGAGAAACCCCGCATGACATTGAAAATTTGGGCGTTGGTTTGTTGTTCGCCCGCTTCCAGTTGTTCCAGGGTTGAAATGTAGAGACTTTTTCTTTGGTAGCGTGCTTTGATGGCGTCACTGACGTAGTTCGGATCTTTGCTGGTTTTAATGAAAAGATTGTCATAAAACTGTTTATTCATATCCATCTTCAGATACCGCTCGGCGATCAGGGCGGAACTGCCGTTCCACATCAGGGAATCAAAGAACCCAATGATTTGGTATGTTCGTTCTCCCCGCGCCATTTTTAGGGTGAGGAGATCCCCCTTTTGCACCTGGAGCCTTTCCCGAAGGGTATTCGTGAGCAAGATCTTGCGTCCGGTGTCGAGCTCGGCCAGGAGGGCCGGGTCTACGTTGATGGTCCAAAAATCAAGGTGTTTATGGGGATTAGCCCCCTGTATCAAATTAATGCGGTCTTTTAGGTTGGTGATCTCGATGAAATTGGCGGCATAGATGCCGTAGGTGGCGTCGACCCCGTCGATCGTCCGCAACAGGTTTTCGGTTCCCCGGTCGGCTGGCCAGGTCCAAAACCAGATCTGAAAATTACAATCACGGTAGAAATTGGTTATTTCCTTGGCTACACTGAAGCTGATGGTGTTGATCATCAATAAGGCGGAGATCCCAATGGCCAGCAGGGAGATATTATTCAGAACCCCTTTATTCCCGCGCAGGTTTTTTGCGGCCAAGATTCCTTCGTTCCCAAAGAAGTAGCGGTTGCTCCGGGCTAGAACCGTTAGGAATACCCGGGTCAAAACGGGGATCATAAGGATAAAGCCGCAAATGGTACCGAAGATCAGGAGGAGGCCAACGGACAGAAAAAGCTGGAACGGGATATAGAGCGGCAGGAGCAAGGCCAGGGCAATCAGAATGGCCCCGAGGACGGGCTTCCATCGTTTCCGGGGCCGCGGCGTGCTCATGGTGTCAAAGATAATCTCCCGCAGCGGGATCTTGGCGGTTTTCAAAATCGGCCGTAGCGAGCTGATGAAGGCGAGCAGAACGGCCAGCAAAAAGGCGGCTCCCAACTGCTGCGGGGAATATTGGAGCGTAACCGGAACCATCGCCATGAATACCGGGCGGATCTGCCACATGATTAAATAAAGGAGCAGGAGGCCCAGGCTGCACCCGAGAAATCCGCCAATGATTCCGTACGTGACGCTTTCAGCGAGTAAGACCAGACTGGTTGCGCGACGGGTCGCCCCGATGCTCCGGAAGGTGCCGATCACCGGCAGCCGTTCCCTGGTGATCACCTTGAAGGAGGTGGAGATGATATAAACCGCCATGAAAAGGACAACAGTCCCGACCAACTGGAAGGTTGTAGTGAGCGTCTTGGTTGACTCAGCAATCTCCCGGCCGGTGATGGTCTCCCGCACTTGGTAGCGGGGATAGGCGGCGCTGAGCTTTTCGATGAGTTCGGCTTTGCGGGCCGGGTCCTTAACTTTAAGGTAGAGGGTGGCTACCCTACCCCGGGCGTTTAGGATGGTGGCCAGCGTATCAAGGGGGACAATGGCGTTGATGTTTTGGCCGTCGTGTTGGAAAGGGCCGACCGGTTCGGCCAAGGCCACAATTAAAAACTTCCGTTTTTGCCCCGAGGACTTCAATATCAAGATAGTCTCCCAGTTTAAGGCCGAGTTCTGCTGCCGTCTGTTTACTGAGGATGATTTTTCTTCCCTGGAAGGGGTGGAGCTTATCTTGTGCGGTCAGGTAAAACGGGTTTAACTTTTGAAGTTCGGGTAAGGTAAACCCCTTAAGTGTGATCTCGGGGGCTTCGAGCTTAAGAACCAAGCGTCCGCTGGTTTGGATCGAACCGACGATGTATTCAAGCTCGTCGGCGAACGCTTCCGCCCGGTTGGCATAAAAAAAACTGGAAGGCGAGTCTTGGGTGGGGTAGATCATCAGATCGGCGGTGCCGAAATAAACCCGCATCCGCTCGACGAACATGTCGGCGACCGTATCGCGAAAAACGCCTGTCAATAGTCTATGAAAATGTCAGTAAAAAGCCTTAGTTTTATTCCGCGAAAATGTCACCATGGGTTTTTTGCAAGAATTAGATTTCCACGTACAAGATCCTATTGATAAAACGGGTCGACAAGGGTATGATGTCAGTGGTAGTAACCTATGCCCAGGCCCTTGTAGAATCGAAG
>JAAYHQ010000043.1 GCA_012727425.1 Bacillota bacterium
GGGTTTTTCTTCTGCGGCATGATGCTGCTGCCGGAGCAGAGGTTGTCGGGTAAGGAGAAGTACCGGAACTCCGGCATGGAGAAGAGGATTAGATCCTGGGCCAGTTTGCTCAGGGTGAGGGTCACTTGGTCCACGGCATCCAGGATGATCGACTCCATTTTGCCCCGGCTGTTGTTGGCATACAAGACGTTATTTTGGACTTTGGCAAAGCCGAGGAGCTCGGCGACCAGTTCGCGGTTGAGGGGTAAAGGCACCCCGTAGCTGGCGGCCGACCCCAGCGGCGATTGGTTGTTGATCCGGTAGGCGTTCTCCACCAGGAGGAGATCGTCCAGCAGTTGCTCCGCGTAGGCTCCGGCCCAGAGCCCGACCGAGGAGGGCATGGCGATCTGCATGTGGGTCCGCCCCGGCATCGGGACTTTTTCGTGTTGTGCGGCGAAGGCCAACAGACTATCGACCAACGTCAGGCCGTGTTCCAGCAGGGCCAGGAGAAAACCGCGGGCATAGAGACGGGTGGCGACGATCACCTGGTCGTTCCGGGAGCGGCCGGTGTGAATCCTTTTGCCGGCGGCCCCGCACTTTGCGGTCAGGGCGTTTTCGAGCGCTGTGTGCCCGTCCTCATCGCTGCGGGTGATGGGGAAAGCCCCTTTTTCATGGGCGCGAATGATCGCGACCAGCCCTTCTTTTAAGGCGGCCAGTTCCTCCTTGGTCAGGATGCCGATGGTCTCCAACATGGTGGCGTGGGCCAAACTGGCCACGCAATCGGCCTTGAGAAGGTGCTGATCCAGTTCAAAGTCGCGGCCGACCGTAAACTGTTCGACGAAGGCATCCAGTTCGTAATCTTTCTGCCATAACTTGGCCATTTCTATTCTTCCTCGATTCCCATTTTTTTGTTGCGCTGGGCCAGGATCTCGAAGGGGAGACCCCGAATCTTAGCGGCATTGGCGCACCAGCGCTGGTCAAAGCCGGAAGCCTTGATTGACCGGATTTCCGGGGAGAACAGGGAGCTGGATGGGTTGTCCCGTTCGGCAATGATGATGTTCCCTTTGTATAATTTCACCTTGGTGGTGCCGTTAACCATCTTCTGACTTTCGGCGATGAATGCGTCTAGACACTTTTTGAGCGGGTGGAACCAGGCCCCGTGGTAGACCAGATAAGCCCATTTGGCGTCGACGATCTTTTTGAACTGCCGTTCGTCCTTGGTTAAACAGGCCCCTTCCAAATCTTGTTTTACCTTTAGGATCACGTGGGCGGCGGGGGCTTCGTAGATCTCCCGGCTCTTCAGATCCATGATCCCGTCTTCAAAAATATCGATTAAGCCGATGCCGTTGCGGCCGGCAATCGTGTTCAGCTTAGGAATCAACTCGCCCAGTTTCATCGGTTGTCCGTTTAACGCGACTGGTACACCCTGCTCAAAGGTGAGCGTGATGATCTCCGGCTGGTCGGGGGCTTTCTCCGGCGGGGTCAACCACATCCAGATGTGATCGGGGATGGGTTGGTTCAGGTCAACGGCACCGGAAGCGATCGACCGGCACCACATGGTTTTGTCGTCGCCGCCGACGATGAATTCTTCGACCGGTACGCCCCAGTGTTCACAGAGCATCAACTCTTCCTGGCGGGTGAGGTCGAAATCACGGACGGGCGCTAAAATCTCCAGCTTTGGGGCGAACATCTTAAAGACGTTGTGCATCCGGTACTGGTCATTGCCCCGCCCGGTCGATCCTTCGAGGATACTGTCGCACCCCAACTCCAGTGCTTTTTTCGCTACCAGTTTGCCGATGAGCTGACGGGTCATTGAGGTTGAGACCGGGTAACCATTGTAATCGGAGTTGGCTTGGATCGCTTTCTTGAGCCAAACCTCGGTGAATTCTTCTTTAGCGTCGATCAAGATTGGGTCGATATTGAGTTTTTTGGCCCGCTCGATGCCAATCTGTAACTCTTCATCACCTTGGCCCACATCAACGTTGATGGCGATGATCTCCTCCGCTTTATAGACCCGGCGGAGCAACTCTATGCCCAAAGTACTGTCCAGACCGCCGGAGTAGGCGATGGCACACTTTTTGACTTTGGGGATGGGGGTAGCCGCAATCTTAGTCAAAATATCTTCAATCTGATGGCCCATACGATCCACTCCTTATAAATATTTATGCATAATATACCAAACACAAAAATACTTGTCAAGAACGAAAAGATAACGAATAACAGTAAAGACCTATTTTTAACAAAAAATAATTATAACTAGAAGCTGTATATATATTTGTGGCCATGGATTATTACAAAGACAGCTAAAGTAGCAAAATAACAAAAACCGCCATGGCGGCGGTTCTTGCGTATTTTGGCGTGGAGTTTGGCGGTACAGCCCACTGGCGGCCGGTGTTTGCTTTGTTGGATGTTTACTTTTGGTTTTAGAGATAATTCAGCGGATTTTGGGTCTTTCCGTTTTTAATGACTTCAAAATGGAGGTGGGGGCCGGTGCTGTTGCCGGTGGAACCGACGGCACCGATTCGCTGCCCGACCTTAACCTTTTGTCCGACGCGAACGTCAATGCGGGAAAGATGAGCGTAGCGGGTTTTTAACCCGTTTCCATGGTCGATCAGGATACAGTTGCCATAGCCCCCGTTCCAACCGGCTTCAACGACCCGGCCATCGGTATAGGCATAGACCGGGTTACCGTGGTTGGCGGCGATATCCAGACCGTCGTGGAAACGTCTTTGGCCGGTGATGGGGTGAATCCGCCAGCCGTAACCGCTGGAGATTCTTTTGCCCTGGACCACACCGAAGTTTACCCGGCCGCCCCGGGCGACCGTCGTCCTGGTCCCAACCCGGACGATGGCGTTGGTCGGTTCTTTTAAGACGGTTTCTTTGATGGCTTCTAATGTATCTTGATAACCGTTGCGTAAGGTAATATGGTAGACAACTTCCTTCTCGCCCTCAACCCCCGGTCTGATGATCTGCTTTTCGTGGGTGAACATGTTGTTGTTCTTTTGGTACTGGATGGCGAAGGGGACGGTTTCCACAACCGTGTTTTCCAATTCGATCAGGACATCGAGGACCGGATTGAACGGACTGATCACCAGTTTATCACCGGGATAGATCCGGTGGGGATCCACATCGGGATTGAGGATCTCCAGATCGGCGACGGTCATGTTATAGGTGCGGGCCAGGTTCCAGAAGTTGTCCCCCCGTTTGATAGTGATCTCAACCGCCTCGTTCTCCACGGCATAGATCTTTTCCCGGGCGTATTCCAGCGGATCAAATTGGTCCTTACGGACTTCAACCGGTAACACCTGGACATCCTGGACGAAGGAGATCTTTTTGACTATGGCATCGGGATCGACGTTCGCCAAAAATTGCCTTTGGTATTCGTCGATCATCTCCTGTAATGCTTTATCGTCGGCGACGGTGAACCAAACTTCCCCGTCGACCACAAATTGATAGGCCGGTTCTTTTTTCAAGTAATCGGCCCAGCTGATCAACCGGGGAAAGACACCGAAAACAACGATGACCACAAGAAAGAAGGCGATAACCCTTTTTAACATGCGCTGTTCACAACCTTTATCGGAAATTGGCTTCAGAAGTTATCAAGCGAGTGATGAAGTAGGTTTTCGCAGGGTAAAAAGAGAAGGCCACTACCAATTCTAACACAAAAAGCGCCTAAAGTTTAGGGGGAATTTCTGATATATATGACCACAAATTTCATTTTAGAAGAGGCTGGGTGAAAAACTGCGCTTGTTGTTTTTGGTTACGGAAATAAAGAATTTTTATAGAGGATTTTATAGAAGAACCGAGAATAATTATAACTTTAAATTCTCATCTTGCCTTTGGAAGCTGGTTATTACGGAAGAAGGCGTAAATAAATATTGATCCGGGATGTAACGCCGTTTGACCGGCTTCCGGTAAAAGGTGTTCAAGCGGATATATCCAGTAAACAAGGAGGAAGACAAATGGGTGGAAGTCAAGGGCAGATTTTTTTGGCCATGGTGGGATACATGGCGGTGGTGATCGGGATTGGGATCTATTACGCTAGACGGGCCAGTACCAGTAGCGACTACTTTTTGATTGGCGGACGAACGTTGGGGCCGTGGGTAACCGCGATGGCGGCGGAGGCTTCCGATATGAGTGGTTGGCTGCTCATGGGGTTACCGGGGGTGGCCTATTGGTGTGGACTTAGCGATGCGATCTGGACGGCGATCGGCCTGTTGATCGGGACCTATTTGAACTGGTTGTTCGTGGCCAAAAGGCTCCGCGCGTACTCCTTTCTTGCCGGGGATGCCATTACGATTCCGGATTTTTTCAGTAACCGGTTTAAGGAAAAGCAAAAGGTACTCATGACCATTTCTTGCCTGTTTATTCTGGTCTTTTTTACGGTTTA
>JAAYHQ010000044.1 GCA_012727425.1 Bacillota bacterium
CGCCGCCTCTCTGACCGTGATGTTCCCGGCGATCGTCAAATCGATGACCCTCAGTTTTTTCATTTCCTGTTGAGTCATGAAAAATGTCTCCTCTCTCATGGGTGACATTTTACCAGAATAGATTCAATCTGACATTATCACAGAATAACTACAACTTAACATAAAATCACCTTGACAAGGGGCACGCTCTTCATTATAATAGCGGAGGCAGTTTTTCCTTATTATGTTATTTATTGACGAAATCAGGAGCGGTATTTAGGCATTTACTTAGTTAGCATTTTTAGGAAGGAGAAAAAGTCCTGGACGAGATTATCTCCTATTTAGAGAAGAATAAAACCAGTGATTGGCAGCGGAACGCGGCTTATTTAAAGGGGAAGGGGCGTCTCCGGCTCTTGGAAGCCGGGCGTGATCTCCGCGTTTATCAATTTGTCTCCTTTAACGGCGAGCGTCTGAAGATCCGGTTTTTCTGGGATGGAAAAGTGAGCCGAACGGAGATCATTAGTGGTAAAGGATAAAGAACAGAGGACAAAGTGGTCAACGTTGACCACTTTTTTCTTTAACGGCCAAACGGGTGGGAACAGAGGGCCAGGTGCCAAAGAAAGGGACCCGGTTTTCGGTGTTCGACAGGGCCGATCTTTTCTGGCATAATTAAATTATTAGAAGCGTAAGTAGCGTACACCATGGAGAAAAGGGGTAATCCTGCAATGCACGAAGAAGAACTGCGGTTAATCCCCACGACACCAGGGGTATATCTGATGAAAAACGCCGCGGACCAGATCATCTATGTTGGAAAAGCAAACTCCCTACGCCAGCGGGTGCGTTCCTATTTTCAACCGGCGAAAAATCATCCGCCGCGGATTGCGCGGATGGTGGAACAGGTGGCAAAGGTCGATTTCATTGCGACCGCCTCCGAACTGGAGGCGTTGGCATTAGAATGCAATTTAATCAAGGAACATCGCCCCAAATATAATGTGCGTCTCCGTGATGACAAGCAGTATCCTTGGTTGAAAGTGACTTGGCAAGAACCATACCCACGGGTGTATATTGCCCGCCGTCCGCAACGGGACGGTGCCCGTTATTTTGGTCCGTTTACGGAAGCGGGAGCGTTACGGGAGATCCTCCGTCTTTTACGCAAAATCTTTCCCCTTCGCTCCTGTAAACGGAGTTTGAAACCGGAGGAACGGCACCGCCCTTGCCTCAACTACCATATTGGCCGTTGCCTGGCTCCTTGTTCTGGTGAAGTCGACGTGGAAACCTACCGCCAAATGATTCAGGAATTCTGCCGGATTATGGAAGGCCATACCGACCAACTGGAAGCGAAACTGAAGCAAGCGATGGAGGCGGCGGCGGCCCGGCAAGAGTATGAAGAGGCGGCGGAGTACCGGGATAAGCTGCGCGCTTTACAAAAAGTAGTCCAGCGGCAGACGGTCGTTTCGGCGGCCCCCGTCGACCGGGATGTTTTCGGGTTGGCCATGACG
Organism: Bacillota bacterium; assembly: GCA_012727425.1. Taxonomy (GTDB): domain Bacteria; phylum Bacillota; class UBA4882; order UBA10575; family UBA10575; genus Capillibacterium. The sequence goes on from JAAYHQ010000044.1 coordinate 1,479, forward strand.
GAAGAAGGCAGCTTTGTTCAGGTGCTCCAGATCCGCCGGGGGAAGCTCATTGGGAAAGAGGGCTTCTTCTTTACGGATCTGGTGGGCGAGACCGAGGAATTCTTCCGGAGTTTTCTTCTTCAGTACTATGATGAGCTGGACTATATCCCCAAAGAGGTGATCCTCCCGGTGCTGCTGCCCGACCAAAAGGCGGTCGCGGCTTGGCTTGCGGAACGGAAAGGACAGAAAGTTTCGCTCATTTGCCCAAAACGGGGCGAAAAGTTTCAGCTTGTACGGATGGCCCAGGAGAATGCGGAACTTCTCCTGGAAGGGGAACTGGCCCGGCGGAAGCAGGCCGCAACTGCGATCCGGACGGCTTTGGAACGGTTACGCGATCTCCTGGCCCTCCCCCAGCTTCCACGGCGCATCGAAGCCTTCGATATCTCCCACTGGCAAGGGGAAGAGCCGGTGGCCGCGATGGTGGTTTTCCATGAGGGACGGCCGGCGCCGGAAGCCTACCGGCGGTTCCGGATTCGCGAGATCACCAAAAGTGATGACTACGCTGCCCTCCAGGAAGCGGTTAGCCGCCGGTTTCTCCACGGCAGGAAAGAAGAGGAGGAGGGGGTGGAGAACCCCGGTTTTCTACCTTTCCCTGATTTACTGGTGATTGATGGCGGGAAAGGACAATTGAACGCGGTTTGCGCCGCCTTGGCGGAGCTGGGTTGGACCGGACTGCCGGTGATCAGCCTGGCGGAGAAAGAGGAATTAATTTATCAGCGTGATGGGGAGGACCCCTTGCGCCTGGCCAGCGACGATCCGGCCCTGCACCTCCTGCAACATCTGCGGGACGAGGCCCACCGTTTTGCGTTGACCTTCCACCGGGCCCGGCGGCAAAAACAGACTTTCGCTTCGGCCTTGGACCGGATCAAAGGGATTGGCCCCAAGCGGAAAAAAGCGTTGCTGCAGAAATTCGGGTCGCTCCAGCAGATTCGCGAAGCGTCTCTGGAGGAGTTGTTGGCAGTGGAGGGAATGACGGTCAGTGCGGCGCGGGCGGTTCTGGAGGGGTTGGAGGAAATGGAGTAGGGATTGGCGTTAGCTGTTGTCCGTGGTGATTAGTTTGATTTAGTTCCTCTCTGGCGGAGCATTGAAAGCGCACAGCCGGCAGCGAGTAACGAGTAACAAGAAGTATTTTCTGGGTAAATGCTTAATTTGTGCTACGGGAGTCAATATATACATTAGGGGGTTTAGCAGGAGTTATGCCCTAAAAAGAGAAATAGTAGGGCAGAACGGCGGACCATCAAAACTGCATAGTACCACCAAGCAACAGTCAAGTTTTAAATTTTACTACACCTGCGACAACCGTTCGGTGTAAAGGAGGTGACAACGACTTAGGCATTGGACGGACACAGGGGTAGTAATTCATCGCACTACCGTTCGTTGCCGGAGAAGAGAGTGGATTGAGGAAACATGTCAACTCAGTTCGGTTCTTCTCCTATCGCAGCACAAATCCCATAAAACAACCAAAACAACCGAAGAAAAAAACGCAGAACCTAAGGAGGAACCAATTGATGAAACGCATTGTCGCATCACTAATTGCCCTATTCCTGATCGTAACAATGACTCCCGTTGCGATCGCAGCCAATCTGGACTTTTCAGGCAAAGTTGCTACGGAAGCGGCCTATGGCAAAGAGTTCGGCGGCACTTCCGAGCTGGAACTCTCCGCCAAGATCGGTGAAGACATGAAAGCCGGGCTTAGCTTCGGCAGTAAGGAGAAGGAATTCCCCTGGGAGAACTGGGGTCTGCAAGTTACCGGTTTGTGGCTGGAGACCAATGGTGCTTTGATCCCGGGAACCCCCGAGTTCAACACCAGAATTGGGTCCTTGAACCATAGCTACTCGGATTTTGTGGCCAAAGGCATCAAAACCACCGGGATCAGCGTGGATCAACTAGCGATCGGGCCGGTTACCCTCGGTGGTTACTATTCCTTGGACCACGAGAGCAATCTGGACCGGGGTGCTTATGTAAAAGTCAACCCCTTGACCGGGGTCGAAGCGCAAGCGACCGTTGTGAAGGCCGACGAGCAGCTGGCTTACGCCTTTTCCACCAGCGTGCAACCGTTTGCCGGGATTGAAGTCTCCGGGACCTACGCCGCGGTGCACGAAGGGGCCGACGCTTACCGGGTGAACGGTAAGTATCAGGTCCTGGAAGGCCTTGAAGTCCGGGCCGGTTATCAAGACATCCCGACCGCCTTTGACGCGGCGCACCGGAACACCGACTCCGATGATGAAAACAACGTTAATCCGGGAACCGGCTTCACCGTTGGGGCCACCGCCAACCAATTCGGTTTCGAAGTGGCCGCCGACTATACGGAATTTGAAAACACCGTTTCCTACTCCATTGCCCGTACGGTTAGGGTAGCCGGGTTGGATTTTGACACCGAGTTGGCTGGTAATTATGATTTTACCGCTGAAGAGGCGGAAAAATTGGAAGCCACGATCGGTTACAGTGCTCCGAACGGACTGGAGCTTACTGCCGGTTACGACTTTATTGAAAAACAACCGAAAATCTCCGCCGGTTTAGAATTGCAGTTTTAACCCGGCAAGCACGGCGTGCTTTCGCGCCATGCTTCACCACAAAAACAACCAAGAAAAAACCCCGGCTTCGGCCGGGGTTTTTTCGGCTTGACCTCCGCATTACGGCGAACTTAGGCGAGGCTTAGGACATATTTTCTGTTTTCACCCATAAGATTAATAGAGGGAATTGGGGTGGTACCGAGGAAATAACAGGTATTTCATGGCAGGAAAATCTGGATTTATGTCGAATATAAAGAACTAGCAAAACTGCAAAGCTCGAGCGAAAAGTAACAAAACCGACCAGCATATGTTGCGAAAGATGACCCCTGCTTCATAATAGACAAGAAAGACCACTGGTCACCATGGGGGGTGGAGCGAAAACTGCAAACTGTCGATCGCGATTGACACACTATGGAGTAAACGAACGAGATTCGATATAAATTTTATTTAAAGATTTGGATTTGGGAGGTAGACAACTGTGGCTAAGGTAGTGTTTGAACACGTTTATAAAAAATTCCCCAATGGCGTTGTGGCGGTTAACGATTTTAACTTAGAGATTAAGGATAAAGAATTTGTGGTTCTGGTTGGACCCTCCGGTTGTGGTAAGACCACTTCTCTACGGTGTGTCGCCGGCCTTGAAGAAGCCAGTTCCGGTAATATTTATATCGGTGATACGCTGGTGAACGATGTCCCGCCGAAAGACCGGGATATTGCGATGGTTTTCCAGAACTACGCTCTCTACCCACATATGGATGTTTACAACAATATGGCCTTCGGTTTGAAACTGCGGAAATTCCCGAAGGCGGAGATTGACCGCCGGGTGAAGGAAGCGGCGAAGATCCTCGGTATTGAAAGCCTGCTGGACCGGCGACCGAAGGCGCTCTCCGGTGGTCAGCGGCAACGGGTAGCGTTGGGCCGGGCCATTGTTCGTGAGCCCAAAGTCTTCCTGATGGATGAGCCCCTTTCCAACCTCGATGCCAAACTGCGGGTTCAGATGCGGGCGGAGTTGCAAAAACTACATAACCGTCTGCAGACCACTATCATTTACGTTACCCACGATCAGACCGAAGCGATGACCATGGGTGACCGGATCGTGGTCATGAAAGATGGCGTGATCCAGCAAGTCGGTCGACCGCTCGACATTTATGACAACCCAATCAACGTGTTTGTTGCGGGCTTTATCGGGACACCGCCGATGAACTTCATGGAGGGTATTCTCCGGAAAGAAGGTGACCGGCTCTACGTTGATCTTGAAACCTTCAAAATTTATATCCCCGAAGGGAAATTTAAGACCGCCGACATGTATGTGGATAAAGAGGTCATCTTCGGAATCCGTCCAGAAAACATTAATGAACTCGCTGATGTCCCCGATGCGAACCAGGAAGATGTGGTTGTGGCGACGGTCGACGTCAGTGAACTGATCGGGTCCGAGACTTACCTCTGGGTCTCCAGTGGTCCGCACAGCTTCACCGCCCGGGTGGATGCCCATACCAAAGCGGTCGAAGGCGAGCAGCATCAACTGGTCTTCAATACAAAGAAGATCCATCTCTTTGATAAAGAAACTGAGAAAGCCATTCCCTAAGGGACGAAGGGAAATTTGGGCCCCAATAATCCCTCATCGCTGCGGTGAGGGATTATTTAAATTTTTTTGAGAAGGCGTTCGCAGAAGGGGAGGTAGCCATGTATTATTTAGGGATTGATTTGGGGGGGACCAATATTGCCGTTGGGTTGGTGAATGAAGAGGGGGAGATCGTTGAGCGCGGCAGCGCACCCACCGGACGAGAGCGGAGCGCCAATTTAATCCTGAAGGACATGGCCGAATTGGCGCTGGCGGTGGCGGCCAAAGCCGGGGTTGGTTTGGACCAGATCAAAAGTGTCGGTGTGGGTTCCCCGGGTGCCCCCGATGTGGAGAACGGTGTTATTATTTACAATAACAACCTTGGTTTTCGGAACGTACCGGTCCGGGCCGAGCTGCAAAAATACCTGCCCTTACCGGTTTATGTGGATAATGATGCCAACTGCGCCGCTCTGGCCGAGGGTTTGCTCGGTGCGGCCGGCGGGGTCCGTCACTCGGTCACGGTTACGTTGGGGACCGGGATCGGCGGCGGTGTGATTATTGACCATAATATTTATAGCGGGTTCAATAATGCCGGTTCCGAATTGGGCCATATGGTGATTGTGGCGGGCGGGAAACAATGCACCTGTACCCGGAAAGGCTGTTGGGAAGCTTATGCGTCCGCCCGGGGCTTGGTCGAGTTGGCCCAGGAGGCGGCGGCCCAGGCCCCCGATTCCTTACTCTATACAATGGTCAACGGGGATTTGAGCAAGATCTCCGCGAAAACTCCCTTTGATGCCGCCAAGCAAGGCGATAAGGTGGCGGCAGCGGTGGTCGACAAATATCTGGATTACTTGGCGGTTGGGATCGGGAACATCATCAACATTTTTCAGCCCGAAGTGATCGTGATTGGCGGTGGTGTTTCGAAGGAAGGCGATAATCTTTTGGCTCCCCTGAAGGCGAAAGTGGCACGGGAAAGTTACGGCCAGGAAGGGGTCCCCACGGCGGAGTTGCGCTTAGCCCTCTTGGGCAATGACGCGGGGATTGTCGGGGCGGCGCTCCTTGGTTTCCCGCCGGAGAAACGCGCCCTCCTCAGTCTCTTTAGTCCGGGCCGGAAATAAGGCGGTTTCGGACCGTGTTGTGTTCTGTTGTTGAAAAAACGCGTGACAGCTGTTGATCAGTCCGGTGCTGATGACCTCCGCCATCCGCATGACCAGGCTTAAACGGGTGTTTTGGAGGACAAGATACTCCATGAAGCCGCCGACATTCACAACGCCGATGATGTGCATCTGCCCCACTGCGGGCAGATGTTTATTTACACCCGTCCCGGGGCGTAGGGGGCCGGGTTTAATATTAATAAAGCCAATGTTTTCGGTCCGTCCCAAGCAGGCATCGACGGCGATAATAAAGGGGTTAGCAAAGTTTTCCTCAATTTCTTTAATCGTGGCTTCCAGGTTGACCGCATGGACGGGACGGTCCAGCGTACCGTAGACCGTAACCTGCGGGGGAAGCTGGCCGGTAACTTTTGTCCCGACCAGCGGCCCAAGACTGTCCCCGGTTGAGCGGTCGGTACCGATACATAAAAGCACAAAAGATGAATTTTTCGCACACAAATGGGTAAAGGACTTTTGCAGACGTTCCGTACATAATTGTGCCGCTTGATTACTGTTACTGTCGATCCGATAGGGAAGCAGCGTTTGCAAATGGGCGGATTTTCGCGCCAGCGAGAACCACAAACCTACCCCTCCACCTTTCTGGCAAATTTGACATATTGTATCTTATGTCGTTTTGGGGGGAGGTATACATGGTTTTAATTTAAGTTTAGAAATTGAGGCCAGGATGGACCCGCGGCTTTTCCGTAACGTAAACCCGGGTCTTGAGGTTGGCGGCAGTACGGGCAGGGATCCTGGTTAATATAAGTTTACGCAGGATGCGTTCGGCAATGAAAAAAGCCATTCAGGTTCAGAGAAAAAAACCGGAAACAAAGGAGAGAAGAAAGTGAGCAGTGGTCGCGAGTTGGAACGGTTGGAAGAGATCATGCGTGCTTTAAGAAGTGACCGGGGTTGTCCCTGGGACCGGAAACAGACCCATTGGTCTTTACGCCCCTATTTGCTGGAAGAGGCGTATGAAGTTTTGGAAGCGCTGGAGGAGAACTCCCCGGCTCACCTCCGCGAAGAACTGGGCGATCTTTTGCTCCAGGTCGTCTTTCATGCGCAGTTGGCCGCGGAGGCCGGCCATTTCACCCTGGCGGATGTTCTTGCGGAACTTAATGCCAAACTGATCCGCCGGCACCCCCATGTCTTTGCCGCTCCGGAAGGGGGTGAAGCGTCCGGCGCGGAAGCGGCGGTGGCCAACTGGGAAGCGATCAAAGCGCGGGAAAAGGATACGGTCTCTTGTTCGGCCCTATCCGGGGTGCCAAGCACGTTTCCGGCTTTAATGCGTGCGGAGAAAGTACAGGCGAAAGCTGCCCGGGTCGGCTTCGATTGGCCGGATGTGCGGGGACCCCTCGCCAAGGTGAAAGAGGAAGCGGAGGAATTGGTCGCCGCTTGGGAAGCCGGCGTGTCAAGCGAAGCCGACCGGCGGGAGTTGGAAGAAGAGTTCGGCGATCTCCTTTTTTCCTTGGTTAACTTGGCCCGTTTTCTTGAGATCCGGCCGGAACTGGCGCTGCTGCGCAGCACCGAAAAGTTTGTCCGCCGCTTTCATTGTCTGGAAGAGCGCGCCGCCGCCCAGGGACAAGAACTTTCCGCCCTGACGCTGGAAGAAATGGACCGGCTTTGGGAGGAAGAAAAGAAGCAGTTGTAAGTGGTGACCCCTGTATAATCCGCCACGCTTCGGTTAAGTTAATGGTAGAACCGAAGAAGGGGAGGAGTCAGGATGTTACCACCCAAACGCATTCGTAAGCTGTTTACAATCGTCCTTGCCTATTTATTGCTGGTCCCGTTTTTGCTGGGTTGTCCCGGTCCAGAAGGGAATGTAGCCAAAAAACTGAAGAAAGAACCGGAGATCTCCGTCTATTTCCACCAGACCAAGGAGACGAAGACGATGCCGATTGAAGAATATCTGATGGGCGTGGTGGCCGGTGAGATGAAACCCGACTGGCCGGTGGAGGCCTATGCGGCACAGGCGATCGTCGCCCGGACCTTCACGATGGATTTTATTGCCGAAGGGGGAACGCGCGAACAGCATAATACCGATATTTCCACCGATGAAGAAGAAGCCCAGGCCTACAACGCCGATGCGATTACACCGGCGATCCGGCGTGCTGTCCAAATGACCGCCGGTCAAGTCATGACTTACCGGGGGCGGTATGTGAAAGGGTGGTTCTCGGCCAGCTGCGGTGGGCGCACCGCGTTAGCCAAAGACGGGCTGGCCTACAAAGAACCGGAACCCCCTTATATGCGTTCGGTCTCTTGTCCGGAAGCGGAAGTGATTCCGGATGAAGAATTATTTTGGGAAAAGAAATTTACCCCCCAGGAGCTGACGGCCGCCCTTTCCGAACTGGGAAAAAGCGTCGGCACTGTTTCCCGGATGGCGGTGGCCGCCCGGAGTAAAGATTCCCACCGGGCACGGGAACTGAAATTTACCGGGGAGGACGGGGAAACAACTGTTCCGGGGGCCGATTTCCGAATGGCGATCGGTCCGCAAAACATGCGTTCCATCTGGTTGACCGACATTAAGCACGAAGCTGACGGGATTATCATGACCGGCCGGGGCTTTGGCCATGGGGTCGGGTTGTGCCAGTGGGGAGCCCATGCTTTAGCAAAAAAAGGGAAAACTCCCGAGGAGATCATCAAGCATTATTACCCAAAAGTTAAGATCCAGAAATTATGGTGAACGCTTTTTGGTCCAATTGTCCACCCTTGCTCATATGATATTAATGATTTAAGAAAAGCGCAGAGGGGGGCGAGGATGGACCCGAAGGGCGTAAAGACCAGCCATCAACTGTCGATGGTCAACCGGGAAAAGCTGACCCTCGATGGGGTTACCAACGTAGGGAGTTACGATCCGACCGCACTTGTACTGGAAACCACCGCCGGCGTTCTGATGATTAAGGGTGAGAACCTCCATTTGACCCTGTTGAATTTGGAACAGGGGAAAATCGGGTTAACGGGAGAGATTAATGCCCTCATTTACAGTAATGAATCGTTAAGCCAAAAGAACAGGGGTCTTCTAGGCAAACTCTTGAAATGAGGATTGTTCCCAATCACCTCCCATAATGTCCAAGCGGCGCATTGGTGAGACCATCACCGGAAAAAAGAGGAAACAACCTCTTTTTTTGTTTTTATTGAAGGCAGGAATTACTGTCGCTTTATGGAAACATATATGAGTCCAGCCAAATTAAAGGGACTTTACGAAACCACGAAAATTTATATCTTGAGGTGTAGGGATGAAGAAACGCCGTTGGCAGATGTTCTTTTTTGCCGGCTTCCTTTTAGCTAGCATTGCCGTGACTTTTCCCGCCCGGTCAGCGGTGGAGTTGAGCAACACCGGGGCCGAGTACCGTTTTGGGCAAGTGAAAGCACAACCCCGTCCCCTGCAGTGGAAAAAGCTGGTTACCCCCCATTTTGAGATCTTCTTCTATCAAGGCTTGGAGGGACTGGCCGAACGCTGTGCCCGCCTCTTGGAAGAAGAGGCTTTCGACCGGGTTTACCCCGATTTCCGCAACTTATATACCCTAAACCCCTACCGGAAAATCCGCGTGATCCTCTTTGCCTCCCGGAAAGAGTACCAGAATTCACAGGCGACTGGACTACCGCTCAATGATACCTCCGAAGGGGTTGCCCATATTCTCGTCAACCGGTTGGCCCTCATTGGGCAGCCAACTTTCCGGGATTTGCGGGGGGTTTTAATCCACGAGGTCACCCATCTGATCACAATCGGTCCGTTCAAAAACAACCTGCTGTATGGGGTGGGGAGCGGCGTGCCCGGTTGGATTGCTGAAGGACTGGCTGAATACTACATGCCGGCAGAGACCCGGTTTCCCATGCGGGAGGTTGCCCTCCGTGATGCCGTGTTGCGGGACCAAGTGGATTCGATCAAGGTGATCTCCCAGGTTGTTGGTAACCTCCACTACGCCGAAGCCTGGTCCCTCGTGGACTACATTGCCCGGAAATACGGCCGGGAGCAGTTGAGTGTGATGTTGGAAGCAGTGGTGAAGGAAGGGCACCGGGACAGGACCTTTGAAAAGCTTTTCGGCCGGACGCTGCGGGAACTGTGGAACGACTGGCGGGAGGAGTTACCCCAGATCTACCGGGCGGGAGCGGAAGCGCCCCCTTATATTGAGGAGGCCGACCCGTTGTTTCCCGACTACCAGAGCCAGTCCATGGTCAAGGTGGGCCCAGACGGGCAAGTTTTCTTCCTGTCCAACTGTAACGGGCGCCTGTACGATCTTTTCATGGCCGACGGCGACCGGATCCGGACCCTGACCGACCGGACCGTGTTTGCTTATGACCTGGCGCCCGATGGCCGGCAACTGGTTTTTCTCTCCGACGACGAGGGTGAACGGCGGCTTTACCGGTTGGATTTGGTTTCCGGCATGGAGACGCCGGTTGCTTTGGAAGTAACCAATCCCATTGGTGTGGCCTGGTCGCCGGTGGGGGACCGGTTGGCCGTGGCGGCGAACGTTAAAGGCGATGCCGACCTTTTTTTGGTTAACCCGGAGGGTCGGCTTTTGGGCGTAATTGCCGACTCCGCAGTCGACGAGACCGACCCGGCCTGGTCCCCTGACGGCCGGCAGTTGGCATACGTGGCACTCCGTGGACAGTATGATCACCTTTACCTCTGGGACGGGGAAACCGCACGTTTATTGACCTTTGCGGCCGAACACCACCGTAATCCGGTCTGGAGCCCGGCCGGGGACCTCTATTGTCTTACCGGGGAGCGCGGTTATTACCGGGCGGCGTCCGTTGATTTAACCGGCGGGACGACCGCACCGCTCTGGCCGTACCGGGAGACGGTTCTCGAGTTGGTGCCGACGGCCGATGCTTTTCTGGTTACCATTTATAACAACCAACGTTTCGAGCTTTACCGTTACCAACCAGGGGAGGATAATTAAGATGGCCAAAAGAAATTGCCGGTGGTGCTGCTGGGGTCTGTTGTTGATGCTGCTTTTTTCCGTGGTGGGCGTCGCCCAAGTTCAAGCCGCGCCTCTGGCGGACATGGAGTATGAGGAGTACCGGTCGCAGCTGGAGCTGGAGTATTTTCTCCCGTTTATCATGTACGACGGGGTTGCCGTTTATGCGACGACCTACCTGAGAATGAGCAGTATCCTCCGGGACCAAGAATTGGACTTTATCCTTGTGGCTGCGGGGGATGAGACGCTCAACCTGATTTTAGGCTACACTTACCATGCCCCTTACTGGTCCTACGGGTTGAACTTTTACCAGATGCCCGTTTACGCCGGAGTTTATTGGGATCTTGGCTTTTGGGAAGAGCAGAAGGGCGTCAGCCTGCTGGCCAGCCGCCACTATTCAAATGAAGACCGCCTGAACTTAAGGATGCAGTGGGAACATTTTGAACCGTTGAGTGATTTTCGTTATCCAGTGGATGAGGCTTCGGTTTTTGGCGTTGAAGCCACGCTGACCCATGATGACTATTCTTTTCTGCGGCAAGCCGGTGCCCGGTGGTACCTCAGTTTGGGCGGGGCGTATCCGGTCCTGGGGACCGATTATAAAAACATTAAGCTGGAAGGGGATTACCGGCGTTACTGGTCGGGAAAGCGGACGGCCTTTATCGTGAGCGCCCAGGGCGGGAAGATATTGGGGCACTACCCGACCCACCGGGGCTTTGTCCTCGGCGGCATTCAACAGGTGAACATCGGTAATGTTGGGACCATAGCCAATCAGGGCCTGTTAAGCACCTTGGCTGATACCGTCCTCCGGGGTTATCCGGCCTGCCGCTACCGAGGCGACGGTTACGTCCTGGCCAATTTGGAACTCCGCCTGCTGGCGTGGCCGCGCTCTTGGCAACAGCGCTACCGTACTGGTTTTTCCCTTGGGGTTTTTACCGATGCGGCCTGGGTTTGGGACGGCAGCCAACAGGTTTCGGCCAGTCCGTCCCTGGGCGCAGGTGCCGGCTTCAAGCTTATCTTGGGCGGGTTGAACCTTGGTTTCGACTATGCGGTTCCGCTCAACACCGAAGACGAGAACCCCCGCTGGCACTTTAGTTTGGGGGAGATCTTTTAACCCCGCGTTTTGCGCTGTTTGCTGCCGCGCCGGATAAAAGGATTAGCCGGCGGCCTGAGAAAATTTGACAGCTTAGGTATAACCCCCCTTATTTTGGCCGAGAATGGGGAATAAGGGGTGGTTAGCCAATGAAACGGAAGCTTTTATGTCCGGTACTCTTGTTAACACTTCTTGTTTTGCCTGTGGAAGCGAAGGTCAACGATGCTTCTTTTCCCAACCGTGCTCAGGTCGAACAAGCCCTCCGGTTCGCCACGGAAACCTGGGGACCATTGAGCTGCCGTACCGGGGAGATCAGTGCGGTAACCGCGGATTGGATCTGTTTACGCGAAAAGGACGGCGGGGAAAAAACCTTTTTCCTTAAGGACGCGGTAATTTTTGTCAATGGCCAGCGTGGGATTGGGACCGCCTTGCGGCCAATCGCGCCCGGTTTTAACTTTGCGGCCTGTCTTTACCTGGACCAAACAGGAGTTCTCCGTTTGGTGGATGGTTGGTATGTCGGTGTGGAGGTAGAAGTCCGCACCGTAGACTGGGAACGCCGGATCCTCACGGCGCGGCCTCTGGACCGGGCCCAGACTGACCAGTTCACCATCTCGCCACTTCTCCCCGCCAACCATCCTCTCCCCACCCCGGGCGAAATCTGTTATTTCCTTCTCGATTGGGATTACCAGGTGCGCCGGATCATCTGCATACCATGAGGTGTTCATCGGCTGGACCGGGGAAAGCAGGATCACAGGGGAATCTCGCGAATAGAGACTGAGGAGTAACGGCCAACTGATTGTGAGAAAGGACGAGCGAGTGTGGCGATCACCGTTCTCGTTGTCGATGATTCAGCGTTTATGCGCCAATTGATCAAGCAAATGTTAGAGTCGGATCCGGCGATTAAAGTGGTTGCCGTGGCGCGGGACGGCCTTGATGGCTTAAACAAAATCGAGTTCTTCCGGCCCCAGGTCGTAACACTGGATCTGGAGATGCCACGGATGGACGGCCTGACGATGCTGGCGGAAGTGATGCGGCGGCACCCTTTGCCGGTTGTGATCGTCAGTTCGCTCGCGGTTGAAGGGGGCGAACTGACCCTTCAGGCCTTAGAGTTGGGTGCGGTTGATTTTGTGACGAAGCCAGCAGCGCGCCCTTCGCAAGAATTATGGCAGATCCAGGATGAACTGGTCCTTAAAGTTAAAGCCGCGGCCCAAGTCCGGCCTGAACTGCTCAAGCAACTGCCCGTCACGAAGCCGGTACCGGAAAAGGTCTTTACTGACGTATCATCCAGCGGAATTGTGGCGGTTGGGGCTTCCACCGGAGGCCCCCGGGCCCTTCGTTATCTGCTCTCACAAATACCGGCCGATTTTCCCTGGGGTATGCTCATTGCCCAGCACATTCCGGTTGAATTCACGCGGAGTTTTGCTTCGCGGTTGGGCGCCCTCTCGTCCTTGAAAGTAAAGGTGGCCGAAGAGAACGACGAGATTTTGCCTGGGCAAGTCTTGGTGGCACCGTCCGGACTCCAGACCGGTGTGGTGAAGGAGGACGGGAAAGTCCGGATTAAGCTAGCACAAAGTGATGCGATCTATCGGCCCTCCGTTGACTACCTCTTCGAATCCGTGGCTGCTGTTTATAAAGAAAACACGGTGGGAGTGCTCTTGACCGGGATGGGTGCCGACGGCGCTTATGGCTTAAAGGTCATCAAAGAGGCTGGTGGGATTACCATTGCCGAAGCGGAGACCTCCTGTGTCATCTATGGCATGCCACGGGTCGCCGCGGAAATCGGTGCCGTCCGTTACCAATTACCCCTTTCGGAGATACCACGCTGTTTGACCGAAGTGTTGGCCCGGTTTACGCAAAAACAGTAACGGGAGTTGGCAAAGATGACCCCCCTTGACTTCGTAAAGAGCAAGCTGCAAGAGCTCCCGACGCTGCCGTTGATTGCCCAACGGGTGGTCAGCCTTCTTAACAACCCCTGTTCTTCCGCGGCTGATCTGGAGCACGTGATCAAACACGATCAGGCCTTAACCGCACGTGTCCTAAGACTGGTTAACTCCGCTTATTATGGCTTTCCCCGTCAGATCACCACTGTCGGCCAGGGTATTGTCATCTTAGGCTATAAAACCCTGAGCAAGCTGGTTTTAAGTATCTCCATTGCCGATCTTTTCCGGATGAAAGGCAAGACAAAAGTCTTTGACCGGGCGGCTTTGTGGCAACATGCCGTGGTGACCGCGGTCGGGGCCAAGATCCTGGCCCGCCGCGCCGGGCTGCCTTTTGAAGAAGATGTTTTCATCGCCGGCCTTCTGCATGATCTCGGCGTTCTCTTTTTGGATCTCTGTTTAAATACTGAATTTGACGAGATTGTTGCTTTGTACACCGGTGACAGGATCCCGCTGATCCGGGCCGAGGAAAAAGTATTAGGTTTCAACCACACGCAGGTGGGGAAGATGGTGGCGGAAAAGTGGAACTTTCCCCCCTTTTTAATTGAGGTCATCCGCCACCACCACCAGCCGGTCATGAACAGGAACCACTGGGTTGCGGTGGCGCTGGTTTTCTTAGCCGATCATTTGGCCCAGGAAACGGGGGTTGGTTTTTTGGAGGGCTACGACGCCGACCCGGATTTTATCACTGCCGTCTGGACCTGGCTTGAACTGAAACCGGAACAAAAACCCGATATCCTGCAGCAAATCAAGGAGGAGCTGTTGAATGCCGGTGACTTTTTAGCCTTATGTTAGAGAAGGACAAGAAATATTAGTGTAATTGGGGTGAGCAGATGCAATTGGCCGATTTTGAAGCAAAGACTCTGGTCGAACTCCAGAGGATGGCCAAAGATTTTGGGATTGACAACTATAACCGCTACCGCAAACGGGAGCTCATCTACGAGCTTCTCAAAGTCCTGGCGACCCAGGAAGGAAGGATTTTTTCCCAGGGTGTGCTGGAGATTTTGCCCGAAGGATATGGTTTTCTCCGGGTTGATAATTACGAACCGGGGCCGAATGATGTTTATGTTTCCAACTCGCAAATCCGCCGTTTTCATCTGCGGACCGGGGATTTAGTCGCCGGCCAAGTCCGGCCGCCGAAAGAGAATGAGCGTTACTTTTCGCTCCTGAAAACCCAGGCGGTCAACCACCTCGATCCCGACACCTACCAGGAAAGGGACTACTTTGAGGAGTTGACGCCCATTTATCCTCAAGAACGACTGGTTTTGGAGACCGAGGCAAGGGATTTGGCCATGCGCCTTGTGGACCTCATTGCGCCGGTGGGCAAGGGGCAAAGAGGGATGATTGTGGCGCCGCCCAAGGCGGGAAAAACAACCTTATTGAAGAATATCGCCAACAGTCTGACCCGGAATCATCCGGAGATTCATCTGATCGTTCTCCTTATCGATGAACGACCGGAGGAAGTGACGGACATGGAAAGGTCGGTCTCGGGCGAGGTTGTGAGTTCCACCTTTGACCAACCGGCCGAGAATCATGTCCGCGTGGCCGAACTCGTCCTTGAACGGGCCAAGCGTCTGGTGGAATTGAAAAAAGATGTGGTGATCCTCCTGGATTCCATTACCCGGTTGGCGCGGGCGTACAACCTGGTCGTTCCACCCAGCGGGCGGACGCTCTCGGGAGGGGTTGACCCTGGTGCCCTGCATAAACCGAAACGGTTCTTTGGTGCCGCCCGGAATATTGAAGAGGGCGGGAGTTTGACCATTATGGCTACCGCCTTGGTGGAAACCGGAAGCCGGATGGATGATGTCATCTTTGAGGAATTTAAAGGCACCGGTAATATGGAGCTCCACCTCGACCGCAAACTAGCCGACCGGCGGATCTTCCCGGCCATCGATATTGTCCGTTCCGGTACGCGCAAAGAAGAACTGCTCCTGGACCCAAAAGAGCTGGAAATGACCTGGGTGCTGCGGAAACTCCTTGGCTCGTTGGGGCCGGCGGAAACTATGGAACTGCTTCTGGACCGGTTGGCCCATACCGAAAACAATCAAGAATTACAAAACCTCATTCTGAACTCTTCTTTTGCTGAAAATGTCCTCAGTAAAAGAGGGCAAAATTAAACCCACCCGCCTTGCGGTCCACTCCGGACCGGTTGTTTTTCCACGTTTACCCCGTCACCGCCGATCGTGCGGTATAAGGTTTAACTGAACACCAGGTAAGCCAGGCAATTCTGAGCGACGTATGAAATATATTAGTTACGGTAATGATAAAGGCAGTGCTTTTTCTTTTATTGCTCAGTCATAACAAACAATGGGCAAGCGTTTTGGAGGTAGGCAAAAAAATGAA
The DNA here is from genome assembly GCA_012727425.1 of Bacillota bacterium. Taxonomy (GTDB): domain Bacteria; phylum Bacillota; class UBA4882; order UBA10575; family UBA10575; genus Capillibacterium. The sequence continues at coordinate 17,029 of JAAYHQ010000044.1, forward strand.
CGAGAACCTCAAGTTTGTTCTCGGCTGTAAAAGCCTTGGTTTTCTCCTGGTGTTGCTTCTTTTTTCCGGCCCGCTGGGGAGTGAAGAATTGATCACGACGGGTCCCCGGCGGACGATTTTTGAGCGCTACCGGCCGGAGATTAAAACTATTCTTTTCGCGGCAGAAACCGACCTGGTGGGGGCAGAACCAAGCCCGCCGGCTATCCGGCCGGAGCAGATGCGGACGCGTCCCCGCGCCAAAGAAGAGGAGGTAGGCTGTGGCCTTTACCGGATCTGTTGGGGTGACACCTGCTGGTCAATTGCCCGACGTCACGGGATGAGCCTTGAGGAGCTGGTGGCGCTCAACCCCGGCTTGGATCCGGAAAGGATTAGATCCGGTGATTATCTGATCGTGCGCCGGATGACGGTGGCACCCAGCCGGGGCCGGAGTGGGCTGCGTAGTCTCCCCTTAACCTTATCTCACCCGTTGCCGGAGGCGCGTTTAACCTCTCGGTTCGGCATGCGCCGGGGACGGATGCACTGGGGAATTGATCTGGCCGCCCCGGCAGGAACGCCGGTGTATGCAGCTGCAGCCGGAAGGGTGACTTTTTCCGGGTGGCAAACAGGATATGGCTTGATCGTCGTGCTCGATCATGGCTCTTACCAAACCAAGTACGCTCATAATACGGAAAATCTGGTGCGGGTTGGGGATGAAGTCAGGCCGGGCCAGCCCATCGCCAAAGTAGGACGAACCGGCAATGCCACCGGAAACCACCTTCATTTTGAGTTGGTAATCAACGGGGAACGCGTCGATCCCTTACTCTATCTTTAGGGATGGGTCTTTTGCGGCAGAGGGTGAAAAAAGGTGCTTTTTGGAAGAATGTTTCCAAAGGGGTCTCTTAATCCCCTAACATTCTTTTTTTTTCCCTAAATTTAACTGTTTCCAACCAAAAAAAACCCTTGCCGACCGGAAGAAAAAGAGTTAAAATAAAAACAAAGGTCAGGAAAGGTCAGAAATGAGGTGTAGCCAGAATGAGTTCGCTTTCTGACCTCATCGAGCAGTATTTGCGGGATCTATTAGAGAAAAGAGACAGCATTGAGATCCAGCGACGGCAGTTGGCCCAGATGTTCCGGTGTGCGCCCTCGCAGATTAACTACGTGTTGGAAACCCGTTTTACCATGGAAGACGGTTACCTGATTGTCAGCCGCCGCGGCGGTGGCGGTTACATTAAAATCACCAGAGCGCATTGGCACGAAGATCCGGATGTGCTTGGGAAGATCAAAGAGTCGGTCGGGAACGAGATCACGCAGGAAGGAATGGCGGCTTTGCTCCGCCGTTTGGTACGGGAATCAATGCTGGAAGAGAAGGATTCCTGGCTTTTGTGGCAAGTGATCAATCACGAACTGGAGAATCCGGTTTTTCCGGAAGAGAAGAAAGATAAGCATCGGGCCATTTTGCTCCGCACTGCCTTGTTGGTGCTTTGCGGACGGAAATAACCGATCGCTTAGGGTGAAGGAGTGGGGTAAATGTGGTGTGAACGGTGTAAACAACGGCCGGCGACGGTCCATATCACGCAAGTCGTCAACAACCACAAGACCGAGTCGCACCTGTGTGTGACTTGTGCCCAGGAAAGCGGGGTTGCTCCTGGAAAAGAACTAGGGTTTCTTTTCGAACCAAACTTTTCGTTCCATAATTTACTGACCAGTTTGATGGAGAGTGAATTTGGGCCGCAAAGTGCCCTCTCTCCTTACCAGGCAGGGATCGAGCGATGCTCTACTTGCGGACTGACCTTTACTGACTTTAGACAGATCGGTCTTTTGGGTTGTGGCGATTGCTATCAAGCCTTTGGGCGCTTTCTGGGACCACTTTTCCGTCGGGTTCACGGACACATCAGTCATACCGGGAAGGTTCCCAAGCGGACCGGCGGAAAGGTGAGGATTAAGAAAGAGATTGAAGAGCTCCGGCGTAAACTGCAGGAGGCTATTGCCCGGGAGGCTTATGAAGAAGCCGCCCGGCTCCGGGACGAGATCAGAGCGAAGGAAGAGAAGTTAAAGTAGCCAGTTACATGCCCCGCCGGGGGCCGAATGGAATTACCTTCTTCCGACGGACAACATTCGCCTCCGGCTGGCAAAATGTGGGGAAAAGCAGTTGAACAACACGAATAGTGTGGCGAGAAGTGCTTTCCAGTCGTTAGGAGGTGGACGGATTGGATCTGCGGAAAAAAATAAAGGAATTGCTTCCCGGTTGGCTGGAGGGGCCGGCCCCCGAAGGGGATGTGGTAATGAGCAGCCGGATCCGTTTGGCCCGGAATTTACAGGGATACCCCTTTCCCCACCAGGCCGACGGGAAGGCGTTGGAGACGGTGGTTGAGAAAGTAAAAAACGCGTTGAAGCGGACCACTTTTACCTTAAAGCGCCTGGACGACATGGGCCAGAGTGACCGGTTGCTCTTGGTCGAACAGTATCTGGTCAGTCCGGATCTGTTGAAAAATCCGTCCCACCGCGGGGTGATGGTTAACCCGGAACAAACGGTGGCGATTATGTTGAACGAGGAAGACCACATGCGGATCCAGAGTATCTTGCCCGGGTTGGCATTGCAAGAGGCATGGGAAGAGGCCAACCGGACTGATGATTTGGTCGAGGCCGAACTGGATTACGCTTTCACTGAGAAGGCGGGCTATCTGACCACCTGTCCGACCAACGTCGGGACCGGGCTTCGGGCTTCGGTGATGCTCCATCTGCCCGCCCTCCAAATGGTGGGTCAAGTCAAGAAAGTCCTTTCCGTCCTCTCCAATGTGGGCTTAAGTGTCCGGGGAATCTACGGCGAGGGCACGGAGGCGGCGGGCAACTTGTACCAGATCTCCAACCAGGTGACCTTGGGTTTGACGGAGGAGGAGATCATCGGGAAAATTGTCTCCGTGACCAAACAGGTGATGGACCAGGAACGCTCCGCCCGGGAAGCGCTCCTGGGTAAAGATTCCCGGTTACAGTTGGAAGACCGGGTGCACCGGGCTTACGGGATCTTAAGCGAAGCGCGTTTAATCACTTCGGAGGAAGCGTTGAAGCTTTGGGATCATGTCTTGTTGGGCGTTAAATTGGGTCTCATCTCCGGAGTGACCGTTGAGCAGGTTAATGAACTGTTTTTCCTGATCCGCCCGGCCATCCTGCAACATTTGATCGGGTCCGACCTTCCCCCCCATGAACGGGATTACTACCGGGCGGAAGTCATTCGGAACCATTTAAAAACGAAACGGGGATAATAGGAAAGAAATCAAAGAGAGGTGAAGGATGATGTTTGAAAGATTTACGGAACGGGCGCGGCGCGTTGTGCTCCATGCCCAAAAAGAAGCGGCCAGGTTAAGGCATAATGTGATCGGCACTGAACATCTGCTCCTGGGCCTCGTTAAAGAAGGCGACGGTGTGGCCGCGAAAGCTTTGGAAATGTTGAGTGTCGATCTCAATAAAGTCCGGCATGAAGTGGAGAAAATTATCGGGATCGGGGAAGATATGGTCTTTGGGGAAATCCCCTTTACCCCGCGGGCGAAACGGGTATTGGAGTTGGCTTGGGATGAGAGCCGCCAGATGGGCCACAGTTACGTCGGGACGGAGCATATCCTTTTGGGGTTAATCCGGGAAGGCGAAGGCGTGGCCGCCCAGGTCTTAAAGAACCTGGGGGTGGATCTGGAAGCCGCCCGTAAACAGGTCTTCAGTCTGCTCGGCGGCATGGTTGGCGCCGGGGCCGGCAGCAAAGGGGGCGGGCCTAGTAAAACCCAGACCTTGAACCAATTCGGACGGGACCTGACCGAAATGGCCCGGGCCGGAAAACTGGATCCGGTCATTGGTCGGGAAAAAGAGATTGAACGGGTGATTCAGGTGCTTTCCCGCCGGACGAAAAACAACCCGGTGTTAATTGGGGAACCGGGGGTTGGAAAAACCGCCATTGTGGAGGGGTTGGCCCAGCAGATTGTGGCGGGTGATGTGCCGGAGATCCTGAAGAATAAACGGGTGGTTACCCTGGATATGGGTTCGATGGTTGCCGGTTCGAAATACCGGGGCGAGTTCGAAGAACGGATGAAAAAAGTGTTGGAAGAGATCAGAAACGCGGCCGATGTTATTCTCTTCATCGACGAATTGCATACCCTGGTCGGTGCGGGAGCGGCGGAAGGGGCCATCGATGCGGCCAATATTCTCAAACCGGCGCTGGCCCGGGGCGAGCTCCAGTGTGTCGGGGCGACAACCCTCGATGAGTACCGCAAGCACGTGGAGAAGGATGCGGCTTTGGAACGGCGGTTCCAGCCGATCATTGTGGGTGAACCGAACCGGGAAGAAACCATCGCGATCCTGAAAGGACTGCGGGACCGCTATGAGGCGCACCACCGGGTGAAGATCACCGATGAAGCGATCGAGGCGGCGGTTGATCTCTCCTCCCGCTTTATCTCCGACCGTTTCCTGCCGGATAAGGCCATTGACCTGATTGATGAAGCCTCTTCCAAGGTGAGGTTAAAGACCACGGTGACCCCGCCGAACTTGAAGGACTTGGAGGACCAGATTGAGCAGGTCCAAAAGGAGAAGGAAGCGGCGATTCGCAACGAGGAGTTTGAAAAAGCCGCCAGTCTGCGGGATGAGGAGCAGAAACTCCGTGCCAAACTGGCTGCCGACCAGAATGACTGGAAAAACCGGCAAAGCCGTTTGGAGCCGAACGTGACCGAAGAAGAGATTGCCGAAGTGGTGGCCAGTTGGACCGGAATCCCTGTTACGAAACTGCAGGAAGGGGAGGGTGAACGTCTCCTGCGGCTCGAGGAGATTCTGCACCAGCGGGTGATCGGCCAGAACGAAGCGATTAATTCGGTATCCCAGGCCGTGCGGCGGGCCCGTGCCGGACTGAAGGATCCGAAACGGCCGGTGGGTTCCTTCATTTTCCTGGGACCGACGGGGGTTGGCAAAACCGAACTGGCCAGAGCGCTGGCGGAAGCCCTGTTCGGAGATGAAAACGCCCTGGTGCGGCTGGATATGTCCGAATACATGGAGCGGCACACCGTCTCCCGGCTGGTGGGTGCGCCTCCGGGCTATGTGGGTTATGATGAAGGCGGCCAGTTGACGGAGAAGATCCGCCGTAAACCATACAGCGTTATTCTCCTCGACGAGGTGGAAAAGGCCCACCCGGAGGTCTTCAACATCTTACTCCAGGTCCTGGAGGACGGCCGGCTCACCGATGCACAGGGACGGACGGTTGACTTCAAAAATACGGTGTTGATCATGACCTCGAACGTGGGGGCGAACTTGATTGAACGTTCCGGCCCGATCGGCTTTACGGTTGAAGCGGATGATGAGCGGACCGTTGATTATGGGCGGATGAAAGAGCGGGTCTTGGATGAGCTGAAACGGACCTTCCGGCCAGAGTTTCTCAACCGGATCGATGACATTATTGTCTTCCACCCCTTGGGGCGGGAGGAACTGGAGCAGATTATCGAACTCATGCTCAAAAATCTCCGGAAGCAGCTGGAGGAACAAGGGATTAAACTGGAGATCTCCGCTGAAGCCAAAGAAGTTATCTACAAGGAAGGCTACGATCCGCTCTTTGGGGCCCGGCCACTGCGGCGGGCAATCCAAAGGTTGGTCGAGAATCCGCTTTCCGATGAGATCCTGCGGGGGCGTTTCCGGTCCGGGGATCTGATCCGGGTAACCGCCGAGGATAATCAGCTCAAGTTTGAAAAAGAGGAAGCCTCATCGCTGGTGTAAAAAAGCGCGAAAAAGCCGGAAAAAGACTTAAAAATCCTTCCCTGCGGGGAAGGATTTTTAAGTAATCTTAAGAAGATTTTACTTATATAAACTAAAAAACCCGCGATCATCCGCTGGCGACCGGGAAAAAGCTTAAGATCTGTAATCGGAAACAGTTTTCTGTTTGCGCGGTGAAACCGATGCCGTTTGATTCCGGAAATAGTGGGGAAAGAAGGTAACGGGTGCCGTCAACAAGCGGGGTATGATCTGTTTTTGGATGGGACATATTACCAAAAGCGAAAGCTTGTTTGGAAAGGCACACCTGGTTGGTGGGCTACCGGCGTCAGTTTCGACCGGGGGCTTCGGATCCAATGGGTTGAACCAATAATTGCCGGTTTTTTTTAAACTACTGGCGATTTGACCAAAAAGAGGAGGTGTAAGGGTGGCTGGGGACGATTCCGGAATCATCAAAATATTACAAATGGTCGCGCCAGGAACACCCCTTTATGAGGGGCTGGAGAATATTCTGCGCGCACGGACCGGAGCACTGATTGTCGTTGGGGACAGCGAAAAGGTGATGGAAGTGGTCGATGGGGGTTATCAGATCAATGCGGAGCTTAACCCGGCGAACCTCTACGAGTTGGCCAAGATGGACGGGGCCATCATTCTGAGTAGCGACGCCAAGCGTATACTATACGCCAATACCCATTTGACGCCGGACTCGATCATTCCGACCCGGGAAACCGGTTCCCGCCACCGTACTGCGGAACGGGTGGCGATTCAAACGGGCGAGATGGTTATTGCCATTTCCCAACGGCGCAACCTGATCACCCTGTTCAAGGGGAACCTGCGTCATGTCTTACGCGATGTGAGTACAATTTTGGTCAAAGCAAACCAAGCCCTGCAAACCTTGGAGAAATACAAAAGTGTACTTGACCAGGCATTGGTTAATTTAAGCGCCCTTGAATTCGAAGATTTGGTGACCATCACGGAAGTGGCCACCGTAGTGCAGCGGACGGCGATGGTCTCGCGGATCGCAAAGGAGATCGAGATTTACGTTTACGAACTAGGTACGGAAGGCCGTTTGGTTAACATGCAGTTGGAAGAGTTGATGTATGATCTGGAGGAAGAAGGACTCCTTGTTTTGAAGGATTATATCCCCGATCCCGACCAGTTGGATAAGGTCAAAGAGGAACTGTTCGGGCGCAGTTATGAAGAGTTGGTGGATTTGGCCAGTGTCGCTAAGGAGATGGGCTTTTCGGTCCAGTCTTTAGACGTCCCGGTTACCCCCCGGGGTTACCGGATCTTGAAAAAGATTCCGAAACTTCCCTTTCCAGTCATTGAAAACCTGGTCCAGCGGTTTGAAAACCTCCAGAATATCGTGGGGGCTTCCATTGAGGAGCTGGACGAAGTGGAAGGGATCGGTGAAGTGAGGGCCCGCTCGATTAAAGAAGGCCTGCGGCGTCTGCGGGAGCAAGTTTTGTTGGATCGTCATATTTAGAAAAAATAAGCAAGGGACAGAAAAAACCTCTGTCAATAGTCTATGAAAATGTCAGTAAAAAGCCTTAGTTTTATTCCGTGAAAATGTCACCATGGGTTTTTTGCAAGAATTAGATTTCCACGTACAAGATCCTATTGATAAAACGGGTCGACA
>JAAYHQ010000045.1 GCA_012727425.1 Bacillota bacterium
CCAAAGGCTCTGGGAGTAACAAGGTCTGAAAATCGAAGTGGATCCGCATAATTACCCGTCTCTTACTTTCTCTTTTCTTCCACAAAGATGATTCGTCCCTCGGGCTCGGCATACTCCGCACCGATCACGCCGCCCAGGCCCTCCGTAATGTATGTGATCAGAACCTGTACGTCAAGCATCACATTGTCCTGGGTAAAGACATTGTCGGCAAACATCGTGTAACCGTCGCCCATATTCTGCAACAGGTAGTTATGGCTGGCCACGGTGTAGGTCTTCTTCAGATCCAGCGGCTCGCCCCCGACATAAACATTCTTGACCCGGTACTCGCCGTTGACCCCCGTAAACATGCCGGCCTCGTCCGTCTGTACACTTGATTTAAGGTAGGTGTGCACCTCATAACTGATGCCCGAGGGGCAAAGCCAGCCGCCAAATTCCTCCGGCCAGGCATGCACGCTGAACTCAAGGGCGTCCAGGATCTCCTGGCCTGTTGCCTCGCAGACGCAAAGCATGTTGCCGAAGGGATGGATTTTAAAGATATCTTCCCGGGTCAGATTGCCTTTGCGCAGGTCGCTCCGGACACCGCCGCCGTTGACAAAGGCGATATCCGCACCCGAAATATACCGGTAGGCATCGGCGCAAAGGTCGCCGATGTTGGTTTCCTGGTTGCGGACCAGGCGGATCCCGTTGGCCGGGTCTTTGGTGAGGAGATCGACCGTGCTGGTCGCCACCACCTCGGCCAGGGCGGCATTAAACTTCTCCTTGGCCTTTTGGATGGCCTCATTCATCTTGGACTCCAGGCCCAACACCGCGATGGCATTCTCGGCATTCTCCCATTTATACAAACCGGTGCTGATTTCGCCTTTGGCGGTAATCCGGACGTAACCGATGGCTTCCAGCTTGGTCCCGCAGGCGGCACGGAAGACCTTCTGACCAGCTTTGTTCTTCATGACGACCTGGTCAAGGTCATGACTGTGCCCGTCAACAAGTACATCAATCCCCGTGGTGTTGGACAGTACATCCGCATATGTATAGGGCGCGTCTTCGGCCACGTTGCCGAGATGGGCCATGGCGACGACGTAGTCCGCCCCTTTCGCCCTTGCCTCATCGACCGCCTTTTGCACGGCGACGTACAACTTTTTCCCGTCTTCCCCCTGCATAAAACCATAGATGAAATTGCCCTTCCCGTCCATGAAATATTTGGGCGTGGAGCTTCGCAGCGTCCAGGGCGTGGTGATACCCACAAAGGCAATCTTGGTGCCGTCAATCTCCTTGATCACATACGGGGCAAAGACGAGTTTCCCTTCCTTGTTGAAATTACAGCTGACATAGGGGAAATTGGCCATGGCGGCCAGTTCCATAAACCGCTCCATGCCGTAGTCGAACTCGTGGTTGCCGATGGTGGCCACGTCGTAGCCGAGCGTGTTCATCAACTCGATGATGGCGCCGCCGGCGGTCATCGTGGCCAGCGGCTCCCCTTGAATCGAGTCGCCGTTGTCGACCAGCAGGACGTGATTGCCCTTGGCCTCAAGTTGTTTGCGGATCACATCCACACCGCTATAGGTCCAGCCGCTGTCGACACTGCCGTGGACATCGCTGGTGAAGAGAATCACAATATCTTTTTCCCTTGGGGCGGCCGCGGCTTGACCACTAACCGTAAATCCTAGCAACAGGCAGAACACCAAAAGCAATGCTTTTAATTTTTTCATCCTGCTCCTCCCCTTTTCCGTATTTTCTCGTCGCGACCTGGCGCAAAATAAGACCCGCAGAGTACTCCGAAGCCGGTCATTTTTGTCCCCGGCCCGGTTTCCTGAACGCTTTCATTATAGCATATCACATTAACATGATTGAACTCTAAATATTGTATCTTTTTCAAACACGCCAAACGCTAATTAATTATACAAAGGGCGTCAAAGTCTGAAGCCAGTTTTTTCCTCCCTGTCGGGAAAGATGAATATTATCGAAATAACCACACATATTTATTCAGGGCAATCCTCTCGTTTCGTGCCAAGCAGTAACACCCTTACTCGTAATCCCAAGCGCAGACAGCGGCAGCAAAAACGCTGCCGCCTGCCATAGAATTTTCCCAACGGTTTTCTTAGATAACCCGTAACAACTCCACGATCCATCGGTTCGGGCTTAATGCACTAAGCAGCCGTAAGAGCGGAGGCATCGCTTCGATCGAGATAAAGGTACCGCCAAGCAAGGACATTATTGCAGCCAAAGAGGAAGAGGTTACATTGGCACTAACTTCACTATTACTACTCAAGCAGATGAGTAGAGCTATTACGGCGGCGTTCAGCGTCATGAGCAGTGGTATCACCAAAGCCTCCATTAGGGTTAAGGAAAAACCCTTCTCAAAGATGGACAGGGAAACCAGAGAGAGAAGAAGCTGAAAATGAGTAATTATAAAGGTATAAATGAAAAACCCCAGATGATAACCAGCCTGGTTTTTCTTGGCAAACCGGTACCTTGTCAAAGTGCCGTTTTGTTTGTCCCTTATGAGCGCGGATGCATGGATGGTCGAAAAAATAATAAACAAGGTTTGCAGAAATGCCATAGCCCTCTCGGTCAGCGACAATCCTTCTTCTTTGCTCCGAACCCCTTTCAAAATTGATTCCTCCAACGCAAGCTTCTTCGCTTCGTTTCTATAGGTGATTATGGCAAAAGGTTTCTTCTCGTCTTCATGACGGAAGTCCACGACCATATGGTATTTTCCGGTAATCAAATCCGTATGCAAGGTTTTGGGGCTGGCCTCTTCATACTTGATCCCTTCGAGCTGCGCCAGGTTCTTATACAAGGCTTCTCTTTCTCCGGCCGCCTCCGCACCTTCAGGCACCAAAATTCCAATCCTCCACGACGCTTTACCGAAGGGAATGAGCCCCAGGATCAGACAGAGCACGACCGGCAGGATGAACGTGATGATTAGAAGCCCTTTATGATTCCAGCTTCGTTTTAAATTATTGATCAAAACCTGGCAAGTCCCCATGGCTATACTCCTCCCTTTTAAAGAATTTGACAGCCAAGCCCGTGAAGATTATTCCCACCGCCAAACAGATCCCCGCAGTCTTCCAGAGCAGAGAGGGGGCATGATCAAATACATACAGGAAGATGCTTTTATTAATCCAGGTTAAGGGCGACAGATGGAGGACTGTGTTCAGCTTCGGGTTAAGCGTTCCGATCGGATAAAAGGAACCGGCTAGAATGCCTCCCGCACAGATGGGAATGTTCAATATGTTTTTGACTATTATAAAGTTCTTCATGCCAAGCCCTATAAAAAGACCAATCGCACATGTGGCAAAGGTCTCGATTGTCAGCAGTAGAATGACCGGAAAGAATGCTCCCCAGATCGGTAAGCGGATGATTAAGCTTGCGCTTGACAGCACCATAATGTTGCAAAGACTGATCACTATGGTGCAGGAAAGCAGCTTCGCCAAAACAATTTGCGCCTTGGTTACCGGGGAGAATAATAACCTGAGCGCCGTTTTCCTGTAGGCATCTTCTTTTCCGGCATACGCCGCGGTAATCATCGCCATTGCAACGCAGAAAGGCAGCATCACAACTGTATAATAATGATAGCCGGTGAACTCTGTCCCATAACTTTCCGAAGTCAGATAGCCAAGAAGAAAGATCATTACAAGCGGGAAGATAAGATTGTAACCGATAAAAAAACCATCCTTTACCCTGCGTTTTATGTCATAATAAAGCATCCTCGACAATATAGGCATCCCCTATTCCTCCCCATCCCTTAAGGCTGTTCCCGTCAGTCTTAAAAAAATGTCCTCTAGATTTTTACAGCCCAGTTTTTCAAATTTCAGCTTAAGTTGGGACTTCTCCATGTCTTCGATAATTTCCCCATGATCCATGATGATAATTCGGTTGCAGAGTGCCTCAATCTCCTCCATGTAGTGGGATACATAGACAATTGTCGTCCCTCTTGCGTTCAGGATCTTGATTGACTCCATAATGTGCTTTCTGGATTGCGGGTCAATCCCTGCGGTCGGTTCATCCATAAACAGCAATTTTGGTGAATGGGCTATAGAACAGGCGATGTTGAGCCGGCGTTTCATCCCGCCGGAGAATTTGGCGGGAAGGCCTTTTCTATGCTCCCAAAGGCCTGTAAATTCCAGGGCTTCTTTGACGCGCTCCTTTAAATCATCCCCCTTATGTCCGTATAAGGAGCAGAAGAATTTTACATTATCGTAGGCGCTGATGTCTTCGTAAATGGCGATCTCCTGCGGGACTACGCCGATCGCTTTCTTATAAACTTTCATTATATTTCCGATTTTTTCACCGCAATAAAAAATTTCCCCGTTATCCTTCTTTTCCACGTCAATGATCATTTTGATTGTCGTGCTTTTCCCGGCGCCATTGGGGCCAATATACCCCAGAATTTCACCTTCTTGCACGGAAAAATTTATCCCCCGGACGACCTGTTTCCCGTCATAAGCCTTGGTCAACGCTTTGACCTCCAATAAACTGCCCATTTTCAATCCTCCCAATCCTTATTATTGATGATCCTCATGTCCAAGCCAATATATCCTTTTTTGTATATCCAATCTTGGCTACCAATTAATTTATTTAAGTTTTCCCCTCCCCAAAGAGAAAACTTGTCATCCGCCCGGCTTGGTTACTTCCTTTTTTTGATTTGCTTCTCCAGTTCGTTGATAATCCGGTCCAGATTAACGACGGCATTAGCCGGATCTTGAAGAATTTCTTCCCTAATCTTCTTTACATACTGAAGCCTCTGCTCCTCCGCGGAAGCCGGTTTTTCCGTCTCCATCCTGTCAAGATCAATTCTTTTAATCAACCCCTCCGTCTCCTTGGCTTCATTGATATAATCTGCAAGGTGTTCCAGCAACTCCTCATGCCAAAGGATTTGGTACTTCAGGTTTTCAATGGTCATCCGAAAGCTTATTCTGGTCAATTCGGTAGTTTTTTCGTCCACCTTAACCCGGTACCAGGTTTCCCAGGTTTCCTTTTGCTTTTGCAACTCCTTCACATGCTGTTCGACAATTCCTTTAATCTCCTCCTGTGTCAAGGCGTTTAACATGGGGCCTGTGAAGAACTTCATGGAACCGACACTTGCGATCGGTTTACCCAGCTCTTCACGGAACCGCCTGTGTAGTTCCTCTTTTCCCTTTTCCGTAATCATATAGATTTTACGGACTCTGGAACCGGTCCGTTCCTCCTTGAGCACTTTAATAAATTTATCTTTCTCCAGCTTTGTCAGGGCGTAATAGATTGAACCCGACTGAATCTTGGTCCATTGTTCAATCCCTGTTAATTGGATGAA
>JAAYHQ010000046.1 GCA_012727425.1 Bacillota bacterium
AAAAAAGTATTCATTGATATTATGGAAGAGTATAATCTCTATAATCCCGACTATGTCTATACTGGCCGGTGCATCTCATATCAGGAAGGCTACAATGTGCTGCGCCAATTGCTTGAGGCGCCGCGGATCCCTACCGCTTTACTGATTGCCAATGACACAATGGCCATCGGAGCTTTGCGGGCTTTACACGAAGCGAAGATTGATGTTCCCGACCAGATCAGTATCATCGGCTTTAATGATCTTGCGACTTCTAAATTTTTGATCCCGCCGCTGACCACAATCCGGGTCCATATTAATATCATGGCGCAAACGGCAATCGAACTCCTAAAGGAAAGAATCGAAAAAGACCGGAAGATCCCTAAAAAAGTCCTGATCCCCAGCGAATTAGTGGTTAGAAAAAGCTGTCAAAAACCGCGTTAAAACGCAAGAGCGCTCCGGAGCCCTTCCGTCAATAAAGAAGGCACAACCTTCTTTTTTTTATGGAATACCCGTTGCATAAAGATGAAGGTATACTTGTATACTTTCGCATCTTTGTTGCTTTTCAATCCCGCCTTCCTTATAATTAGAATAATGATTATTCACTTTGGCAGGGGGATTTTTTGATGGTGGACTTTTTAACGTTAGATACCGATACTTTACGCCATATGCAAAAACAACTGACGCTAAAGTATGAAGAATTTAAACAGCAAAACCTGAAACTCAATATGTCCCGCGGCAAACCTTGCCCCGAGCAGTTGGACCTCTCCGCCGGATTGTTGGAAGGTCTTAACCGAAACTACCTGGCTGCAGATGGAACCGACTGCCGGAATTACGGCGGCCTCGAAGGGCTGCCGGAAGCCCGTCGTCTTTTTGCCGAGTTATTGGAAGTCCAACCGGATGAGATTATTGTCCACGGCAACTCCAGTTTGGCGTTGATGCACGATCTGATCGCCCGGGCCTTACTTTTCGGCGTGGATGGGCAAAACGCACCCTGGGGACAGCAACCCATTAAATTCCTTTGCCCGAGCCCGGGTTATGACCGGCATTTTGCCATCTGCGAGTTTTTTAATATAGAAATGATCACGATCCCGCTCCGGGAGGACGGACCCGATATGGATCTCGTCGAAAAGCTGGTAGCGGAGGATGAAACCATCAAGGGGATCTGGTGCGTGCCTAAACACAGCAATCCCACTGGCATCACCTACTCCGATCAGGTGGTCACCCGCCTGGCGACAATGAAGACCAAAGCGTCCGATTTTCGGATCTTTTGGGACAACGCTTATGCCTGGCATGATCTCACCTCCGAACCGGTTCCCCTGAAAAACATTCTCACCGCTTGCAAAGAAGCCAACCATCCAGACCGGGTCTATATCTTCAGTTCAACCTCGAAGATTACGTACGCCGGAGCCGGACTGGCAATGGTTGCATCCAGCGTGCAAAATATCAACCGACTGAAAAAACAGATGGCCATTCAGACCATTGGTCCGAACAAACTAAACCAACTGGCGCACGTCCGTTTTTTCCAAAATGCGCACAATGTCCGGTTGCATATGAAAAAACACGCCGACATCATCCGGCCCAAGTTCAATCTGGTGCTTAATCTTTTACAAACCGAATTGGGCGGTAAGAAGATCGCCACCTGGAGCCGCCCCCAAGGCGGGTATTTTATCAGTTTCAACACCATGCCGGGTTGCGCCAAAAAAGTCGTGCAAATGGCGGCCGACGCCGGCGTGGAACTGACTAAAGCCGGGGCGACCTTCCCCTACGGGATCGATCCCAAAGACCAAAACATCCGCATTGCCCCCACTTATCCGTCCTTGGTCGAGCTGAAAAAGGCAATGGAACTGTTCATCATCTGCGTCCAACTGGTCAGTATCGAAAAAATTCTGTGTAGCCGGGAGCAAAAGCCGGCGGAACTGATAACTCCCCTCGGCAACAAAGCACAAATCGTCTAAAACCAGCTTAACCGCTGGTTATTTTTTTTCAACCGTGCGGCGGTAAAGCGCCCACAAAACAAAACCAACCAGCAAAAAGACTGGGCGGACCGAAGGGTAAAGGAGCGCCAACCCCACCAGGAAACCGAAAATACCACCGGAAGTCTGGATAAAAACCAGTTCCGCCGTGATATTACCGGTTAATAAGTGTTCGAGAGCGGCCGGATCCAACTTGGCCAATTGGGCGCGGATCACTTGTTCCAGATCGATCCTTCTGGCCGTATCGGCAATGACGTCGGCCACCAGCCGTTCGACCGTCTTCTCTCCGGCAATCATTTTAACCGGCAGGGTTTCCAGATAGGCGATGATCCGGGGCAGAAAATAATCCGCACTCGCCGGCAACTGCGCCAGTAAGCCCATGACTTGTTTACGCACGGCATTGCCCCAAAGCTCTTTCGTCCACCCTAGTACCTTCCCGCCAATGTTTCCGGTACTCCACTTCTGGATAAGATATTCAAGGTATGCGTCGACCTGCTCCTTGGTCCGCGGGTCTGTACTGATCCGGGTCAACAAATCCACAATGACCGCCCGTAATTCCTGCTGAAACTCGGGTTCCCGGATCACGCCGTCCACCGCCCGGGCCACCATTGTGGTAAAATTGTTCAGAACACCATGCTCATAAAGGTAATTCCGGATAATCTCCGGCGAAATCACCGCCGTTTGGATCCCCGCCACCAAGTTATTAATCAGGTCTTCCCGCCGGGCATGGATCAAGCCCCACCAAACCGCGTTCTTGCGCTGGGGATGAAAAAGCATCTTAATCGCCAGCCAATTGGTCCAATAACCCACCGCCGCCGGTCCGAAGACCGCTACCAGCGGCCGGCTGTAAGTTTGGACTTGCGCCCGGACCGCCGAGGGCAGAAAAGGGGCGGATACATATTCGAAAACAAGCCAACAACATAAAATAATCCCGGACCAAAACAGGGGGTAGTTCAGGAGATTTAAAACCAGGGCAATCCGAATGGAGAGTGGGCGTTTCTCCTCCTGCCCTGCTGGCGGGTTTTGCACCGTGCTGTCCGCCGGCAGATGGCGCCGGAGATCGGCTTTAAGTTTACCCAGCCATTTATTGAGAAATGATTTTCCGGTGAAAAAAGTCATGATGCCGTAGTCTCCTTATGGTTAAACGATTTGAACCGAAAGTATTAAATATTAGTAAAGAAGAAGGCGTTAACTTTTTTACGCCTAATATCTTTTAAAGTTAATATTCGACCGGGTCGGAATTTGTAAAGGAGGAAACAGATGGGTATCAAGGTTGCAAAGTTTGGTGGTTCATCCCTGGCCGACGCCGCCCAGTTCCGAAAGGTACGGGCTATCATCGAGGCGGATCCCACGCGTCGGTACATTATTCCTTCCGCCCCCGGCAAAAGAGACAAGGATGATTATAAAATCACCGACCTGCTTTATAAATGTCATGCGCTCGCCCAAGAACAGCGTTGTTTCTCTGCTGTTTTCAACCTCATCAAAGAACGGTATCTCACCATCTGTCGCGAGCTGGGCCTGTCCCTTGATCTCGGTCCCGAGTTGGCCGAGATTGAGGCCCGGATCAAAGCGGGCGCGTCCGCCGATTATACGGCCAGTCGCGGCGAATATCTGAACGGCCAAATCCTTGCCGCGTACTTAGGGTTCGTCTTCGTAGATGCGGCCAAGGTGATCTGCTTTGACGCGGAAGGACGTTTTGATGCGGAAAAAACCCACGCCATACTTAGCCAGGAGCTCAGCCGGTATCCACAAGCGGTCATCCCCGGCTTTTATGGGTCAACCCCCGACGGGCAGATCCGCACGTTCACCCGGGGAGGCTCGGACATTACCGGTGCGATCGTTGCCCGCGGAGTTAACGCCTCGCTCTACGAGAACTGGACCGATGTCTCCGGGTTTCTGATGGCGGATCCGCGGGTCGTAAAACAACCGAAGCCAATCCGGGAGATCACCTACCGGGAACTGCGGGAATTAGCTTATATGGGGGCGTCGGTCCTGCACGAAGAAGCGATCTTCCCGGTCCGTGAGGCCAAGATTCCAATCCACATCAAAAACACCAACGACCCGGACGCGCCCGGCACCTTAATTGTCAGTGACAACGGAAATTTACGCACCCCCGGATCGATCACGGGCATCGCCGGGTTAAAAGGATTCACGATCATCGCCATTGAGAAAACGTTGATGCATTCGGAATTGGGCTTTGGCCGGAAACTATTGTCGGTCATTGAAGACCATGGGATCTCCTTTGAACACATGCCTTCCGGGATCGACACGATTTCCCTGGTGATCGCCGACTCCCAACTCAATAATAAGTTGGATCAGGTGCTGACCGATATTGAGCGCGTCTGCCAACCCGACTCCATTGAGGTGTTCCACGATATTGCCCTGATTGCCACGGTCGGTTTGGGCATGGCATACACGCCGGGAATTGCGGCCAAACTCTTTACCGCCCTCGCCCAGGGCGGGATCAACGTGCGCATGATTGATCAAGGTTCCAGCGAGATCAATATCATTGTCGGCGTTGAAAACAAAGATTTCGAAGAAGCAATGCGCCGGATCTACTATGCGTTCGTTCCCCCGGAAACCGAACCCGTTTGTTAGGTCAGAAAAAGAAACCCCCTTCCGGTTCGCCGTCTGATGATCGCAACGGTCATCCCGAAAGAGAGCATCAGACCTCAAAAAAACCAAGGGGGTTTTTTAGTGGCTTTTTGCGGTGGACAGCGGCGCACCGGGTGCACTTGGCGTCCGCCCCACAAAAGACAAGTCCGTAAGCGAGCCAAAGTGTTCTTTAAAAATACGGTAATAAAACAGCTCTTCTTTGGTTTTGAGGTAAGAACCGTCCGGTAAACGGCGTTCGTTGCGGAAATCGGCATCGCTGATTTGGGCTTCGGCATAGGCCGCGATCTGATCCTCCACCCCAGCCCCCTCCCAGAACTTAACTTTAGGCCGCCAAAGAACAGCTTCCGGGAGTAAATCCGCCACCGCTTTGCGGAGAATCCATTTCTCCACCGGTTCTTCATCGGCTTTTTGGTACAGTTTGTACTCGACCGGAATCCGCACCGCTAGTTTAACCACCGGTGGCGCCAGGAACCCGACATAAGCGTCGGTTCCGTAGGCGGCCGCGGAACGGTCAACCCGCTGCAAAGCCGTATTATGCAGGCGGTTAATACTGTTAATTAACTCGCCGTTAAGAGTTTCCGGCTCCAACTTTTTGTAGTAGTCATAACCGGCAAACAGCTCGTCCCCGCCTTCTCCGGAAAAAGCGGCCGGTACATAATCGGAGACCACTTTGGATACTAAATAATGGGTCACTGCCGAACGAATGAGCAGCGCATCAAAGGACTCCAAATGGTAAATGACCTCCGGTAAAACCCGCCATAGATCCTCCACCGTATAGACCGCCTCGTGGTGGATGGAGCCGATATAATCCGCAACTTCCCGGGCGTACTCCAAATCGGAAGCCCCTTCCAGCCCGCACGCAAAGGTGTGTAACCGGTCCACCCGCTGGCGGGCTAACGCCGCCAAAGTACTGGAATCAAGACCGCCCGAAAGGAGCGAGCCAACCTCCGTTTGGTCTTTTATATAATCAGCCACCGCTTGTTCCAATGCCTCCCGCAAGCGGCGCACTGCTTCTTCCTCCGGCAACGGCCAGGTGTCAACCGCCTTTAAACAAAAAAACCGTTGGAAACCCTCGCCAGAGATATATTTATAGCCGGGGGGAAATTCCCGTACCTTCGAGACGATCCCCACCAGCGCTTTTACTTCTGAAGCAAAGACTAAAGTGCCGTCGACCTCACCGTAATAGAGCGGTGAAATCCCGAGCCCGTCCCGGACCAGCATCACTTTTCCGTCCTGCACGGCGGCTAACGCTAAAGGCGTATCGGTCTCCACCCGGTCCAGATTGCGGGAGAAACGTCCATCCCAGACCGCGCTGCACCGGGGTTTGTTCATGTAAGGAGGCCGCCCCCCCTTACGGTAGACCACCCCCAGGACGGCCCCGTTTTTCGCAATCACTTTTTGGCCGCCCGGTCCACGGTGGCGAATCTTCGCCAGCATCTTTTCCACCAGTTCACATTCGCCTGTCCGGCAAACACCAACAATCCCCGACATTTTCTCCTCCTTAAAACCTGCTCTCCTCGGCTTATTCTTCGGCTCTCCTCAGCTCCTCTCTTTACCTTTCCGCATCGGCTTATGGTTTCCTCTTTAAATTTTTATTTCTAAATCGCATCTTTGCGCTTGGCCGCTAAGGCCAGTACTTCTTGTTTAAAAAGATCGCCCCGCTCCTTATAGTTTTTGAACAAATCAAAACTGGCACAAGCGGGCGAGAGCAAAACCACGTCGCCGGGCCGGGCAATTTCCTGCGTAACCGCCAGCACCGTAGCCATATTGGTACCTCCCTCCACCAGGAGGGGGACTTTTCCTTTTTCCGCTCCCAGCCCGATGATGAGCTCTTTTAGAACCGGCCCCATCTTCCCGATTAACACAACGGCCTTGACCGAGCTGGCAATAATCTCTTCGACCAAAGGCCGATAGTCGACCCCCTTATCAACACCCCCGGCGATCAGCACTATCGGTTCTTGAAAAGCGCGCAAGGCCACGATTGTCGGTTCCGGTGCCGTCGCAAAGGAATCATCAAAGTATTGGACCCCATCCACCGTCGCCACGTATTCCAGCCGGTGTTCCAATCCCTTATAAGTACTGATCGCCCCAACGATGCTCTCCCGGTCGGCGCCGGCCTGCGCGGCCGCCAAAGCAGCAGCGGCAATATTTAATAGGTTGTGTTCACCTCGGAGTTTAATCCGGTCGCTCCCGATCAATTCTTCCGGCTCCCCGGTCAGGTTCCAAAAAAGCTTATATTGGCCGCTGGCCGTCGGCTCATACCAGGCCCCGGGCGACAAGGCACTGCTGCCGTAAAGCAGCAGGGTTCCGGGGACCAACTCCCGCAGGGTCCGGCAGGTCGGATCCTCATTATTCAGAATCGTGACCCCGGAAGGATCCTGATGCCGGAAGAGATTGGTCTTAGCCTGGACATATGCTTCCCGGGATCGGTGATAGTTGGGATTGTCAGGATCCGCTGCTGTTAAGTGATCTTCGGTAATATTTGTGACTACCGCAACCGGTACACTCTCGACCATATCCTCCAACTGAAAACTGGAGAGCTCCAAAACGACCACATCATCCGCGGAAAGTTGCGGGAAAAAGGAAAAGGGCGCAATCCCGATATTACCCCCCAAATAGGTTTGGCCCCCCCGCCGGTGCTGACTGGCCACCAACATCCGGTGAATCAGCGCCGCCGTAGTGCCTTTTCCTTTGGTCCCGGTTACCCCAATAATCGGACAGGGACACAACGCAACAAAAAGCCGCATCGCGCTGGTAATCTCGACACCATGCTGTTTGGCGGCGATCAACTCCGGTTGGAATAGAGGTAAACCGGGCGAACGAAACAGGACCTGAAAATCATCCAGTCCTTCCAGATAAGACGGGCCAAGCCGGAAATCCACCCCAAAATTACGTAAGGCTGTATAACGTTCACCCAGTTGCCGCGGAGTGCGCCGGTCACACACCGTCACCTGCGCACCCTTTTGCAATAAAAAATTCGTTAAGGCCAGGTTTTCAATGCCGAGGCCCAATACCGCCACTTTTTTTTTCAACTCCACCATTATCCTCTCCTCCACTGCCAACAAAACACCGGAATTCCCTTCGTGACCCGGACGTCATCGCAGAAACAACCACCTATTATCTTATTACATCTAAACTAATTTTGACAAGGGAAACGGCAACGCTCTCTGCTTTCACCCTATTAGTTTTCGGTCTTTTCTTCCTTCTCCTTCTGCGCCGTTTGCCACCACAAACGGACCAGCCAAACAAGGATTGCCACCAGGGTCACTTTATGCAGATACCAGAAAAAAAGATCGCAATAATAGAGCAATCTCATCCTGCGCCCCCCCATACCGTTTTTGGATTTTTTATTATATCCATTTTTTACCGGAACCATACATCCCCTGGTGTGCGGAGGCAGATGCACCCGCTTTGATTGAAGAAAATGGTGCTCTCCGGTATAATAGTATTATTGGTCGCCACCCGAGCTTTTGGGGGCTCTTCAAGTAGGGAGGCAATTTTAAGAAGCAACAATAGATAAGCGGGGGATAAGAATGTTTAAACGGTTATGGGAAGAAAAAATCCAGTGGGTGCTGGTGGGTTGGTGCGGGTTGGCCTTGTTGACCCGGCCCGGTTGGGTCCCTTTTGGTCTCGGTGTTGCCGTTTGGGTGCTCCTCCTTTACTTCACGGCCCCGGGTAAATTTTGGAGCTTAATTGCCCTGCTGAATATGGACCGGAATAAAGTCGAAGCATATTTGCGCAAGGCCGTCTCTTTGCAACCGGCAAGTCCAAAGCCTTACGTCAATTTAGCCTTGGTTACCGCACAGAAAAAAAACTGGGCCGAAGCAATTTCGCTGTTGGAAACAGCCGACCAAAAACCGGGTAAACGCCTTTCGCCAGTACTCCGTAATGTCTTGGCCGTATGCTACCGCGAGCAGGGCGAGCTTGACCAGGCGCTGAACATCATTAATGAACTTTTGGCCGAGGGTTATGCGGACGGAAAAGTCTATTACAACCTTGCTTACACCAATTATAAAGCTGGCCGCTGGCCAGAAGCGCTCCACGCCGCCGAAAAGGCGCGGATCTTCAACCTGAATGACCCCGATCCCGTCCTCCTGACCGCCAAAATCTACTTTGAGCAAGGCGATTTCGCCACCGCGAAAGATAATTATGAATGGTGCCTCAAGCGCCTATCCTGGCCGGTGGAAACCTACTACTGGCTAGGCCGTTGCGAGTTGGAGCTGGGCCTGATCGACCAAGCCTGCGACCATCTGGCCACCGCCGTCGAAAGAATCACTTCCGATCCGGAACTCTCCGATGTGCCACGGGAAGAAGCCCAAAAGTGGCTTGACGAAGCGAACCGCCGCCGCCCGGCGGCCGACACCGCCGAACCGGACGATTCTACCCCTGAACCAACCGGCGATACTGATCCCAATCGGATGTAGGTAAACTGCACTGGTGATTCCGGCAAACATAGGCCGTGGTCTTTCCGGCCGGCGCCGTCAGTTCTTTGGTAAAAGGGGCAAGCTTGGTCAGGATTGGGTCTTCTTCCCCCGCCGGACGGAAAAGATAAATGGTCCGCGGTTGATAAGTGGTTTGGATTAACGCCAACATCCTTTCGGTCATCTCCTCGCCTCTTTGCCCGGCAATGACGATCTCCCGGCCGGGACCAAAGGCCAGATCCAAAGCGGAAAGAAACAGGGTGTAATTGACCGGTACGCGTCCAACCCGGTCGCCAAAGAACACACTGTTTCTTTCCGCTTCTTCTTGTAGGGACAGGTCTCCGGTGAGCCGGGCCAGTCTGAGCAGATTAAGCAGCATTACCGAATTCCCGGAAGGTACGGCTCCATCGTAGAGCTCTTTCTGGCGCACCAGGACCTGTTCCGCGTTGTCTGCGGTTTGAAAATAGCCGCCATGGGCCGAATCAAAAAAATGACGCCGCAGAAACGCATTGAGCTCCAACGCCACCGCCAAATAGCTGGTCTTTAAGGTTGCACCGTACAGTTCCAATAAACCCCAGATTAAAAAGGCATAATCCTCAAGAAAACCGGGAATCCCAGTTTCTCCCTGGTAATAACGGTGCCATAATCCACCGTCGGGCCGACGCATCACGGTGAGGAGAAAGCGCGCCGCCGCTTCCGCCGTTTGCACCCATTCCTTTGCCTGCAGGACCTGTCCCCCCTTGGCCAGCGCCGCCAAGAGCAACCCGTTCCAATCGGTCAGAATTTTCTGGTCTTTTAAAGGCGGTACGCGCTGTTGCCGGTAGGCCAACAGTTTTGCCTGCGCGGAGGCGAGAAGCGCCTCCGCTTGCTCCGGGTTTATCCCTAAGCGCCGGGCCACCGCAGTCAGCTCCGTAGTAATGTAAAGGATATTGGCCCCATCCGGCAGTTCCAAACCGCGGCAGTTCCCGTCCGCCTCCAGGTTATAATAGGCGGCCACCAGCCGTCCTTCCTCCGGATTTAACACTCGAACCACTTCCGCCCACGACCATAAATAAAACTTCCCCTCTACCCCCTCACTATCGGCGTCTTCCGCACTATAAAACCCGCCGCTTGGGTCACGCATCACTGTGGTAAGATAGGTATACACCGCTTCGGCCGTCTGCCGGAATAAAACCTCCCCTGTAACCTGGTATGCCTCCAAATAAGCCAGAAGGAGCAGCGCCTGATCGTAGAGCATCTTTTCAAAATGGGGAACACGCCACCGGTCATCGGTGGCGTAGCGATGAAAACCGGAGCCAAGCTGGTCATAGATTCCGCCATAACGCATCGCCGTCAGGGTATGGCGGACCATGGACAGGGCCTTTTCCTCTCCGGTCCGATGCCAATAACGGAGCAAGAAAAGAAGATGATGGGGAGTGGGAAATTTGGGGGCAAAACCGAAACCGCCGTACCGTTCATCATAGGCCTCAACCAATTGGGTAAATCCCCGGTCCAAAATAGCCGGGGACAACCGACCGTCGCCCCCCTTTTCCTCCGCCTCCTTTAGTACGGCCAGGTTATGAGCGGCGACAGCAAGCAGTTCTCCCCGGCGGGTCCGCCACAGTTCATGTATTTTCTTCGTAAGTTCCAAAAAGCCGATCCGCCTGAAGCTGCTTCTTTTCGGAAAATAGGTACCGGCAAAGAAGGGTTTTTGCTCCGGGGTCATAAAGATGGTTAACGGCCAACCTCCGCTCCCGGTCATGGCCTGACAAACCGTCATGTAGATCCCGTCGATGTCCGGTCGTTCTTCCCGGTCTACTTTAATCGCAATAAAGGTCGCATTGACCGCCGCAGCCACCTCCGGATCGGAAAACGACTCCCGCTCCATCACATGACACCAGTGACAAGTCGAGTAGCCAATACTGAGAAAAATTGGCTTATCCGCCGCCTTTGCCGCCGCAAAGGCTTCTTCTCCCCAGGGGTACCAATCAATGGGGTTGGTGGCGTGTTGCCGCAGATAGGGCGACTTTTCTTTGGCTAAGCGGTTCCGCTGCTGACTGCCGATGGAAACCAGCCCTCCTCACTGCTGTGCTTTTAAGATGAACTTTTTCAGGAGATAGCCGATGATGATGCCGCCAAAAGCGGCCGCGGAGGCATGAACATAGTTCCCACTCACCCCTTGGACCAATTCGCCCTGGCCGCCCAGGATCCCATAAATGCTAAAGATCAAGGCTTGACAGGTCATCAAAATCAGCATTCCTTTAAGGGGTAAATAATCAGTCCCCCAAAATCTTGTGCTATAATAGACCAGCAAAGTCTCCCAGGCACTGACGCCCAAAAAAGCTAAAATCCCCAGTACCCAGCTGGGCTCGCGCATCCACATCAAACTCATGGCTTCCAGGGCCGTCAAATTGGTAAACCCAAAATGTTTCATGAGCCGGGTATAGCCTTCGGCCAAGGGTAAACCGGGTAACTGATACAAGATTAAAAGAAAAGGCTTCTTAATTCTCATGCGTTCCACACCTTCCGTTACTAGCATCCCTTGAAACCTTTTTCTCTATTAGTCCTTTTGATCTTTGACCGGCCCCAGCCACAACAGGGAGGATCCGGAAATTAAAAAACCAGGTAAGATTGGATCTTCCTGGTTTGGAACCAACCGTTTTCCCAGCGGCGAACACTCACTCCGCTTTGCTCCAATTCACCTGGTACAATGAAGACAGATTTTTGGACGACTTGATAGCCGACGGGCGACTACCGTTAGCCAAAACAAAGGATTAGCAAGATCAGGATTAAGAAAAGAATAAAGGGAGAGATGTTCAAACCGGCAAACTTCAAACTCATCCTGGATCTCCTCCCGTTCTCGAGGTTTTCTCCTCCCACCGGTAGTAACAGGGGTAAATAAAGCTTAGACACTTAATAGCCGGTACTACCCAAAAGAAGTAAAATCAGGATCAGAAAAATTAAAAAGGGCATATACCCGGCGTTCTTCCCGTTGGCACCAGCGTTCATGTCTCCTCCTCCCTCAGCGTGTTTACGATCATTATATGAAACCAACCGGGCGAGGGCATCTTCACTACCGGTTTTTTTCCTTTGAAAACGGTTACCGCCGAAGACCGCCGGGAGGAAGACCCTAACGTCCCGCTACCATCGGCCCGTGTTTCGTTAAGATTTCTGCTTTCCCGCGGATCTTAATCGCTGATGTATGCTCAGTAAACTGGAAAATCATCACTTCGCCCTGGTCCAGCTTTTCCGTATGGTGAAATTTGGTTTCTTTACCCCGGGTTAATCCGATAATCGTCACTCCGTCTTCTAAGGCTTTAACCATAATAAAATCGCCTAACACTTCTCCACCGCTTAAACCGGTATCCATACTTTATCCTCCTTTCCCTAACTACCCTCTTCTTCTGGTCCAAAACCGCCCGGCGGCACCACCGGTAGGGTTGCTGTTTTTCCGAAGACCAATAGGCGGTCACCAGCCAAGAGCACCTCGGGGCCCTTCGGGAAAACAACGACCTTTCCGGCACGGGCGATGGACAACACCAACAACTCCTTGCGCCGCAGATCCAATTCGGCCAGGGTGGTACCAACCCACTCCCGGGCCGGACCGGAAGAACCGAGGACAAGCTCATAAACACCGTAATCATCGGCCAAGGGATAGACGCACTGGATCCCATTTTTCCCGTTGCGGAGCATGGCTAAATAATGGAAGGCCCAAATCCCCGTCCCCAGCAGCAACAGGAATAAAAACACCTCTCCCCACCAGTTCACCCAAAAGAGGCGCAGGAAAAGCACCAAGCCAAGTAGTTCACCGCCTTTAACCAAGAGGAATAATTTAACAAGCTGCCGGGATTGGCCCCCGTTAAGGTAAACGGTAAGTGGATAAGCACGAAAGAGCATACGGTACACAAAGTCGGCCGCCCCGGCCGTCCCCCATTGCCGGCATAATTGGTAAAAATGATAACAAACACCACCCGCCCACAGGAGAACGAAAAGATAGAAAAGGACCGTGTTTTGCACTTACAGACCCTCCTCTTTTGTCCCGATCAGTCTCGGCCCAAACGTCACCAACCACCGCCTAGACCAAAGATCTTTATAAACTATGAACCAAGAGAAGGGTTTATGTCAGTCTTTCCCGCTCCGCCAACCCAAAACCGCAGGGGGCTTTACCAGGGTCCGAACTGTTCCTGAAGGGAGACCCGCAGTTGGTCGGGGGTGATCGCCTTGGCCGCAACGCCCGCTCTGAGCGCTTCCGTGCCGACGGCCCAGGCCACCGCCGGCACCACCCGGCGGTCAAAGGGATTGGGGATAATATAATCGGCCGTCAACTCATCCCGGTTAATCAAATCGGCAATGGCCTGCGCCGCAGCCAACATCATCTCCGTGGTCACTTTCGTGGCTCGCACCGCCAATAGTCCACGGAAGATCCCAGGGAACCCCAGAAGATTATTGATCTGATTGGGGTAATCGGAACGACCCGTCCCCACCACCGCCGCACCGTTTCGCTTTGCTTCCTCCGGGCTGATCTCCGGATCCGGATTGGCCATGGCAAAAATCACCGGCCGGGGAGCCATCGACCGCACCATCGCACCGGTGACCAGATTGGCCGCGGAAACGCCAATAAAAACATCGGCCCCGCGTAAGGCGGCAGCTAAATCGCCCGCTTCCCCCCACGCGTTGGTCAGCTGCGCCAGAGACGCCTGGTAGGGATTGAGCCCGGGCATCTCCGGATGGAGAATTCCTTGCCGGTCACAGACGTACAACCGACAGGCACCCGCCCGGTACAACAGGCGGGCAATCGCCTGACCGGCCGCGCCGGCACCGTTAATCACGATCTTAACCTGGCTCAACTCTTTACCGACCACCCGTAAGGCGTTGCGCAAGGCAGCCAGGCAGACTACGGCGGTTCCATGCTGGTCATCGTGGAAAACCGGGATTGACAACCGCGCCCGCAGTTTCTCCTCAATGGCAAAACAACGGGGGGCGGCAATATCCTCCAGGTTGATCCCGGCAAAATTCGGGGCCAGCCGGACGACGGTCTCCACGATCTCCTCCACTTTGGTCGTGGCGAGCGCCAACGGAACCGCGTCCAAGCCGGCAAAACGTTTAAAAAGAATGGCTTTCCCTTCCATGACCGGCAGCGCCGCTTCGGGGCCAATATCGCCCAAACCAAGGACCGCGGTGCCGTCGGTGATCACGGCCACTGTATTCCCTTTATTGGTGTAATCATAAACCAGACGCGCATCCTGCCGGATCGCCCGGCACGGCGCCGCCACACCGGGCGAATAGGCCAAACTCAGATCGGCCGGACTATTAATCGCAACTTTACTGCGGATCTCAATCTTGCCCTGTTTTTCCTTATGTAAACGCAACGCTTCCGCGTCAATTCCCATCACTTCGCCTCCCGTTACCATCCATCTCATTCCCGGGCCGCACCAGTTAGACGCTGGCGCAATGCTTCATAAATCAGGATCGCCGCCGCAATCGATACATTCAACGATTCGGCCCCGCCCGGGACCGGGATACGCAGCCCTTCCACCCTCCAGTCGGGATCCAGGTTTGTCCAGTCGAAACCACGGGCTTCATTGGCCAGCAAAAAAAGGGTGGGCCCGGTCAAATCCTGTTCAAAATAGAGTTTTTTGCCCCGCGGATCACCAATCCATACTTTCACCCCGTGGGTAGCGGCCCACGCCAGGATGGACTCCAGCGTTTGGACGTAAAGGTTGAGGTTGAAGATCCCTCCTTGACTGGAACGGACCACCTTTCCTCCGTAGGGATCCACGGTCCCGGGCGTAATAAAAAGGTGATTCACCCCGGCCGCCCAGGCCGTACGCAGGATCGCGCCCAGATTCCCGGGATCTTGAAGCTGATGGAGGATCAAACCGCAGAAATCTGCGCTGGCCGGCGGAAATTCCGCTGCGGCGGAGGGTTGTTCAACCACCGCCAGTACATCCTGGGGCGTTTGCGTCTCGCTTAAGACCGGAAAAAGGCGGGCGGAAACCTGATAAACGGGAACCCCTTTTTCCTTCACCAGTTCACACCAGGGGCCGGACCAGGCCGCCCCTTCCTTCACCAGCACCTGCCGGACTTTAAAAGATGAACGTAAAGCTTCCTCCAACAAATGCGGGCCTTCCGCCAAAAACAGCCGGTGTTTCTTACGCCCTCTCTTTCTTTGCAGGGCGATAACGGTCTTGATGAGCGGATTATCGCGACTGGTCAGTACGGTCACCACCGCGCCTCCTCGCTGCAAATTAAAAAACGGCCCATGGCCGTTTTCTCTACTGTTGCTCTTTCGCTACAGAAACAAGTTTCGCAAACGCCGCGCCGTCGTTTACGGCCAGATCCGCCAGGACCTTACGGTTAATCTGAACACCAGCCTTCTTGAGGCCGTTGATAAACATACTGTAGGACATGCCGTTCATCCGGGCCGCAGCATTGATCCGGGCAATCCACAGTCTTCGGAAGTCCCGCTTCTTTGTCCGCCGGTCCCGGTACGCATAGCTCAAAGACCTTAAAACTTGCGGATTGGCCACCCGGAACAAACGACTCTTCGCTCCGCGGTATCCCTTCGCCAGTTTCAATATTTTTTTATGACGTCGACGTGTGTTTGTACCACGTTTCACCCGTGCCATTGCTATTCCTCCTATCTATTCGCCATGAAGTCCTGAATTATTGTAAGCCTAACATCCGCTTGACCCGTTTGGCATCGGCCGCCGCTACCAAGTCGGCTTTACGCAAATTACGTTTGCGGTCGGGCGACTTCTTTTCCAATATATGGCTGTGGTATGCTTTGTTCTTTTTGATCTTGCCCGTGCCAGTCAGCTTAAACCGTTTTGCTGCGCTACGGTTGGTTTTCATCTTTGCCATTTGCTTCTCTCCTTGTCATATTATTCCATAACTTTTTATTATTCCTGTTTGGCCGAAAGAATCATGATCATGTTTCTTCCTTCCACCTTCGGCTCCCGTTCCAGGGTAGCCTTTTCTTGAACGGCCTCGTAAAGCTGCATAAGGAGTTTTTTCCCCAAGTCGGCGTGGACAATCTCCCGGCCCCGGAAGCGGACGGAAACCTTCACTTTGTCACCACTGGCCAAAAACTTTAACGCCTGTTTGATCTTGACTTGTAAATCGTGTGTCTCAATTTTTGGGGTCAACCTGATTTCCTTGATGTCCACGACTTTCTGACGCTTTCGAGCCTCTCTTTCCCGCCTGCTCTGTTCATAACGGTACTTGCCGTAATCCATAATTTTACAGACGGGCGGTCTGGCGGTAGGAGCCACCTCGACCAGATCCAAGTCCTTCTCCCGGGCGAGCCGCAAGGCGTCCTTGATGGGGAGAATCCCCAGTTGTTCACCGTCGGCACTTACTACCCTCACTTCTTTCACCCGGATATTCTCATTTACGCGCAGCTCACTATTAATCGGCCGCCACCTCCTGTTTTGAATATAGATAGTAGATCGATGATGGTTGGATGAATAAGCAAAACATAAAATAAGCGAGTAACCTCTACTCGCTTAATGACCTTATTCACCGGCAGCAAGTTTTCCCCTTGACCGCCGATGACTATCTTTCGTGTCATAATCGACCCAAGCTGGTTAAGCACCGCTGGGTGAGAAGCAGAGGCTTCTACTTAAAGCTATTTTTCAAAAGAAGTATACCACTAATCTGAAAATGGGTCAAGTATGATCTCGTTTTTTTTCGGCCCCCAGCGCTCACCACAATAGCGGATCGCCGTTTCCAGATCGGCCGGGAGGGGCGCCGCAACTCTCATCTCCTGGCCGGTACGGGGATGCGTAAAACCAAGTCCGGCAGCATGAAGCGCTTGACCGTCGAGCATAAAGGGTTCCTTCCCCCGGCCGTAAACCGGATCCCCCGCCACCGGATGGCCGATGTACTGGAAATGGACCCGGATCTGATGGGTGCGTCCGGTATGAAGCCGGACCCACACCAAGGTATAGGGTCCGAACACGGCAAGCACCCGGTAGGAAGTATGGGCGGGTTTCCCCCCCGGGACCACGGCCATCTTCTTGCGGTAAACCGGATGGCGGCCAATAGGTGCATTAATCTCCCCTTCCGGCGTCGCCAACGTACCATGGACTAAAGCCAGATAAATACGGATCATTTGGCCCGCCTTTAACTGAGTAGCCAAACCCAGATGGGTAAAGTCATTTTTCGCCACCACCAACGCGCCAGTCGTATCCTTGTCTAACCGGTGCACGATCCCCGGCCGCAGCACCCCCCCGATCCCGGACAGATCCTGACAGTGTTTGAGCAGAGCATTGACCAAAGTACCACTGGGGTTGCCCGCCGCCGGATGGACAACCATCCCCCGGGGTTTGTTCACCACGATTAAATCCCCGTCTTCATAGAGGACCGTCAGCGGCAGATCCTCCGCTTCCACCGCCAGCGGCTGGGGTTCTTCCCAATCGACTTCGATCACGTCGCCCGCCTGCAGACGGTAACTGGGCTTAACCGGTAAGGACGCCACTTTGACCTTGCCGTTTTTTAATAATTTTTGCGCAAAAGCCCGCGAAGGAATCGGCTCGACCTGAGCCAGAAAGGCATCAACCCTGATTCCCTCCTCCTCCGGACTAACTGTGAAGCGGAGAAGAGGCACCATGCTCATCCCTTGTCTCTTTTTTCAAACGGACCAAAATGTAGACCAGGACAACCAGCCCAATGCCCAACGAAAAGACCTGCGTTGTCCGGAGCCAGCCAAAGGCCAGGATCTGACTGTCGCGAAAGAATTCCACCACGGTCCGGGCCAAGCAATAAAGGCCGACATAGAGGCCAAAAATGAACCCGTCAAAGGACCGGCGCTTCCCCTGCCGTACCCGGCGGTCGTAAACCAGTAACACGGCAAAGATTAACAGATTAACCAGGATTTCATAGATCTGGGTCGGGTGCCGCAAGGTCGGATCGCCGGCGGCACAGGGCAAGGCCCACGGCCGATTGGACGCAACCCCGTAACAACACCCGCTCAGCAAACAGCCAATCCGTCCCAGACTATGGCCCAACGGAATATAGAGCGCAATCACGTCGGCCAGCCGCCAGGTGGCGATCTGTGCCCGTTTCGTATACCAAACCCCCGCCAGGACACCACCGATGACCGCCCCAAAAAAGGAGCCGGTAAAACCGGAAAAGATCGCCGCCGGATTATGACGATAGGTTTCGAACTCATAAAGCACGTTCACCAGTTTGGCAAAGATTAAACCGCTGATGATCACATAAAGTGCAAAATCGGTGATCTGTTCAAAAGTGGCAATCCCACGTTGGCGGGCTAAAGAGCCAACCCACCAAAGCCCGCCGACCAAGGCCAGCGCCACCATCAACCCGTAAGCATAAATGTTAATCCAGCCCAGAGAGAATAAGACAGGATACATTTGGCCATCCTCCCCCCTCCGCAGAAACTCCCCACTCGTTATGGGTTACGCATCGCAATTCCTTTTCGCAAAGCTTTGCCGACAACCAACCAAGAGGAGACAAACCGGACTTCCCACTGATCACGAAACCAAGACCTTCCCAATCCAACCTCGCCCCAACAAAAGCCGGCCCTTTCCCCCAGGGCGCCGGGGGCATCTGGCCGGTGGCTTCCCGTTTTCCCTACAGTTTCCACACACGGCCTCGGGCGCAAATGGGACCGGACGCGAGGGTAATCTACTCTTTAAGCCGTGCGATACTGAAAAAGAGAAACAAGGCACCGATAAAGATGACCGTGTCCGCCAGGTTAAAAAGGGGGAAATTGTCCAACGGCCAAAAATCAAGGTCAATAAAGTCAATGACCTGCCCCCCATTCCATAGCCGGTCGATTAAATTCCCCGCCGCCCCACCCAAACATAAAGCCAGACCAAACCGGAAAGGGGTGGGATACTGTGCAATCTCCTTCCGGAACAGATAGACGAGGAAAAAAAGGACCAACGGCAACACCGTCAAAAAAAAGGTGCGGTGGGACAAGATCCCAAAGGCGGCTCCCGGGTTGTTGATGCGCGTAAAAGAGAGAACCCCGGGGATAACCGTTATGGTCTGGTGGAGAGGCAACCCTTGTCGCACCAGTGCCTTGGTCAATTGGTCCACACCGATTATTATGGCAAAAACAATATAATAAAACAAGCTTCATCCTCCAAAACCTGTTCCTTATCATTAAACCATAAATCGCGCCACCGGCCAACCATCCGGAAAAATCTCTTGTCGATTTTGGAATACCATTCACCCGCGGCAAAGATTTGCCACGGCCTAAAACAGGGTCAACTGGTTCGTCGCGGGTAAGCCCTTGAGACACCCTTGCCGCGACAGCACCTCAATCACGGCAGATGACAACCGGGCCCGGGTTTTGAGATCCTCCACTGAACAGAACTTACCCTCTTCACGGGCTTCCACCAGAGTTCGGGCCGCCGCCTCCCCTAGACCCTGAATCGTGGTCAGCGGCAGCAGTAGGCCGTGGGGCGTGATTAAAAAGCGGGCCGCATCGGAACGGTACAGATCAACCGGGAGAAAGCGGATACCGCGCAGCATGGCCTCGTGGGCCACTTCCATCGTGGCGTACAGCCCTTTCTCTTTGGCCGTCATCTCATTGCCCTTTGCCTTCAGTTCCTTCATCTTTTCTTTCACGTGCTCCGGTCCGCCCAACGCCATTTCGGCATCGAAATCACTGCAGCGGATGGTGAAAAACGCCGCATAAAAGGCTTCCGGGTAGTGGACCTTGAAATAGGCAATCCGGAACCCC
Organism: Bacillota bacterium; assembly: GCA_012727425.1. Lineage (GTDB taxonomy): Bacteria > Bacillota > UBA4882 > UBA10575 > UBA10575 > Capillibacterium. The sequence continues at coordinate 19,686 of JAAYHQ010000046.1, forward strand.
ATCATCACATAGGCCACCGCATGGGCCTTGGGAAACAGATACCGGATCTTCAAACAAGAGTCGATATACCACTGGGGGACGCCATGCTCCTTCATCAACTGAATGTCGTCCGCATCCAAACCGCGCCCTTTCCGTACCTTCTCCATGATCGTAAATGCGGCCTTTGGCGGCAAACCCCGGTAGATCAGATCGTTCATAATCTTATCCCGGGTTGAAATGACCTCCAACAAAGTGGCTTGTTTGTTTTTGATCAATTCTTGCGCATTCCCCAACCACACATTGGTACCGTGGGAGAGGCCGGAGATATAGACCAACTCGGCAAAGGTTTTCGGTTTGGTCTCTTCCAACATTTGCCGGGCAAACTCCGTTCCAAACTCGGGGATCCCCAGGGTGCCCAGGTCAAACCCTAAATCCTCCGGACTCACCCCCAAAGGTTCCGCCGAAGAGAACAGTTTCATTGTTGCCGGGTCATCAAAGGGCACCGTCTTAGGGTCAACGCCGGTTAAATCCTGGAGCATCCGGATGACGGTGGGATCGTCATGGCCGAGAATATCCAGCTTAACGAGGCGCCCCTCCAAAGCACCGTGGTAGTCAAAATGGGTGGTGATCCATTCGGCCGTATGGTCGTTGGCCGGATACTGGACGGGCGTAAAGTTATAAATCTCTTGCCCCGCCGGCACCACAATCATTCCGCCCGGATGTTGTCCGCTGGAACGGCGCACACCGGTACACCCCTGGACTAACCGGTTGACCTCGGCCTGTCTTAACTCCAGCCCCTGCTCTTCGATATAACCGCGGACAAATCCGAAGGCTGTCTTCTCGGCCAACCCGGTGATTGTCCCCGCCCGGAAGACATTGCCTTTGCCGAACAACTCTTCGGTATAACGGAGGACCACCGGCTGGTAATCACCGGAGAAATTTAGGTCGATATCCGGCTCCTTATCCCCTTCAAACCCCATAAAGGTGGCAAAGGGAATATCCTGCCCGTCCTTGCACAAAGCCGCGCCGCACCGGGGGCAGGCTTTATCCGGAAGGTCGAAACCCGAACCGATGGCCCCCGTCGCCATAAATTCGGTATGGTAGCACTCGGCACAGCGGTAATGGGCAGGTAAGGGATTAACCTCCGTAATCCCGCACATGGTGGCCACAAAGGAGGAACCGACCGAGCCCCGGGAGCCCACCAGATAACCGTCGTCCAACGACTTTTTCACCAGTTTGGCGGCGATCAGATACAAGCTGGCGTAACCGTGACCAATGATACTTTTCAGTTCCAGTTCGAGACGGTCCACCACCTCCGGCGGCAGCGGGGAGCCGTAAAGCTCCTCCGCCCGGTGGTAAGCCATGTTTCGGATCGCTTCATCCGCCCCGGGAATTTGCGGGGGGCAAAACTCATCGGGCACCGGTTTAACCGTGTCGATCTGGGCCGCGACCAGTTGCGGATTGGCGATCACCACCTGCCGGGCCAGTTCCTCGCCCAAATACGCGAATTCGGCCAACATCTCCTCGGTCGTCCGCAAGTACAAAGGAGGTTGCTGGTCGGCGTCGTCATACCCTTGCCCGGCCAATAAAATACGGCGGAAGATGGCATCATGGGGTCGAAGAAAGTGAACATCACCAGTGGCCACCACCGGTTTGTTCAATTCCGCACCCAACCGGCAGATCTGCTCGTTCAAAGCCATCAATTGCTCACGGGTGAGCCGTCCTTCGCGGATTAAAAAATCATTGTTCGCCAAGGGCTGAATCTCGAAATAATCATAGAAAGAGGCAATCTCCCGGACTTTACGTTCGTCGACACCATTGAGGAGCGCAGAAAAAAGCTCCCCGGCTTCACAGGCGGAACCCACAAGCAAGCCCTCCCGGTACTTGGACAACAGAGAACGAGGGATCCGGGGGTGGCGGTGAAAATGTTCGAGATGGGAAACCGAGACCAACCGGTACAGATTCCGCAGGCCGGTTTGGTTTTTGACCAAAAGCACAATATGATAGGGGTGTAAATTCTCCACCCGCTGTTCATGGACCAAAGTGTTAAGCTCCGCCCAACCGGTCAGACCGCGCTCTTTGCAAAGTATCAGCGCCTTTTCGAGAATCCGCCAGGTGGTCTGGGCGTCATCCCCCGCCCGGTGGTGTTGCTCCTGGATAATACCATGTTCCTTCGCGACCGCGTCCAAACGGTGGCTCTTCAGATGGGGCCAGAGCGCCCGGCTGAGGGCCAACGTATCGACCACCGGCGGGTTAAACTCCGCGCGGAGATGTTTTCTGATCTTTTCCCGGAGAAAACCGTAATCAAACTTGGCATTATGGGCCACAAAAACCGCATCACCCACAAAAGTCAAAAACTCAGCCAAGACCTCCGCCGGGGCCGCCGCGTCCTTGACCATCTCATCGGTAATCCCAGTCAGTTGTTGGATCTTGTATGGTACTGGCCGCTGCGGCCGGACCAGCCGGGTGAAGGTGGCCGTCACCACCCCGTTGACAATCTTAACCGCTCCGATCTCTAAAAGTTCATTCCACGCGGGATTGAAACCGGTGGTTTCAATATCGACCACTACGATCGGCCGCTCTTCAAAAGAAAAAGCGGGCGCCGCAGTGACGATCGGTTCCTGGTCGTTGACCAAGTAACCTTCCATGCCATAGATAATCTTGATCCCATATTTCTTGCCCAAGCGGGCCGCTTCGGGGAATGCATAAACCACTCCGTGGTCGGTCACGGCCAGTGCTTCATGGCCCCAGTCAGCGGCCATCTTGATCGCTTTTTCCAGTTCAACGATGCTGTCCATTGCCGACATCTTTGTATGCAGATGCAACTCAATCCGTTTCTCGGCCGCTTCATCACTCAACTGCGGGCTGGGCGCGACCTGGATACTCCGGGCCAACAAGATCGTTTCTTTGGCATACTCATCATACTGCAGATTCCCTTTAACCCGCAACCACATTCCCGGCTTCACCTGGTCGGCCGGATCTTGTTTGCTGGTGGCAAAGGCCTTTACCGAGATGGAGTCGGAATAATCGGTTAGATCAAAGAGGAGCAGGTTGCGGCCGGATTTCAAAGTCCGGACCTCCGCCTTTAAAACCTCCCCCTCGACCACCACCGTCTCCATCTCGGGTGATACGGTGTCAATTGGGACCGGCTCTTCGTTAATCTTCCGCCCCAACAGTACCGCACCGGTCCCCGGCGCCTTGGAGGGCGCCGCCGTTTCCAGTTCCGGAATGACCGGTTCGGAAAAATATTCGGGCGGAGCCGGTGGTTCCACCGGTTCCTCCTCAATCTCATAATTGAGTTTGTAACCCCTACCATCCAGCGGCGGCAAACTGGCCAGTATTTTATTCTCCCGTGGCCGGATGTAATCCACCGCCAACGGTGAATTGACCCGCAGGGTGAGCCGGTTGGTCTCCCGGTCCAAAAGCAGCGGTGGTGATGCCAACCAGGCAAAAACCGACGGAAAGCGCTCTTTCAGTACGGCGCTCAGTACTTCTTCTGTCACTCTTCCCCCGGATGCGGGTTTGTCTTGGGTGGACGCCGGAACGATCTCCACGCGGCATTTGGCGTTGAGAAGTCCGGAAAACTGCGCGGCCAAACGGGCTTGGGCCTGCTCGTCCCAACCGCCGGGCGTCTTCAGACGCACAAACACCTCTTGCGCTTCACAGTCGACAATGATCTGTTCAATTGCGGTCTCCACCAGCCACCGCGGTTCTGGAAAGAAAAGGGAGATCTGATCAATCCCCCTTAGCTCCGCTAAAGTCTTTGCTTCCGGTACAATCCGATACTCTTTTGCCATTATAACCTCCACCGGTAATCGTTGATGACTCTTTTCCCCGCTTTGTTGAGCCAGTGGTCGCCCGGCGGGCGACCACCTTTTTTCAACGGAAAATTACTGCGGTTTAACCGTAACCATCGCGCGGAGAATCTGCCAGTACATCCGCATCCGCGCAGCCACCCCCCGCGCCAGGCCGAGCTTCTCCTCTTTCATCACTTGGCTTAAGTGCGGCAGATCAACCCAGACCACTTTATACCGGTTAATCTGGGCCAAACGATTCATCACCACTTCGAAACCATATCCGCTCTGCGCCAATTCGGGATGGGCAACCAGTAACTCCCGCCGGATCGCCCGCTGCCCATTGAGCTTTGGAGCCATATGTTGAGACAGATCCGTCGCCAGCCGTCCTTCAGTAAAACAACCAATCGTCATCATCGCCTGTTGGGTAAAGATAGGCGCCAGCAGACTCTTCACATGCTGAGGGGTTAACCCGATCAGGTCGGCGTCAAGGAGGAGAATCACTTCCGCCGTGGTCGCCGCAACCCCGGCCATGACCGCTGCCCCTTTCCCCCGGTTCTCCGGAAATTCAATGACCGTGGCCCCCATTCTGCTGGCCACCGCCGCGGTCTGGTCGGTCGAGCCGTCACTAACCACAATCACCTGGGACAATCCGGGGCATTCCCGGAGCGGCGTCAAGACCCGGCCAATGTTTTTGGCCTCATTATAGGCGGGAATAACGGCTGCAATCTTCATTCTCATCACCTTGGCTTTCCAAACCAGCCGGATTTCATGCTGGTGTGCTAAACACCAGCCGGATCCTGCTCTTTTAAGTAGGCTAAAACCCGGGCCGTAACCTCCGCCAGCGGCCACCGGAAATCTTCTCCGGTCATCCGGACCTTCACTTCCACCTCACCCTGGGCCAAACTCTTCGGCCCAACCGTTAAGCGAAGGGGGATTCCAATCAAATCGGCGTCTTTAAATTTAACCCCGGGACGCTCATCACGGTCATCAAAGAGCACTTCCACCCCGGCCGCCATAAGTTCCTGGTAGATCTGTTCCGCCGCCGCTTTCTGTTCTTCACCCAAGGCCAAAATAATGACCTGGAAAGGAGCGATCGGCAACGGCCACTTGATCCCGTCTTCATCGTTATTCTGTTCAATCGCCGCGGCCATCATGCGGGTGATGCCAATCCCATAACAACCCATGATAAAGGGTTTTTCAATACCGTCCTCATCCCGGAAGGTGGCATTCATGGCCGCACTATACTTGGTCCCCAGTTTGAAGATGTGACCGACTTCCACTCCTCGGGTCTCCTGTAGCGGCTGCCCGCAATGGACACAGGGATCACCAGCCTTCGCCAACCGCAGATCGGCAAAGGTGTCCACGGTAAAATCCCGTTCCAAGTTAACATTAAGCAGATGGAAGTCTTGCGCGTTGGCGCCGCACACCGCGTTCTTCATGGCCTTAATCCGGTGGTCGGCCAAGACCTTGACGCCCTTCTCCTTTAACCCGACCGGTCCCACGTAACCAACGGGTAACCCCAACTGCTCAGCGATCTCTTCCGGTGGAGCCAACCAGTAAGGCTGATTCAGTAAATTCCCCAGTTTGATCTCGTTCAGATCATCGTCCCCCCGGACCAGAACGGCAATGAACTCCGTCTCGGTCTTGTAAAAGAGGGTTTTGATCAGTTTTTCTGGTGCGACCTGGAGAAAAGCCGTCACTTCCGCCACCGTTGCCTGGCCGGGCGTGGCGACCTTCTCCACCTCCAGCAGCGGTTCGCCCGCCGTCGCCGGCAAGGCGGCCGTGGCCTTTTCATTATTCGCCGCGTAGTTGCAGGCTTCACAGTAAAGGATCACCGCTTCCCCCGCCGGAGCGAGCACCATAAACTCATGGCTCACATCGCCGCCGATGGCCCCCGAGTCGGCTTCCACCGCCCGGAACTTCAAGCCGCAGCGGGTAAGGATCCGTTCGTAAGCCTCATACATCGCCTCATAGCTCCGGTTTAACCCTTCCTCATCCCGGTCGAAAGAGTAGAGATCCTTCATGATAAACTCCCGGGCCCGCATCACCCCAAAACGCGGCCGGATCTCATCCCGGTATTTGTTTTGGATCTGATAGATCCGCAGGGGCAGATCCCGGTAGGAACGGACCTCGTTCTTCAGCAAAGTGGTGATCATCTCTTCGTGGGTGGGGCCTAAACAGAAATCCCGTCCATGGCGGTCCCTCAGACGGAACATCTCATCGCCATAAACGTTCCACCGCCCGGTCTGGTGCCAAATCTCGGCCGGTTGCACAATCGGGAGGAGAACCTGTATCCCTCCCGCCCGGTCCATCTCTTCTTCGACGATCCGGATGATCTTCTTCAACACCCGGTGGGCCAAGGGTAAAAAGCTGTATATCCCCGCAGCGGCTTTCCGGATCAAGCCGGCCCGCAACATCAATTTGTGGCTGTCCAACTCCGCTTCGGAAGGAATCTCCCGCAGGGTTGGGATATAGTACTGGGTGTATCTCATGATTTACCTCCTTCTTCATCCACAATTTCCTCAAGCCGGAAAGTGGCCCGGTTAAACTTCAAATTCACCCCATATTTTTCTCGGATCAACTGTGCCAGCTCCTCGGCAAAGGCCGGTAGGAGCCGGGCTTGTTTCTCCTTGCGAAGGATTTCGCCGTTCCGGAAGATCAATCCTGCTTCTTTACCTCCGGCAATCCCCAAATCCGCCCGGGCCGCTTCCCCCGGACCGTTCACCACACACCCCATCACCGCCAAATGCAAGGGGTAAGGCAGATCCCGGACCAGTTCCTCCACTCCTTCGACCAACTGTTCCAAACCAATCTGACAGCGCCCGCAGGTCGGACAGGCCACCACCACCGGACCGCGTTCCCGTAAACGGAGAGCTTTTAGAATCTCGTAGGCCGCCGTCACTTCATGCCGCGGGTCGCCGGTCAAGGAAACCCGGATCGTATCACCGATCCCTTGGTTCAGCAAAATCCCCAGTCCGACCGCAGACTTGATCGTCCCCCGCCACCGGATGCCCGCTTCGGTGACTCCCAAATGGAGGGGAAAATCCCACCGCTCAGCAAAGGCCTGATTAACTTCGATCGTTTCGACAACATCCGATGATTTCAATGAAACCACAATCTGGTCGAAGCCGTCCGCCGTCACCAGAGCCAATTGGTCCTCCACACTAGCCAACATCGCCTGGACCACATCACCCTGGTAGCGCGCCAAATAGTCCCGGTGTAGTGATCCGGCATTGGCCCCGATCCGCAAGGCCACACCATTGGCCTTGGCGGCCCGGACCACTGTTCTCACCCGGTCGGGTCCGCCAATATTCCCCGGGTTCAAGCGGATCTTGGCCACGCCGGCCTCGATCGCCGCCAACGCCAAACGGTAATCAAAATGAATATCGGCCACCACCGGCAACTTCGCGTGGCGGACGATCTCTTTGAGTTTAACCGCAGCTTCCTGGTCCGGAACAGCCACCCGAATCAATTCGCAACCGGCCGCCGCCAACGCTTCTATCTGCGCCAAGGTCGCCGCCACCGCCCGGGTGTCGGTGTTGGTCATCGATTGGACCACAATTGGTGCCCCGCCGCCGATCACCAGGTTGCCCACCCGGACCGGCCGGGTCTTTTTTCTTGCCCTCATTTGCTTCCCCTTTTCGTCATTAACACCTATGCAACTAACGTTTCAAGGCTTGTCCGCCGTGGCTTCACGCCGGACACAAAGGTCACAAAAGCCCCGGTTCTTTCGGACTTGGGCCGGCGCTTCCTTCCCACACCGCCGGCAGAAGACCCCGGTGTTTTCAGCACAGACCCGGCATAACCCGAATTTAGGGACCGACGCCGGATCGGGCCGGCCACAAGCCGGGCACAGGCAACTACGGCAGTAGCCCTTGCCCACTTTCACTTCCGCCGGGGCAAAACGACCGCAACCAAGACAGACCCAGTCCCGCTCTTTTTTCCGGATCATCTCTTTTACACAGAATTCACATAGGTTATACGCCTTTAGGATCCGGACCTGCCGCACGGTATTTCCGCAACGGGCACAATACCGTTTCGCCCGCCTCCCCTTGGCGCGGCCTTCCTTATTCGGATCCAACCACGGACTTTTTCGCTTACCGGCCAAAACCGAAAACCTCCTTAAGTGGCTTAACCCTTGGGCAGCAATCGCCGGAGAACACTGGCCAAATCGGCCCCAAGCACCGTAAGATAGAAGGTCATGATCAAAACCAATCCGATCGCCTGCGCCACGATTTTATGCTCCGCCTTAAACTCCCGGCCTCTTAATCCCTCCAGCAGAAAAATGACGATCCAGCCGCCGTCCAGCAAGGGTAAAGGCAGCGGGAGCAGATTGAAGATGCCGAGAAACAGATTGAAACTGGCCACCATGGTGAAAAACAGGTACCAACCGGACTTCAGGGCCTGATCGATCAGCCCCGCCATTCCGATCGGCCCGATCAACTGCGGTTGGATCCGGCCGGTGAGCATCCCAACCATGCTAACCGGGATCGCCACCACCTGCCGGGCGGTGAGGGTCACCCCGTACCGGACGGCCGCCGGCCAAGAAAGTTTTTCCACAACATAGACAGGGTAGATGCCGATCCGGGCCACCGCCATGTTGGCATCGTACACCGGCGTAAGCTCCCGGACAAAATGCTGTCCGGCCCGTTTAAACTCGATCCTTAACTTTTGGCCGGCCGCCCGGTGGATCAGCCCGGTCAGGTGCGTCCAACCGGTAATGGGCTGCCCGTTGACGGCGACAATCTCATCTCCGGCGGCCAGCCCGGCTTCGTAAGACGGAGAATTCGGCTCCACAAAACCGACGACAGCGCGATCATTTTGCAGCCGGGCCGGTAACCCCAAAACCGCCGCGATGAAAATAAAGGTTAATAGTGCACAGAGGATGTTGTTCAGGGGCCCACTGAGCATCATCAAGATCTTCCGCCCGCAGGAGAGCGAACTGAAAAGTCTTTCCCCGGGCCGGGGCGGAGTCGCTTCTCCTTCCGGGGCCAGCCCCATTCCGGCCACTTTCACAAAGCCCCCGAAGGGGATCAGGCGTAGCGCATAAACCGTCCCTTTTCTTTTGGTGCGGACGACAACCGGTCCAAAGCCAATGGCAAACTCATGAACCGTCACTCCGCACAGCCGGGCGCAAATAAAGTGGCCTCCTTCGTGAATCAGGACGATAAACCCAAAAACAAGGATAAATACCGGTATGGTCGCCCACGCCAAGCCGACCGTACCCCCTTCTTCAGTAGTGACGCCCGATTAGCCCCCGCCGGTAACGCCCGCACAAAATACAGGTTTCAATCTCCGCCGGGCCAATGGTATTTGGTCTTTCCTGCCAGGAAATTCAAGTCGGGGAAGATCATTGGACCCCGGCAAGGAGAAGATTGACCGATGCTGTTATGCCTCACCAGTTAATGTTGTCTAACTTGATGCTTTGGTGATAAGCTGCCGGGTATAGCGGCGAGCCCAAGCATCCACCGCCAATATGGTCTCCAGATCAAGGCTTTGATTACTTCCTTTTGCGTATGCATTCATAGTGCGTTCAACCAGGTGGGGAATGGCCAAAAAACCAATCCGGCCCGCCAGAAACGCATAGACCGCTTCTTCATTGGCGGCATTTAAGACCGCCGGTAAGGCACCACCCGCCCGGCCGGCGGCATACGCCAACTCCAAGCAGGGAAACCGCTGAAAATCAGGCGGGTAAAACTGAAGATCACAAAGCTGATTAAGATCAAGGCGGGAATAGGGGTTGGCTTTCCGCTCCGGAAACGTCAAGGCATATTGAATGGGCAGCCGCATATCGGCCGGTCCCAGTTGGGCCAGGAGACTGCCATCCACCAACTCGATGAGGGAATGGACAATGCTTTGCGGATGAATGACCACTTTAATCCGGTCATAGGACAGACCGAATAGCCAGTGGGCCTCAATCACTTCCAACCCTTTATTCATTAACGTGGCCGAATCGATAGTGATCTTTCCGCCCATCCGCCATGTGGGGTGGGCCAGGGCCGCGGCGGGGGTAACCTTCTTCATTTCTTCCCTGGTCCAGTCGCGAAACGGCCCCCCCGAGGCGGTAAGGTGGATTTGTTGTAAATCCGGTGCCGCAACGGCCTGCAGGCACTGGAAGACCGCACTGTGTTCACTGTCTACCGGGATCAACTGCGCCGGACCGTCCTTCTTCAGCGCGGCCATAATTAATTCCCCGGCCGCCACCAGGCTTTCTTTATTCGCCAAGGCCACTTTTTTTCCGGCTTGCAGCGCGGCCAGGGTCGGCCGGATCCCGGCAGCCCCCACCAGCGCCGAGACCACCACATCCACCGCTGGGTCGGTCACCAGTTCCAGCAGGCCGTCCGGGCCGGACAAGAGCTCCCCATCCCAACCGGCCGTTGCGGCTAAAACCCCCTGGTAATGTTGGTCGTTGGTCACCACCGCTTTTGCCGGGCGGTACTCGCGGATCAGTTCCGCCAACCGCACCCCTTGGTTATGGGCCGAAAGGCCATAAACCCGGAACTCAGATGCCAAAACCCGGGTGACCACGTCAAGGGTCTGTTGCCCAATCGACCCGGTTGCGCCCAGAATGACCAGGTTTTTTTTCATCTTTAATCACCTTAATTCAAGCTAAAACTGTTTTCACGAACAATCAGTCCTTGATACAAAGAACGTAGCAGTACACAGAAGATGGGCCCGAGGAGAAACCCGCCAATCCCCAGGGTTTTCACCCCAATGTACAATGCGGCCAGCACCAGTAAGGGATGGAGCCCCAAGGTCGTACCAACCAGCCGTACCTCAAGGAACTGCCGGATGCCCAAAATGAAAAGAAGAAGACAGGTTAAATAACAAGCACGCTGCAACTGCCCCACGGCCAGTTGCCATCCGATCCAAGGCAGGTAAAGCAGAGCCGGTCCTGTCAGGGGGAGAAAGTCGCAGAGGCCGAGGAGACTCCCGACCAACCAAGGTTTGGAATAGCCAAGGACCGCCAAACCTACCGTCGACAGTAGTCCGGTAATCAACGCCAACAAAAGCTGTACCTTGAGGAAACGCCATCCGGTCACTAGGGTTTGCCGATGAAGGGTACGGATGGTCTGTTGCCAGTGGGGAGGAAAAACGGATAAGCACATTTGCCCGATTTTCCGCCGGTCCCGGCTAAGAAAATACGCCGTAAAACCACTGAGTACAAGGTTGAAGAGAAAAACCGGAAAACTGCGGAACAGGTGCAAAGCCCGGTAAAGGAGGCTGCTGACCGCATTCCAGAGATTATCCGTCCACAACCGGTCGTAATGCCAAAAATCGGCCGGCCACTGGAACCGCGCAGTCAACTCCGTTTTTAACCGCTCCAAACTCAGACCAAAACGGTTGATCAGGGCGGGCAGCACCTGCAAGAGCGCTTTGGTTTCCCGGTAAAGACCGGCCAAGAAAAGGGTCAAACCAAGACACAGCAGAAAGAGGGTAAGTAGCAAAACCATGATCACCGCTGGTTTGCGCGGGAACCCAAACCACCGGCCCAGTAAGCTCACAGGCTTTTCAATTAAGTAGGCAATAAAAAGTCCCAGGCAAAAGGGACTAACCAAGGGAAAAAAGTACTTCAGCAGTAAGCAAAAGAGGAAGATACTCAGGAAAAAAACGACCTTGAAACGGAGTTGTTTCGGAATCGCCACCGCCACCACCCGGTTTAAGCATACGTCCGAAACAGGTAAATCATGCGTCTTTATCCGGGCAAAAAGAAGGCCAGGTAATAAACGACCGGTAAGGAAAATAACGCACTGTCAAAGCGATCGAGGACGCCCCCGTGGCCGGGAAGAAAGCGGCCCGAATCCTTAACGCCGGCCAACCGTTTCAGAAACGAGGCAAACAAATCTCCCACCTGGCCGAAGAAACTGGTCAAAAACCCGGTTCCAACCAGCCAAAAGAAGGGCAGTTGAAAAACCAGACCAAGCAGAACACCGGCCAGCGTACCGACGACCAGTCCGCCCAGCGCTCCTTCAACGGTTTTTTTCGGACTGAGCCGGGGAGCCAGGGGCGATTTGCCCACCGCCGAACCGATAAAATAAGCGCCGGTATCCGTACCCCAGATCACCACAAAGGCAAAGAGCAATAACTGCCAACCGGGCGGGGTGCTGTGCTTCCGGATGAGGAGCGGATAAACAAAGAGAAAACCGGGATAAAACAGGATCAAAAGATGGCTGATGATCGTAACGAAATTTGCTTGAGAAATCCCCTTGTTCAGCCGCAAAAGGAAGGAAATAAAAAGTAAAACAAAGGCCGCGGGAGCCAACCAGCCCCCACTCCGTACGAAACCGGTGTTGACCGCCGGTTGTCCCCAGTTTACCGCTTCACCGATGATTAGCGCCAGGTTGAAAAGGATCACCAGCGGTACTTGAAGATCAACTCCGGTCTTTTTAAAGATCTTGCAGACCTCCGCCGTCGCCAGCACTGAAAGCACCCCGACGGCAACTGTTAGCAATGTTCCGCCTTGAATAATAAGAAAAAGAAAAAGAACGGCACCAAGTATTCCCCAGATGATACGTGTCTTCACTTGCTTCTCCCTTCCTTAAATTCCCCCAAACCGGCGGGATCGCTTTTTATAGGCCGCCAACGCCGCGCGGAATTCAGCCGGACCGAAATCCGGCCAGAGGGTCGGCGTAAAGTATAATTCGGTGTATGCGGTCTGCCAAAGCATAAAATTGCTGATCCGCTGTTCACCGCTGGTCCGGATCAGCAGATCCGGGTCGGGCTGACCCGTGGTAAAAAGGAAGCGGGCGAATTGTTCTTCCGTGATCGTTTCCGGTTCCAACCCTTGCTCTTGCACCTTTTTGGCGATCGCCTGTACTGCGCGGACAATTTCATAGCGGCCGCCGTAATTGATGGCCAGATTTAAAGTTACCTTTTGGTTCTGCGCAGTTTGCGCTTCCACTTGTTCAATCATGGCCGTCAATTTCGGTGGTAACTGATGGATATGGCCAATAAACCGAATCCGCACTTCTTCATTGTATAATTCGGTGGTTAGCTTCTGCAAACTTTGGTAGAAGAGGTTCATTAAGAATGATACTTCCTGCTTCGGGCGTTTCCAATTTTCCGTCGAGAAAGCATACAATGTTAGGTATTTAATCCCCAGCCGCACACATTCTTGGGTAATCGCCCGGGCGGCCTGTAAACCGGCTTCGTGGCCGGCGGTCCGGGGCAGATTCCGTTTTCGCGCCCAACGACCGTTCCCATCCATGATAATCGCCACGTGCCGCGGCAAGCCCGGATCACCCGGCTGAATGGTTTGAACCGCCCGCTTAAGCCGGACCCGGTGAAAAAGACCTTTTGGGGAAAGGGAAGATAACTTCAAAAACTAGACCTCCATAATTTCCTGCTCTTTATTGGCGGTTAGCTTATCGATCTCGGCAATGTATTTGTCCGTCAATTTCTGGATATCATCCAACCCGCGCTTGCTTTCGTCCTCCGTGATTTCGCCGTTTTTCTCCAGTTTTTTAATGCTTTCATTGGCGTCGCGGCGAATATTCCGGATCGCAACCCTTTTCTCTTCAGCGTCCTTTTTCAAGAGTTTAACCAGTTCGCGCCGGCGTTCCTCGGTTAACTGGGGGACCACCAAACGGATGACGTTCCCATCATTGGTCGGATTAAAACCTAAATCCGCTTTTAAAATTGCCCGTTCCACCTCACCCAGGATCGACTTGTCCCATGGTTGAACCAGAAGCATCCTTGGTTCGGGAGTGGTAACACTTGCCACTTGGTTCAGGGGCATCTGGGAACCGTAACAGTCCACGGTCACCCGGTCCAAAATCGCCGGATTGGCCCGGCCGGTCCGGATCGTCGCAAAATCCCGTTTGGCCACTTCAATTACTTTTTGCATCTTTTGGTTAGTTTGTTCCCAAATTTCTTTAATGGCTTCCACAGTCAATCATCTCCTTTAACAAAAGTTCCAATTTTCTCGCCCATCACGATTCTTCTTATATTCCCAACCTCATTCAGGTTGAAGACGATAATCGGAATTTTGTTGTCCATGCACAAGGAGGTGGCAGTAGAATCCATTACACGCAAACGTTTATTCAAAATCTCAATAAAATTAAGGTCATCAAATTTCTTGGCATCGGGATTCAAGACCGGATCCTGCTCGTAAACCCCATCCACTTTGGTGGCTTTTAAGACAATTTCAGCTTCAACCTCAATCGCCCTTAAAGCCGCCGCCGTATCCGTCGAAAAGAACGGATTCCCGGTCCCGGCGCCAAAGATAACCACCCGTCCTTTTTCTAAATGACGAATGGCCCGCCGCCGGATATAGGTCTCGGCAACCTCCCGCATCTCAATTGCCGTTAACACCCGTGTGTCCAGCCCAATCTTTTCGAAGGCGTCCTGGAGGGCTAAAGCATTCATAACCGTCGCCAGCATTCCCATATAATCGGCGGTCGCCCGGTCAATCCCTTGCTCACTGGCGGTCGCACCCCGCCAAAAGTTCCCCCCGCCGACCACCACCGCAACTTCAACCCCTAAATCGACCACCTCTTGGATCTGGCGGGCAATCCCCATCACCACTTCATGGTCAAGACCAAAACCTTTCTCCCCGGCTAAGGCCTCGCCGCTAAGTTTAAGCATGATTCTTCGGTATTTAGGTTTTTTCATCCGGCCTTACCCCCAAGTTCAAATTGATCTTCTCGCTTGCCTTAAAAACTCCTGCAAAAAAGGGAACACCAATGGTGTCCCCTAGGCTTTGATCTGGGACATAACCTCAGCTGCAAAATCATCCGCCTTTTTCTCGATCCCTTCGCCCTTTTCGTAACGGGTAAAGCGGACAATTGTAATCTCGCCGCCAAGTTTTTTCCCGGTCTCCGCCACCAAGGCAGCAATCGTCTGATTATTATCTTTGACAAAAGCTTGTTCTTCCAAACAGATCTCCTGGTACATTTTGTTCAACCGGCCGAGGGTAATTTTCTCGGCAATGTGCTCCGGCTTTCCTTCATTCATCGCCTGAGCCATATAGATCTTTTTCTCCGCTTCAACAAACGACTCCGGTACGTCGGCGCGGCGGACATACTCGGGTTTGGCCGCAGCCACCTGCATCGCCAAATCCTTCGCCAAAGTGGCCACTTCTTCCTTCTCTTTCAAGCCAGCATCGCTCAGGGCCAATTCGATCAGCACCCCGATCTTGCCGTTCATATGAATATATTCCTGCACAAAGCCGTTCTCACCCGTCTGATAATGGGCAAAACGCCGGACAGTCACCTTTTCGCCAGTCTTCGCCACCAGCTCGGCCACATACTCACCTACCGTTTGTTCGCCCTTAAACGGTTGTTCCAGTAAGTAAGGGGCTTCCGCTCCTTCCTCCTCGGCCGAAACGGCCTTCGGTGCCTGCTGCGTGATATGTTCCGCCAGCTCCTGCACAAAACGGTGAAAATCATCGGTCTTCGCGACAAAGTCGGTTTCACAGTTGACTTCCACCAGGGCGCCGTTGGTCCGGTCCGCGTTCACAAAAGCGCCTACCAAACCGTCGGCCGCCACCCGTCCCGCCTTCTTCGCCGCGGAGGCCAATCCTTTTTCGCGTAAATACGCGACGGCTTTTTCGAGATCACCGTTGTTCTCTTTCAAAGCACGTTTACAATCCATAATCCCAGCCCCGGTTCTTTCCCGAAGCTCTTTAACCATCGAAGCAGTAATTTCCATCTTATCCCTTCCTTTCGCCAATTTTGTCGCCGTGCGGTCTTCCCCACTATTATCCCCATTCCGGGTCACCGCTGACGCCGGTGCACGCGGAAATTAGTTTAAAAAAGGGGGAGGGAGGGCTTGATCACCCCGCCGCTCACCCCTTTGGTGTTAACTTTCAACCGAGACCGGTTTTTCTTCGGTTTCGGCTTGGACGTCCTCGGCACCGGCTTCCACTGGTGTCTCCTCTCCCGCTGCCGCCTGGGTTTCCGTACCGGCGGGCTCTTCCGGGGAGAGCTGCTCGCCCTGGCGACCTTCGAGCACCGCGTCGGCGATGGTCGCCGAAAGCAGGCGTACGGCCCGGATGGCATCATCGTTGCCGGGGATCACGTAGTCAATCTCATCCGGATCACAGTTGGTGTCCACAATGGCCACGATCGGGATGTTTAATTTTCGTGCCTCCGCCACAGCAATCCGTTCCTTCCGCGGGTCAACCACAAAGAGGGCATCCGGCAACCGGTTCATTTCTTTTACCCCGCTCAGGAATTTCTCCAGTCTTTCCCGCTCCCGTTCCAACTGGAGGACTTCCTTCTTCGGCAGGACAGTAAAGGAACCATCCTCCGCCATCTGTTCAATCTTTTTCAACCGTTCGACCCGCGAACGGATGGTGGCAAAGTTGGTCAGCATACCGCCCAGCCAGCGTTGGGAGACGTAAAACATCCCACAGCGGGTCGCCTCTTCACGGACGGCGTCCTGGGCCTGTTTTTTCGTCCCCACAAACAAGACGGTACCGCCATTGGCCACAGTCTCACGGATAAAATGATAGGCCTCTTCCACCATTTTTACGGTTTTCTGGAGATCGATAATATAGATCCCATTCCGTTCCGTAAAAATGTAGGGTGCCATCTTAGGATTCCAACGTCTTGTCTGGTGACCGAAATGAACACCTGCCTCCAAGAGTTGCTTCATGGTGATCACTGCCACAACTGGTCACCTCCTTCCCTTCTTGGTTTTGCCTCCGCTTTCTTCCTCCCCCCACCAAACCCATACTTGGGCACCTTGGTACGGGTCCAAAAGCGTGTGTATTTTACACCACTCATGAGTATATCATGGCACTGGCCTTATGGCAAGTATTTCTTTTGTTCATGGCCCCAAATGATTAGTTGAAAGTAAAACCATCCCTTTAAAACTGGATCTGGTAAATATAAATATTTTTACAACCTGGAAGCTACTCTTTCTCTTGACCGAAAGACCGCTATTGTCCTTGGTTTAAGAAAAAGTAGAGGTACGGCCGGCCGGTAAAAGGTTCCGCGCCTACTACCGTTTTTACCCCGAAAACCGCATCCACATTGGGACCGGAAAGGACTTCTTCCGGCGCACCCTGGGCATAGATGTAGCCCTCCTTCAACATGATCAACTGCTGACAATAACGGGCCGCCAAATTAAGATCATGGAAGACCGCCAGTACGGTCAGGCCTTTGGTCCGGATTAATCTCTCTAACAACGCACAGATCTCCAGCGTTTGGTTTACATCCAGATGCGAAGTGGGTTCGTCCAGCAGAAGCAGGCGGGGCGTTTGCGCCAAAGCCTGCGCAATCAGGACCCGCTGGCGCTCCCCCCCGCTCAACTCCGTAATCAGACGGTCCGCCAATGCCCAGGTGTTCGTCGCCTGCATCGCTTCCCGAACCACCGCACGGTCTGCTTCGCTCTCACCCGCCCACCGTCGCAAATAGGGAAACCGCCCCATCATCACCACTTCGCGGACGGTAAAGGCAAAGGGCGTCGTCCACTGCTGGGGAACTACCCCCATCAAACGGGCCAAAGTACGCAGTTTAATCCGGCTTAAATCCTGACCCATAAAGGTGACCCGCCCGCCCGTGGGGGTCAACGTTTTATTCAGACACTTCAACAGGGTGGTTTTCCCGGAACCATTCGGTCCGATAATCCCGGTAATCCCCCCCGTTGGGACCGTAAAATTAAGACCGGCCAAGACTGGTCTTTTCCCGAAGGAAAAAGAAAGATCCTCCACCACCAGAATTGGTCCCGCCGCCTTCATCCGCTTCCCTCCTTAGTACAAAGCAGATCGGCCCTTATGTAATAAATAAAGAAAGAACGGCCCGCCAATAAAGGAAGTCAATACACCAACCGGCAATTCAACCGGGGAGAGTAATGTCCGGGCCAGGGTATCGGCGACGAGCAGCAGCAAACCACCGGCCAAGGCGGAAGCCGGCAGCAAATAGCGGTGGTCGGGGCCGATCAGCAGGCGCACAATATGGGGAGCCATCATCCCAATGAAACCAATGGCGCCACTGACGCTCACCGCCGCCGCTACCAAGACCGAGGCCGTAATGACGATCCGGCGCTGCAAATCTCCCACCGCCAGCCCTAGCTGATGAGCTTTTTCTTCGCCCAGGAGGAGCAGATTAAGTTGCCGGGCCAGGCTCCAACTGTACAAAAAGGTGCCACCCAGATATGGGAGGACGATTCGGACCTCGGCCCACCGGGCATAGGCAAACCCGCCCATCATCCAAAACATTATTTTCCCCAACTCTTCCTGGCGAAAAAAGAGCAACAACGAGGTTACCGCCGAAAAAAAAGCGCCGACGGCAATCCCGGCCAAAAGCATTACGGTCAGCACCGGGCGTTTGCCCATCCGGCCCAGCGCATAAACCAGGGCGGTGGCCAACAACGCCCCGATAAAAGCCAAGAGCGGACGGGTACTTAGGCCGAGAAACTGGTAGTTCACGCCGGAAAGAACGGCGATGGTGGCACCGAGGGCGGCCCCGGAAGAAGTCCCCAGGATGTATGGGTCCGCCAAGGGGTTCCGAAACAAACCCTGAAAAAGAACACCCGCCACCGCCAAAGCCGCTCCCACCATTAAAGCCAGCAGAATCCGGGGTAAGCGGAGATCAAAAAGGATCTTGGTTTGGAACGCATCAAGGGGCAACCGTAACTGAACCGGACCCAGACTCAAGGCCACAACCCCAGTGAGGCCAATCCCCAAGATGAGCCCGGCCATCAGCAACCGGCACTTGGTACGGGTCTTCATTCCTGAACCTGTTCCCCGAGGCGGGCCAGATCTTGTAAAGCCGTCACCAACCGCGGACCCGGCCGGGAAAAGATATCGATATTAATGCGAAAGACCTGGTCCTGTTTTACGGCCGCCAGTTCCCGGAAGAACGGATCCCGCTTAAAAACTTCCGGTTCCATTTCGGTCAGGATCACCGCCGGGTCCTGCGCTAAAATGTACTCCAAGCTGATCTGGCCCCAACTAAATCCCAAGCCCCCGGCAATATTCTCCCAGCCCAGGGCGGTAACCGCCTCATCCAAAAAAGTACCGGTCCCGGCGGTCCAGAGATCCGTCAACTCCGAACCAATGGCGATAAAAACCTTGGGTTTTGGGCCGGAACGCTTTCCTTTCTCCCGCAAATTGTTAAGGGCCGTCTCCAACTCCCGGGCCAATTGTTCCGCCGCGTCCTCCATCGCCGTTAACCGGCCGACTAAACGGATCGCCGCGCTTAAGTCCGCAAAAGAAACCGGATTAAGGGCAAAAGTCGGAACCCCCAACGCCGTCAGGGTCTCGACCGGATCTTTCCCGTTTAAATTACAGGCCAAAACTAAATCAGGCTGGAGGGCCAGGACTTTTTCCAGGTTCAAGGGGGTAATA
The DNA here is from genome assembly GCA_012727425.1 of Bacillota bacterium. Lineage (GTDB taxonomy): Bacteria > Bacillota > UBA4882 > UBA10575 > UBA10575 > Capillibacterium. Next base: position 38,760 of record JAAYHQ010000046.1, read on the forward strand.
TTACCAATCTTCGCTTTTGTCTGCGCAGCCGGCGGGTAATCACACCAGTCGGTAACGCCCACGATCCGGTCCGCAAGCCCCAACGCAAAAAGGATCTCCGTATTCCCCGGCGAGCCAGAGACAATCCGCACAGGAAGCTTTTCTAAAGTTATAACCCGTCCAAACTGGTCAGCAAGCTCTAACGGATACTCCCCTGCCCTGATGACTAGGGCAAGTAGGAGACAAAGGCCGGCGACAATTCCTCTCCGCCATATCGTTTTTTGGCGCACCAACATCTTACCTCCCTGTCCACTGCTCAATCCGGCTATTCATGCCCTTCATGAGCAGGATCATTCAAATGTTCAATCCGGGGCTTAAAGCCCAGTTTTTCAGTGACCGTTATATACTCTTCATCGGTGATGGTCTCCGGACTTTTTCCCAAATAAGCCACAGTCACCGCCTGAATCAGATTACTGCCGAAGGAACGCCCCCCCAGGTTAGGGGTGGTCGTCACTAGGGTTTTTACCCCCCGCGCCTTTAAATCGGCCACATTCTGCGGGGTCACCGTATTGGTGATAATAATCTTGCCCCGGAGGTCATCCGGCATAAAGCGCTGAATGTAAAGATAATCGCCGGCAATAATGTCGGCTTCTTGGTAATAGCGGGCAAACTTTTTGGCGTCCTCCACCATTTCTTCCCGCTTCCCCGTGGGATAAAGCCAGGTAAAGGGAAGCATACAAACGGCAGGGGCTAAAGTCCGGATTAACCAGTGAAAGGTAGCAAACCCGCGGATTAAGACGGGGATGCCGAAAGAGAAGACCAGGTCCCCAAAGCTTAAATTGCAGTCCAGTTCCGCAAAGGCCTGCGCCATGCTATAACGGTCAAAAGCCACCGTTAACAGGGCCTTTTTCCCCCGGAGCGGAAGGATCCCTTCCCGGTCCAGATCGAGGATCACCTGCCGTTCCAATACTTTTTTCCAACCGGTCCCATCCACCAACGGCGTATAGCGGGTTGTTTTCAGCAACGGCCGGGCGCTCCGGAGCACATAGGTCTTGCCGCCAACCGGAAACAAACCGGTGATCCCGCCAAGCCCAATGGCATCGGCCTTGCCATCCAGGCGCCGAATGGTCTCCCGCAATTTGACCATATCACCGTCCATCCCGATCCGCTCAATCAAGTATTCCTCACCCAACAGTTCCATCCGGACACGATGGTCACGGGTGGAAGAACCAAGGCTTACACTAACGACATATTTCATCAGAAGCCTCCTTGTCACATGACCGGAATAATCATCCTTCCCCGGAACACCGACCACTCGCGCGAAATAACAAAAAGCATTAACCGTAACCGGTCATATTTTTCCACACGGGAACATATCTTATTGGCAAAGGGCTTGTCCGCCCAGATTTGCTTGGCGACCAAAGGAGGATTGATGATGACCATTCCGATGGCCAGTTTAGTACAGCGGACCGATTTTAACCTGACCCGCTTTCTGCACTATACTTTTGACGGAAAGTTACGCACCGCCACCCTCCTTCTTTACCTCGCCTGCCTCAAAGCTTTTCCCCATTGGGACCGGCAGGAACTCTACGAAAAATGTTATGCCAAAACCGTCTCCATCTATAAATTCCTCTGCTAATTTATTCCTGTTTCCCGGTCCACCTCCCCACGCGCCGCATATAAATAATATCACCACTACAGCAGCGCAAGGGGCGGCAGAAAGGAAAGAGTCGATGGTTCAGAATAAGTACGAACAGATTGCCCGGCAGTTTCTGGGGATTCCTTACCGCCATGGGGGGCGCGACCGGAATGGACTGGACTGTTTGGGTCTAGTCCACCTCTTCTACCAAGAGTTGGGGATTAAGCTTCCGGATAATGACGGCCGGCCTTATACGACCGACTGGTATAAAAAAGATCCGGAACGTCTGCTCCGCGGCCTCCTCCAAGTCGGCAGGGCGGTGGACCTGAAGGCCGAACCGTTACAACCGTTAGATTTAGTGTATTTCCGAATGGGAGGCGCCATCACCCATACGGGAATCATGATCAACCAACGGGCGTTCCTCCATGTTCTTGTGAATAAGACCGTTCAACTTTCCCCCCTGAATCCGGCGTGGAGAAGACGGCTCCGCGGGGCACGGCGGCTGATTTAAAACTCTCTCTACTGATTATGCGGGCCTGGCCCGTTTTTTTCCGGAAAAACCACGGACGATTGGCGGGTTCTAAGCTATTTTGATGGTGAGTTGTTTGGTCCTTCGGCGATTATAAAAGATTCTTTTTGTATTTATTGTAAAGCTGTTTGACCTTTTTCATCAGAGCGTCAATCTCCTGTTGTAAACGGGAGGCCAGCGCGTAATCCTGCACCGCAATAGCCTGCCGCAACTGAGTAAACAAGGAAGTGTAATCGGGACGATCTTTCAACAACCGGCAGCGCAGATCATGCACCTGTTGCCAGCGTTCTTCGTCCAGCGCATTATGGACCGCTTGTTCATCCCGGACCAGGCTCCGGATCTCTTCCGCATTTTCCGGAAGGATGCGGTCACACAGTTCGGTCACCCACTGGTTGAGCATGGCCAGCGAATAAGAGCGGATAATCGGCTCGGTAAACACGCCGCCCGCGGTCAAGACCGCGGTTTTCTCCGGATAGCGCTCCAGGTTGGCCAGGGTCTCCCAGACAGTAGCCGGCGGTACCCCGAACCAACGGTCTCTTTCTTCTTTGGTGTAGGCTTCAAAAACATCTTCCTCGCTCCGGTAGGCACGTCCGGTTTCCAGATAAACCGCCGGTTCCCCCGGTTTTTTGGAAAACTCCCGCTCCAGTTCGGCACTGGTCCGTTCACTCGTCAGGGCGTACGTAATGCCGTCTAACATCCCCTGGTAGAGGGCGGCCAACGTCAGATAATAATTGGAATGGGGGTTGGGTGAGCGGACCTCAAAACGGGTCGCGGCCGGGTTGTTTTGTTCCCGAATCAAACCCACCAGCACGGTACGGTTCCGCGAAGGAAGGGTCACATTATGGCCCACCGAGGCGACAATACAAACCGGCGCTTCAAAACCCGGTTGCAAGCGGTTAAACGCATCATTGGACGCGGTGATAAAGGCCCCGATGGCCTCATAATTCTTAAGAATTCCCATCAAAGCTCCCCACCCGATCGGACTCAGAAAATCCTTCTGTCCATCAGCCGGGGTGAATAAGTTTCGGACTGATCCATCCTTAAGTTTGGCCGCCAAACCCACATGGGCGTGACCGCCGCTCCCGGCCACTTGTTCCATGGGTTTCGCCATAAAAGTAACTTCCAGTCCGTGCCGGCGGAAAGTCTCTTTGATTATGATCCGTGCCAAAAGCTGATTATCGGCGGCTTGCAAAGCACTGCTGTAGCGCCAGGTCACCTCCAACTGTTCCATCACATGAGTCAGGCCCCCGTCTTCGCCAATCTGCGCCTTAACACCGCCCACTTCCTTATGGCCCATCTCCGGTTCCAGACCGTAGGCTTCCAACAACAGGAGGGAAGCTTCCAACGCGGTCCGGACCACTCCTTTGGTCCGCTTCCAGTACTGCTCCCGTAAAACCTGGGAGACCGTCAGTTGTTCAATATCCGCCTTTTCATTGGGGGTTTTTACCCAAAACTCCAGCTCGGTAGCGGACGTTAAAAGAATCTCCTCGATTTGGTCGGGACTGATCCCCATCTCCAGAAGGGATGCGGGGTAACGGCGGATCAGTTCCAGCAGTTCCCGGTTGATCCGTTCCTCGATCCGCCGTAAGACCGAACGCGAATCAATCCGTTTGGTTCCGTGGATGAGAAAAGAAGGAATCCGTAAAGTACCCACCGGTAAGCGGGTTTGGGGGTCAAGATGCTCGTAGTTGTAGTCGACAAACCATTTCACCGAGGTATCCGCCTCAAAATCGACTTTACCGTCGTTCAAGGTGGCAATCCCCGGCAAAACCACACTGGAACCGTCGGTATGGATCTCGCCCCGGAAAAACTTATCCGTATCTTTCAGAAAAACAGCCGTTGGGATCTTGGCATCGGTATCGTTCCCGCCCAGATCCACCCCGACCATCGACACGAATTTAATCTCCGGCCTTTGGTGGAGAATTTCTTTCAAAGTTTCCGGGTTGCACTGGTCAGGAGTGATATAATAAAGTAACTGCGCCGTCAAACTTTTCACCTTCTTACTGTTCGGGGTTGAAATTATACCTCTCTTCCGTCTTGATCATAATCTATTAATTTATACCTGTCCCCATTAGGTCTTTCTTCGGTGTTTTGCGGAAAACCCTGCCTCTAATCGGGTTAAAATTACATTAATTATAGCATGAAGAGAACACCACGTCATTTAGTAAAAAGATAAATGCGGCGTATAAACCGAATAATTCTACATATAATAGAAATGCCCTCTTCTCACGGGAGCGAGGGCAAATAAAGAAAGAACCTGGTTCTGGTGACCGGGTTCTTTCTTTTTCTGCCTCGCGCTTTCACATCCAGAACAAAAACCAATTTCCCGCCGGAACAACTCCCAAATTTCCTCCGCTGCCCAATGGTGTTCGCCCCAGAAGAGGAAGAAGAAAATACCATTCGCCAACCCGACGTAGCCAAAAGCGTCCGGTAATATATTATATTAAATACAAAAAATAAAGGGTTTTCGGCCCGTCTAGCCAATAAAGGGGATAAACAAAGAGTGGTAATAGATCGGAAGCGGACCAGTTGGAGGAATGCGTTTTGGATCAACGCTTAAAGCAGATCAAAATTGCCTCAACCATCGGGATTGTCGGTAATATGGCCTTGGCCCTGGTCAAAGTGGTTTTCGGTTTCATCGCCGGCAGTTTGGCGGTGGTTGGCGACGGGGTGGACAGCGCGACCGATGTGTTAAGTTTTATCATCATTTTTTTCGCCCTTAAGATTATGGCCCAAGAACCCGACGAAAAACACTCCTACGGCCACTACCGGGCGGAAGCCCTCGCCACCCTCTTTATTGCCTTTATGATTCTCTTTGCTGGACTGCAACTGTTTATTTTCGCCCTGACCAAGATCATTAAAGCCACCGCCAGCCCGGTCCCATCCCCCTTGGCGGTGATCGTCAGTTTTGTCTCCATCCTCGGTAAGCTGTTGCTCGCCCTTTACCAGTTTAAAACCGGGCGGAAAACAGAGAGTGCCATGTTGATCGCCAACGGCCGCAATATGCTAGCCGACCTCTATGTCTCCTTGGGTGTCCTCCTCGGCACTTTTGCCACGATTACTCTGCAGATCCCCTTAATCGATCATTTGGTCGCCATCCTGATCGCGGTCTGGATTATCTGGACGGCCATCCGGATTTTTCTTGAGGCCAACACCGAATTGATGGACGGCGTCAAAGATACTTCCATTTACCAAGCGGTGTTTGACGCGGTCGACCAAGTCGAAAACGTCGCCAACCCCCACCGGACCCGCATCAGAAAACTATCCAACCTTTATCTGATCGATCTCCATATCGAAGTGGACGGGTCACTTACCGTCGCGGAAGGACACCGGCTGGCCATGGAAGTGGAGCACGTTTTGCGGCAGAAGATTGAAAACCTTTATGATGTGGCGGTTCATGTCGAACCCCTCGGCAACATGGAGAAGGAGAAGTACGGTCTGTCGCCCGCAACGTTAACTGAGTAACCAGCCCCTCTAATATAACGACAGCCCTGGAAAATTAGGGGGACACGGCAGAATACGGCTCTCCTCCACCTCATGATAACCATAAAGCTTGAGCAGCCAGTTCCGCCAGTTGTCTAGACCAACCCCACTCCGGCAGGAGAGCTTCAGCACAGGAACGCAGGGGTTGACCATCCGCAGCTGCTTCTGGAAGCGCGACACGGAAAAATTGGTAAAGGGCAAAAGATCGATTTTGTTGAGGACAACCAGCTCCACCTCTTTGAAAAGACGGGGGTACTTTAAAGGCTTTTCGTCGCCCTCGGTCACACTGAACACAAACACCCGGAAAAGATCGTCGTGGCTCTTCGGCAGCGAATATCCAGTACGACCGGATAATTCATAAAACACCAGTTCTCGCCGGTCATCCGGGGACGGCGCGACCGGACCCTGCTCCTTTCCGTTATTCATCACCGCCGATATTCCGGCGGCCTGAAGTCTTTCCAGGTCAAAAATGGAGTGTGGTTGATAGTAAACGGCACGGATCGTTAACCGCCCCCCGAGCGTTTCATGGGTCCTCCGGATCAATTCCGTCTTCCCCGAGCCGGTATTCCCTAATAAATAAATATTCTTGGCCATAAAACCACCTCTCTTACTTTTATTATTACGCAATTAACCGTTTTTTAAGCAAAAAAATGGCTTTCCAGTCAATTAATAACTGGAAAGCCGTTTTCCGTTTTTAAGTTATCGTTGCCCAAGGCGGAGACTGCATGAAAAACACCATAATAAAGCGGTAACTATAATAACCCCATCAAGAAAGGTTTCTTTGACAAACGGCCACCCGTGGCCAGCCGGAATAATCTTGATATGAAAGGACGGTCGTAAAACCGGCCGCCTTCGCCAACTGCTCAACCACGGGGAATTGCTCATGACCGTGTTCCAAAGCCAGAAAACCAGCAGGCGCCAAATAGTTGGGAGCCTCCGCAATAATCCGGGCGATCACTTCGGTCCCGGTAGGACCGCCATCCAAGGCCGTCCACGGTTCACTTTGGACTTCCGGCGCCAAATTTGGGATGACCGCGGTCGGGATGTATGGCGGGTTGGTGACAATACCGTTATACACCGGCCGGTCCAGGCCGGCCAGGGCGGCAAAGAGATCACCACAGTAAAAGTTGATCCGTCCGGTCAGACCATGTGCTTTGGCATTCGCCGCCGCCACTTGTAAAGCAGCCGGCGACAGATCAACCGCATCAATCTGGAAAGCAGGTAAGTAATGGGCCAAAGCGATGGCGATCACTCCGCTCCCGGTCCCCAATTCCAAAAGGCGTCCCGCACTCCGGGAACGACAAAGCTCAACCACCTTTTCGACCAGGATTTCGGTCTCCGGCCGGGGAACCAAAACGGCGGGGGTGATCTTAAACTCCCAGTTTAAAAAGGACTTTTTTCCCGTAATGTAAGCCAGCGGCTGGCCGGACAGACGCCGGCGAATCAGCTCTTTATACTCCCTGATCTCATTGGCGTTTAAAGGCCGGTCGCCATCAAGATACAACCGTAAACGGTCGGTCGCCAAAAGATGGGCCAGCAAGAGTTCGGCTTCAAGGCGGGGCGTTTCCAAGCCCCGTTTGGCAAAAAAGCGGGCCGTCTCCTTCAGCACTACCCCCACGGTCAGGTTCATGCCACTCCGCCCTCATCCATTGCCTGCAACTTCTCAGTCTGCTCGGAGAGGCGCAGTTTCGAGATTAACTCATCCAAATCACCAGCGATGATACTATCCAAGCGGTAGAGCGTTAAATCGATGCGGTGGTCGGTGACCCGGTTCTGCGGGAAATTATACGTCCGGATCCGCTCGCTCCGGTCCCCGGATTTGACGAGACTACGTCGGGTGGAAGCAATTTTCTCCTGTTGCTCCTGTTGCAGTTTGTCAAGAAGCCGGGCCCGCAAGATTTTTAAGGCTTTTTCCCGGTTCTTGTGCTGAGATTTCTCATCCTGGCAGGTCACCACCATGCCGGTGGGCAGATGGGTAATCCGGACCGCCGAGTCGGTGGTATTAACACTCTGTCCTCCGTGACCGGAGGAGCGAAAAACATCAATCCGCAGGTCATTGGGGTCAAGTTCCAGTTCGATCTCTTCCGCCTCCGGCAGCACCACCACCGTGGCCGCCGACGTGTGGATCCGTCCGCCGGTTTCGGTTTCCGGAATCCGTTGCACCCGGTGGACGCCACTTTCGTATTTCAATTGGCTATAAGCACCCTTGCCTTCAACCATAAAAACTACTTCTTTAAACCCCCCCAACTCCGTCGGGTTGGAACTCATCAATTCGACCCGCCAGCCCAGCTTCTCCGCATAGCGGTTATACATCCGGAAAAGATCGGCTGCAAATAAAGCGGCCTCATCGCCACCGGTTCCCGCCCGGATCTCAACCAGCACGTTCTTGTCATCATTCGGATCTTTGGGCAAAAGCGCCACCTTCAACTCGGCTTCCGCCTCCTTCATCTGCGCTTGCAGGGCACTAATCTCCTGCTGAAGCATGGCGGCCTCTTCCGGCGAAAGATCTTCCTGCAATAACTCTTTCGCCGCCTCCAGATCACTTTCCAACTGGCGATAATGCCGGTAGACCGTAATAATGGGCAGTAATTCGGCATGACTCTTCCCTAATTTGCGCATCTCTTCCGGGTCCGACGCAACAGCCGGATCCGCCATACTGCGTTCAAGTTCGTTAAATTTTTCATTTAACGCCGTCAGTTTGTCAAACATCAAACAATCTCTCCCACCACTTACGCCTCTTGTTTGTTCAGCGGTAAAACATTACTGCTCCTATTCTCCAAGGCCAAAACTTCTTTTAACGCCATAATGGCCACCTCCAGCTGGCCGTCATCGGGTTCACGGGTCGTTAACCGTTGTAGCATCAAACCGGGCCAGCTCAGGGCCTGCCAGAAAAAATTAGACTGGTGTTTGCTGGAAAACTTTATAATCTCATAAGAAACGCCCGCAATCAAAGGCAACAAAAGAATCCGTGACAGAAAACGCATCAGCACGGTCTGTTCACCAAGAAAGGAAAAGATCACCGCACTGACCACCACCACATAAAGCAGGAAACTGGTCCCACACCGGGGATGCAACGTCGATTTTTGCCGGGCGTTCGCGATAGTCAGTTCTTCACCCGCTTCATAGGTGTGGATCACTTTATGCTCCGCACCATGATAAGCAAAGACCCGTTGGATATCGGAAAGGAAAGAGATGATCGTGATATAAAGGACGAGAATCACCGCCCGCATCAACCCTTCAAAGAGGTTCCGCCAGAAGGTTCCCGGCAAGAATTTGGCCACCAAACCGCGGAGAAAAAGGGGAAGGGCGATAAAGAGCACAATGGTTAAACCAATCGCCAGCAGTACCATTAACGTCATCTCCCCGAAGGAAAGCTCTTCGTCTTCCCCTTCCAGCACTTGGTTGGCTGAATACTGTAAAGATTTTAACCCGAGAACCAAAGATTCCCCTAAAGCAACAATCCCGCGGAGAAAAGGCAAACGGAGAACCGGATGTTTTTGGGTATACGAACCTAAAGCTTTACTGAAAACACTGGTTTCGTTGTTCTCTTTCCGAACTACAATCGCGTAATGGTGCCGTCCGCGCATCATGACACCTTCAAGGACGGCCTGCCCACCATATTGGTATTTATCCGCCACCAGATCACCCCTTTACGCGCAACCCCCGCCGGTAATTTTTGCATGCAGCCGCCGGCATGCGCAACGACATAAGTTTAAAACAGAGCAGCTCTGCTCTGTTTTAAACTTACTTTCCGGCTTTTTCCATCCGTTTTTGGAATTTTTCCACCTGTCCGCCCGAATCAACGATTCTTTGTTTACCAGTAAAAAAGGGATGACAGTTCGAGCAGATCTCAACCCGGATCTCCTTCTTTGTAGAACCGGTTTCAAAGGTTTCGCCACAGGCACAAGTTACGGTTGCTTTACCATACTGCGGATGAATATCTTTTTTCATCAGGGTTCACCTTCTTATCGATTTTTAACTATGTCATTATAACACAGGCTTTCGTTTTCCGCAATAATCTCGCCTCAGCAAAGCCGGTTACTCCTAGCAACCGGCTTTTTTTCTTAAAATTGCAACCTTGTCCAGCCTTTCCCAAGGCAGGTCCAGATCCAGACGGCCAAAATGCCCGTAACTGGCGGTTTGGCGATAGATCGGCCGGCGCAGGTCCAGGTCTTTAATGATCGCCGCTGGGCGCAGATCAAAGACCTCCTGCACCAGTTCCTCAAGTTTACTGGCGGGTAGCTGCCCGGTCCCAAAAGTATCGACGGTAATCGAAACGGGTTTGGCCACCCCGATCGCATAAGCAACCTGAATCTCACATTTCCGGGCCAAACCGGCGGCCACAATGTTTTTGGCCACGTAACGGGCGGCGTAGGCACCCGACCGGTCCACTTTCGTCGGATCCTTCCCCGAAAAAGCACCCCCGCCGTGACGGGCCATACCTCCATATGTATCCACAATAATCTTGCGTCCCGTCAAACCGGCATCGCCTTGGGGACCGCCGACCACAAAACGGCCGGTCGGATTGATATAATATTTGGTCTTTGCATCCAAGTACTCCGCAGGAATGACGGCTTTAATCACTTCCTCCCGGATCCCTTCCTCCAGGACGCTCCGCTCTAAATTCGGATTATGCTGGGCCGAAACCACAATATTTTCGATCCGGAGTGGCCGGTCTCCTTCGTACTCCACCGTCACCTGGGTCTTCCCATCAGGACGGAGCATGGGCAGGATCTTATTTTTACGCACATAGGCCAACCGCCGCGCCAGACGGTGGGCCAAAGCGATCGGCATCGGCATAAACTCGGGCGTTTCATCGGTCGCGTACCCGAAGACCATCCCCTGGTCACCGGCTCCGAGGGTGTTCTCCTCTTCCTTTACCCCGGTTTTCACCTCTAAAGCTTGGTTAACACCCAGCGCAATATCGGGCGACTGTTCGTCGATGGCCGTTAAGACCGAACAAGTATCACCGTCAAAACCATATTTGGCCCTGGTGTAACCAATCTCTTTCACCACCTCCCGGGCGATCTTGGGGATCTCAACATAACAGTTGGTGGTGATTTCGCCCATGATCAAGATTAAACCGGTGGTAACTGCTGTTTCACAAGCGACACGGGCTTCACGATCCTCGGCCAGAATGGCGTCGAGAATGGCGTCGGAGATCTGATCGCAAATTTTGTCCGGATGACCTTCGGTCACCGATTCCGATGTAAAGAGACGACGTTCCAATTTTCAACCTCCTTTGCTGGGTGAAAGAAAAAACCCTTCGTTTAGGAAGGGTTGAGGATACTCATCTTCCATAAACTGGAGGGATTTAGCACCGTTTGGAAAGCTACTTCCATGGTTGCCGGGTTTCATCGGGCCCTTTCCCTCCACCGCTCTTGATGAGTAGTTTATTAATTTTTAATTAGATTATAAAACTTTTACGGCGACACGTCAAGCGTTCCCAACGCGCTTTGCTCACTAGGATCAGGTGGCTGCCAGAACTTCAATGAGTTGGTATAGTTTGGGATCAATCTGCTTTTTACGGGCGATCGCTTCTTCCATCGGTGACACCTTGATCGCATGGTCGACCCAACCCACCATCTTCCCCTTTTCCCCGGCGAGGAGCAGTTCAACGGCTTTGGCCCCGAACTGCGTCCCAAGCGTACGGTCGAGGGCCGACGGGGACCCGCCCCTTTGAATATGGCCTAAGATGGTGACCCGGGTATCTTTTTTGACTTTTAAGTTGATATAGGTGGCCACCTTAAATGCGGCGCTGTCAGAGATGGAAAGACCGGTCAACGGCTGACCAAATACCCCCTCCGCCACCAAAACGATACTGTACCGCCGGCCAATTTTTTTCACCTTTTGGATCTGGTCAACCACTTGGTCCAGATCGGGCTGGATCTCCGGGACAAGGACCGCATCGGCGCCCCCCGCCAGACCGGCATAAAGGGCAATGAAGCCGGAATTTTTGCCCATCACTTCCACCACATAGACCCGGTCGTGGGACAAGGCTGTATCACGGATTTTGTTGATCGCATCCAAGACCGTATTCAACGCCGTATCAAAACCGACCGAAAGATCAGTACACTCGATATCATTATCGATCGTCCCCGGGACCCCTACCGTGGCAAAGCCCAAACGGGAAAGCTCCTGCGCCCCCCGGAAGGACCCATCCCCTCCAATCACGACAAGGCCTTCAATCCCCAGCTCTTGCAGCTGTTTGGCGGCCTTTTCCCGCCCTTCTTCCGTTTTGAACTCTTGGGAACGGGCGGAATGCAAAATGGTTCCTCCCCGGTGGAGAATGTCCGAAACCCCCATCGACGTCAATTGGACGATATCCCCGGTCAATAAACCCTGAAAACCCCGTTTGACCCCGAAAACCTCACATCCGGCTTTGATGGCCGTTAGAGTCGCCGCCCGGATCACCGCATTCATCCCGGGCGCATCGCCGCCGCTGGTGATAATCGCTATTCTTTTCACGTTTCTACCTCCTGTACTTAACAGCTGAACAAATCCCTTTCTTCCTTACTCTTCAACATAACGCCCCAGCCGCCGGAATTTTTGATAACGTTTGGTTAATAACTCGTTAGGATCCAAATCAATAATGGCGTTCAGATTTTCCAAGATCCGCTCTTTGATGGTCCCCGCCATTTCCTCGGGATTGGTATGCGCTCCCCCCAGGGGCTCAGGGATAATCTCATCAATGACTTCAACCGCCAGGAGATCTTCGGCCGTGATCCGTAAAGCTTCGGCTGCTTCGGCCGCGCGTGACGCATCTTTCCAGAGGATGGAGGCGCAGCCTTCAGGGGAGATCACGGAATAATAGGCGTTCTCCAACATCAAGATCCGGTCGCCGACCCCGATCGCCAGCGCCCCCCCGCTTCCCCCTTCGCCGGTGATCACGACCACAATTGGCACCTTCAAAACCGTCATCTCCATAATGGCCTTGGCCACCGCTTCGCCCTGTCCTCTTTCTTCCGCTTCTTTTCCGGGATAAGCCCCCGCCACATCGACAAAGGTAATGATCGGCCGCCCGAATTTCTCCGCCTGTTTCATCAGACGGATGGCTTTCCGGTAGCCTTCGGGATGGGGCATACCAAAGTTACGGTAGATATTTTCTTTTGTATCGCGGCCTTTCTGGTGCCCTAAAATCGTTACAGGGATGTCCGCCAGATAGGCAAGACCCCCAACCAACGCCGGATCATCTCGGTACAACCGGTCACCGTGTAATTCGATAAAACCATCAAAAATAAGTTCAATATATTCTAAAAAAGTAGGCCGTTTGGGGTGCCGGGCAATCTGTACTTTTTGCCAGGGGGTCAAATTCTTGAAAATCTCCACTTTTAAGCTGCGGGCTTTCTCTTCAATCCGGGCGATCTCCTCCGACATATCGATCTGCTTTTCCTCGGCAAAGAGGCGGATTTCTTCGATCCTTTTTTCCAGTTCCTTCAGGGGCCGCTCAAAATCCAAACTGTATTTACTCCCGTTTTTCATTGGTTAATCACCCTTTTCCGTCTCTGGTGGTAACGCAACAGGCGGGCAAGAGTATTCCTTAATTCCTTCCGGTTGACGATCAGATCAATCATTCCGTGCTCCAGTAGGAATTCGGACCTTTGAAAACCGGGAGGCAGCGTCTGGCGGGTCGTCTGTTGAATGACCCGCGCCCCGGCAAAACCAATCAGCGCCCCCGGCTCGGCAATGATGATATCCCCTTGCGAGGCGAAACTGGCAAAGACCCCGCCGGTCGTCGGGTCGGTCAAAACCGAGATATAAAGCAATCCTTTCTCGGCGACACGACTTAAGGCTTGACAGGTCGCAGCCATCTGCATCAAAGAAAGGATCCCTTCGTGCATCCGAGCACCGCCGGAAACGGCAAAAGTCACCACGGGAAGCTCGTGTTCGGCGGCATACTCGAAGATCCGGACCAGCTTCTCACCGACGGCGGACCCCATCGAACCACCAATAAAACGGAAATCCATCACACCTAAAGCGAGGGGAACGCCCCCGATTTTACCGACGCCGGTAACGACCCCTTCCTTTAATTCCGTTGCCTTCCGAACCTGTTCCAATTTCTCCCGGTAGCCGGGAAAATTAATCGGGTCACCGGAAGTAATATTCGCAAATAATTCCTGAAAACTACCCGGATCGAGCAGGTAATTGATTCTTTCCCAGGCCCCAATCCGAAAATGGTATTGACATTTGGGGCAGACTTTGAGGTTCTTCACCAGATCTTTATGGTAAATCATTTGGTTACATTTTTCGCATTTTACCCATAAACCATCGGGAAGTTCTTTTTTAACTGTTTCCGTCGCGTGGAGAGCGCTTTCCGGAACTTCCCGTTGTCTGATCGTTACATATTTTTGTTTCGAACGAAAGAGATCTTTAAACACCCAGTTATCGCCTCCTTCTCCATCAGGCTGCAACATTGGATTAAAGACCATTTCCGTATAGTTTATCTCTTTTAAGTTATTCTTTATTCCCCATCACTTCTCTCTTATTCACGATACAGCCGGACTTGCAAAGCTTGGTTCAATACTTCTTGGGCCTCTTCAATCTCCGCCTCGGTGACCAAAATCTCATAATTGGTGTAACTCCCCTCCCGTAAGCCAATCGGCCGCAGGCGGATAAGAATCCCCTCTGCTTCCATGAAGTCTTTAATCCGGTTCGCCATTGTTTGGTTCGGAGCTACGTACAGTACTGTCCACAACTTCCATACCTCCACATATAGTAGAATCTAGAACCAACGGGAAAAGTTGCTATCTTATGTTTGTTCGCCCTATGGTCGTATTTTCCTGCCCCGAAGATAAATTCCTCCTCCGTGCCCTTCCACCGCATATATCTTTTGCCAGCAGGAAAAAGGGGTTGTAAGAAGAAAATAAGATCAATATAATCCCTTTGGGAAGAGACACACTAAAGAGCGGGAAACCATAAAAATATAGAGGTTCCGACGATTTTGGAGGTTTATCCATATTGATTACGAAAAAATTGTTAACGCCGGGTGTGATCCGGAAAGGAATGGTGATTACACTCGCCATCGGTTTGTTCACCATGGCTGGGCTTCTTCTTTCTTCGACCACCCCCGCCACCTGGCGTAGTCTCAGCATGATCCACCCGAAAAACATCTGCCTAATGCTGGGTGTGGTCTTCCTTTCGTGGTTGGTGGAAGGATGGCGCGTCAAAACCATCGCCTACCTTTTGGGTGAGCATCTTAGCCTGTTTGACACGCTCCGCATCAACCTGGCCACCATCTTTTCCGGTAATATCACCCCGCTGTATTCCGGTTCGGTCCCCACCCAAGTTTACCTCCTGCACCAGCAGGGTCTTTCCATCGGCAAAGCCTCGGCCATTGTCACGATTCGCGTCACCTTCACCAGTCTCCTGGTGTCAATCGGCGGTCCCTTGCTTCTTTTTATTTTTCGGGGAAAACTCCTCAACGAAATTGGTTTGGCGAGCCTGGCCGGATTTCTCAATTATATCATCCTCGGTGCCCTCATTTTTGCCGGAGTTCTCCTCCTACTTCTCCTCCGGCCAACCAAGGGCACTTTCCTGATCCGCCGGTTTTTCCGGATGAAACTGGTCCAAAAAATCCTGGGTCCAGCGCGCGCGGAAACCTATTGCCAGAAACTCCTCTCCGAAGGGGAAGAGTTCCGGGCCTGTTTAAGCACGCTGTCAACGGATAAAACCATCCCGCTGCTGTTCGTGATCCTTCTGACCTTCTGTTCGTGGGTGTCAACGCTTTTAATTGCCCCGGCGGTCATGATGGCTTTTGGCGTCAATATTCACGGGAAGATCTTCCGCATCTTGCTCTTGGAGTGTGTCATCTATTTCCTCCTCTCTTTCGTCCCCATTCCGGGCGGCAGCGGAGTGGCCGAGATCGGCTTTTTCTCCCTCTTCGCCATTTATCTTCCCAAACACTTGCAGGCCATCTCGGTGACCATTTGGCGGCTTTTGAGTTATTACCTTAATACCCTGGTCGGCGGGGTCTGTTTTCTCCGCCTGTTCACGGCAAAACAGGAGAAACATTAGTTGTCTCCAAAGTGATCGCCCCCAGTTTCCCCTGGCGAAAATCGTTGCCGATTAACTCGGCCGTCCGCCGCAAGTCAACTTCGCCGCCCCGGCGAAGACAACCGCGTTGTCTTCCGATCGCCACCAGTAACGAATAGGCATCGCCCGCCAACTCCGGCCCGGCGATCCCATAATAGTTTTGTATGCGGTCCGGGTAGTTCTCCTGAAGCCAACCGAGCAAAGTAAGGGCCAACTCTTCCGGCTCCAGGTTCTCCGGCTTGATGGCACCCACCAGCGCCAACTTCAGACCGGTCTCCACATCGCCAATTTTCGGCCACAACAAACCTGGTGTATCCAGGATTTCCCACCGGCCCCGTTTCACCCACTGGCGCCCCCTGGTCACGCCCGGCCTCTCCCCCACCGGCGCCGCACTCCGCCCCGCTAGACGGTTTAAAATTGAGGACTTGCCACAATTGGGAATGCCAACGACACCCAAACGCCACACCGCCTTCGGGGCCAAAGTTTCCCGCCCCACCTGTTCGATCAGGTCGGCCAACGCCGGGAGCATTTTCCCAGTCCGGCCATCGAACGGAAGCACTTTTTCCCCCACTGCCCGGTAGTGGTCAACCCACTGGTTGGTCGCGTTCGGATCGGCCAGGTCAACCTTGTTAAGCAGTAGAATCCGGGGTTTATTCCTGATTAAGTTGATTAAATCCGGGTTTCGGCCACTCTGGGGAATCCGAGCGTCGGTTACTTCAATGATGATATCCAAAAGCGGTAGGATTGCTTTAAGCTCACGGTTGGCTTTGGCCATGTGTCCCGGATACCACTGAATCTCCACCGCGTTCTCTCCTTTCAACAGTAAATGTTCGTTCGAGCCTTGCCTTCATTAGACGCCATAAATCCAAACTTGTTCCTTTTGCCTTTTCAGTTTAACCGTATTCCGTTTCGTTGTTTCCACCAGAATTCCTCCCCCGTAACATAAAAAGAAACACACCCTTTTTCAAAGCGTGTGTTCCGTCCATCATCATCTCTCTTTATCTTCGCTTGCTGTTATGGTTAAGCACGGGGGTGCGCTTTTTCATAAACGTTCTTTAA
>JAAYHQ010000047.1 GCA_012727425.1 Bacillota bacterium
AACGATGAAGGGCCCTTTTTCAATAACGGTACTGACTTTGGTCGGCACCGGGTGCCCGTACGTGGCGGTGTTGGCCTGATCAAGAAGGGCCATGCATTTGAGGTTGATCTCGCCAAACTCCTTCAGAAGGGCCAGCCATTCATCGACGGTGTGTTCGGCGCCGACAGCGCGCATTCCCTTGTAGAACCAGCCGGTTACTTCGGCATCGCGGTAGCCGAGGACGGCGGCGTGCCAGGCGTAGGCGGCCATTCCCCTTAGTCCTAAGAGAAGCAGGGAACGTAAAGAGACCAGGTCGGGATCGCCATTCCAGAGGTCACCGGCGGGGAAGTCCCCGGCACCACCGAGGGTCTCTTTGGCGTTGCGGACCTGGGCGATGAGCTCCTCGATCCGCGCGGCATCAAAGTTAACGTTGGTGATGGTGGCAAACAGACCCTGCATCATTAGATCGTCGGCCCGGCGGTCGGTTGGTTTGCCTTCCGCCGCCCGGGCGAACCCGACCAGGGCTCCGGTCAATTCATCCTGAAGATTGGCCACCGCCGGTTGTTTCCCGCAGACGCCAACCTTGGTACATCCTTTACCGCCTGCGGTTTGTTCACATTGGAAACAGAACATGTTTCTCATGGCCGAAAATTCCTCCTTCAATCTGGTTTAGAAAATGTTTTGCTTTTCGGTATTGCGACCGGAAAAGAGCAAGTTGATAAGATATTGGGACGATGGCATTAGTGTGGATGATGAACCTAAAATAACGGTTTAGGTTATCAACGGCTGGCGCTGTTTTTATTCCTCAAGAATTGAACCGTCGGTGCCAATCGTCACCACCTGCCAGGGGATGAGTTTGCCGCTCTTCAGCAAGGCCGTTTTAACGGCATGGACCAGACCGCCGCAACAGGGAACTTCCATCCGGAGGATGGTGATGCTTTTAATGTTATTGGCGGCCAGAATGGCGGCGATTTTTTCGCTGTAATCAACCGCATCCAGTTTGGGACAGCCGATTAAAGTCACCTTATTGCCCATAAAATCCTGGTGGATATTGGCATAGGCATAAGCGGCGCAGTCGGCGGCGATCAGCAGGTTGGCGTCCTGGAAATAGGGTGCGTTGACGGGGACCAACTGCAACTGACAGGGCCATTGTTTCAGTTGGGAGATTGGAGCGGCCGGGGCCGGGGCACCGGTTTCCTGCGCAGCTGGCGCTTGAGGCCGGAGGGTGCGGGCGGCTGTCCCCGGACATCCACACGCCAGCGGCGGCGGATTGTTGGCTTCCGCTTTGGCCTGAGCCATCCGGGCCATGTTTTCTTGCACGGCGGCTTCGTCAAAGGGCTCCGCTTCCCTTTCGACGATGGTAATCGCCCCGGTCGGGCATTCCGGGAGGCAATCCCCCAGCCCGTCACAGTAGGATTCCGAGATTAACTTGGCCTTCCCGTCCACCAGTTGCAGGGCGCCTTCATGACAGGCCGTGATGCAGAGACCGCAACCGTTACACTTTTCTTCATCAATCGAGATGATTTTTCTGATGGTTTTCATCTTAATCCCCCTTCTTTGGACCGGATTTACTAAATAGATCGCTCCGCTCGTCGGATCAGTATTGATCTGGCCGGATTGAATCTGTTTCTCGTGGGCTTGATTTCTTGGCATCGTCTTCTTTGCGTAGCGGAGGTTGTAACAAGGTTTGATTCCTTGTATGCAAGTCTATTGTAGTAAAAGGCGGGCGCCGGTGCGGTAACCAAGGTTACCAAAAAAGCGGTCTACGGGCAGACTTGACAAAAGGAAAAAGTGCGAACATTTCCATGCTTTGTAAGATATAGAGGATACTAGAAACATTTACCGAATATTTAAGGAAGAGTGCCATAAAATCTTGTTCTGTGCGGGTTTTAGTCACGTCGACGTGGGGGGAGGTTACTTTGGATCACAAAAGACGGATCGTTTACGGCATTTTGTTTATGGTCATTGCCTGCTGCTCGCTTTGGATTCTGAATGCCGGGGGCACTGTGCGCTTGTTGGGCATGGAACCGGCGGGGGAGGTGGAGCTGCATACCAACTTGACCTTTACCTTTTCCGAGGATATGGTCAAGAAAGAGGAGGTGGGGGTGACCCTCTCCACCGAACTTGTCAAATTTACCCCGGTAATTCCGGGGAAGTTCCGGTGGGTGACAAAACGGGAACTCCGTTTTCTCCCGGAAGTGCCTTTGTTGCCGTCCACCACTTACCAGGCGGAGGTGGACAGTAGGCTCGTTTCGGTGCAGGGCCGGCCGCTTTCCGGGAAAAGAACTGTGGAATTTTACACCGCCCGTTTCCGGGTGGAGAAGATCACCACCAGTTTTATCGACACGGAGGACCGGGAAGGTGTTGCTTTTGAAGCGCGGATCCGCTTCAATTATCCGGTTTCCCCGGGCGAACTTGAGAAGGCACTCCGCCTCCAACTGACGGGGGCCAAGGAGGAACTGGCCTTCACCGTGCGCGAGACCGAAAACAGCCGCGAAATGACCGTGGTCAGCGCCGCCATTCCTTATGCGGAGAAGGAACAGAAAATAACGCTCACGCTGCCCAAGGATTTTCTATGTGTTAATGGGCAAAAGGGACTGGCTGCCGTCTACCGTTACGAAACAACGGTTGGGGCCAAAAAACCGCTGCAGATCCTAAATGCGGCGATGCAGGGCGCCGGTGGCAAGTACTGGATCACCGTGCAGTGTTCCCAAGCGGTGAACGCCGAAACGGCTGCTGGTTTTATCGAGCTTAAACCGGGGGTTAATTTTACCGTTGAAAGCGAAAAGGATCTGCTCTTCATCAAGAGTGACCAGTTTAAAGGGGGAGAAAATTACCATCTCCGCATCAACGCTGGCCTACCGGCGGTCAATGGGTTGCCGCTGGCCAAGGACTTTGCGGCCATGATTACCCTTGGCGATCTGGAGCCGGGCCTCAGTTTTTCCTCCCGTGGACGGTATCTGAACAGTAAAGGGGCCCTCAATTTGGGGTTGGAAACGGTCAATGTGGACCGGGTGCAACTGGAGATCCACCAGATCTACGCCAACAACCTGATTCCCTTCCTCAATTATTTGGATTCCTCCCGGAAAGAGTATGCTTATAATTGGCAGTTGCCCTACTTGGGCAAGCTGGTGAAGGAAGAAGTACTGGAGATTGGCGGGGCCAAAAACGAGGTGGTGACCACGGCGCTCAACCTTGGTCAGTATATGGACGCTGACTTCAAGGGTATTTTCCAAGTCGCGGTTTATGATTATGAACACCGCTGGCGGAATGATTACAAGTATGTGATCGTTACCGACCTGGGGATCGTCGGCAAGATGGGGAAGAATGATCTCCTGGTCTGGGTTAATTCGCTGGCGACCTTGGCACCCAAAGCCAACGTGAAAGTCAATCTGATCAGCAAAAATAACCAGATTATGGCCACGACCAAAACTGATGCGCAAGGGATTGCCCGCTTTGCCAACTATCAATTGCCGGGCGATCCGACCGAGCCCTTGATTATCCTGGCGGAAGAGGGAAATGATTTTTCCTTTGTCCATCTGAAGAGCGGCCTGATTGCGACCACCGATTTTGATGTGCGCGGCCGTGACTACTTGGCGGAAGGGTATGAAGCCTTTGCCTATTTGGACCGGGACATTTTCCGGCCCGGGGACGAAGGGAACTTGGTGGCGGTGGTGCGCGGGCCGGGGGCGGTTTTGCCGCCGGAATTCCCGGTTAAGCTGGAAATCCGGCAGCCCGACGGCCAGATCTTCCGGGAACTGGTTGGGAACACGGCGGACCGGGGGGCTTGTGAATTCAAGCTGAAAATTCCGGAATATGCCCAGACCGGGACCTACCAGGCGCGGGTTTTCGTCGGCGAGACCGTGATTGGCGGCACCTCCTTCCAGGTGGAAGAGTTTATGCCGGACCGGATTAAAGTCACGGTGACACCCGACCGGGACACGTACCAACCGGGGGACGAGTGCCGGATTAGAGTTGCCGGGATCAACCTGTTCGGGCCGCCGGCGGCAGGGCGGCGAACCGAGGTCAGGCTGCGCTTGGAAGCCGCGGATTTCCAGCCGCCCGGCTATGCCTCGTACCGCTTTGGCGATCCGGACCGTAGTTTTACACCGAAGACGGAAGAACTGGGAGAGGGCCGGCTTGATGCCGAGGGCCAAGCCACTTTCAGTTACCGTTTTCCGCAGGGGTTAACCCCGCCGGCCAAACTGAATGCCATCATCCAAGCGACGGTGATTGAAGACGGCGGCCGGGCGGTCAGTGCTTACCAGGCGGTGACTTTCCACCCCTATGCCAATTATATTGGGGTGAAAGCGCTGAGCGGGAACTATTGTGAACTGGGCAAGCCATTTACCTTAAAGTACGTCGTCCTTGATCCCGAGGGGAACCCGTTTCCGGCCGCCCGCTTAACGGCGGAGGTCTACCATCTGACCTGGAATTCCATCTACCGGCGGGACGCCGACGGGCGCTACCGTTATGTGTCGGAGGAAGAACGGCGGAAAGTCTATACCGAAGAGCTCGCCCCGGAACCGGGCGCCGCGGAATTTACATATACGCCCCGGGATTTTGGCCGTTACCAGATTGTTCTGCGCGATCCAAACACAAACGCCCAGGCTTCACTCGCCTTCTACGCGAGCGGTTGGGGGTACACGCCATGGGCGATGGAGGATCCGGATAAGGTCGAATTGGCTCTGGAGCAGGAACGGTACCAAGTTGGTACCAAAGCGCAATTACAGATCAAGGCACCTTTTGCCGGCAAGGCCTTGGTCACGGTTGAACGGGAAAAGGTTTATGATTATTGGATCGTGGACTTGGCCGAAAATACCGGTGTGCTTTCGGTTCCGGTGAAAGAAGAGTATAAACCCAATGTTTATCTGTCGGTCCATCTCTTGCGACCCGTTGACGGCCTTGAGGACCATGCTCCGGCCCGCGCCTTCGGGACGATCCCATTGATGGTGGACAATTGCGAAGCCCGGTTGGGGATTAACCTTGCGGTCCCCGCCGAATTACGGCCCAACCGGGCGGTGGAGATTAAAGTACAGGTGGAAAAGGCCGGGCCCGGGACCCATCTGACCTTGGCGGCCGTGGATGAAGGCATCTGTCAACTGACCGCTTATGAGACGCCCAATCCGTTTAATTTCTTCTACGGGAAACGGCGCCTGAGTTTGACCAGTCATGATCTTTATGGTTTGCTCCTGCCCGAGGTCGCGGGCATGACGACCCAGAGTACCCCGGGGGGTGACCGGGATTTACTGGACAGAGTGCGGAAGCAGAACTTAAATCCGGTTTCCCTCCGCCGGGTGAAACCGGTGTCCCTGTGGTCGGGGCTCGTCACGCCCGACCAAAATGGTGAGGCCAGGATCAAATTTACGCTCCCGCAGTTCAACGGGACTTTGCGGTTGATGGCGGTTGCCTTCGACGGACAGCGCTTCGGCTCGGCCGAACAGAAGGTCATTGTCCGGGATCCGGTGGTACTGACGCCGACCTTCCCACGGTTTGTGGCGCCGCAGGATCGCTTTACCGTGCCGGTGGCGGTCTTTAATAGCACCGGACGGGCCGGCGAGTTTAAACTCCGCCTCCGCTCCGAAGGGCCGGTGACTTTGGAGAGTAAACCCTTGGTCGTGCTTAACCTTGGGCCCGAGGAGGAACAGATCGCCTACTTCCAGTTGAAAGCGGGTAAAGGCATGGGGACCCTCCGTTTCCGGTTGGAGGTGGAGGGCAACGGGGCCGAGTGCGCGCTGGAAGAGGAGCTGGCCTTGCGGCCACCGGTGGCGGTGACCCATCAAATCAGTTCCGGTTCGATTACGCAAAAGGAACCGCTGACCTTTAACATCAAAGACCGGTGGCTGCCGGGAACGGCCACCTACACCCTGGGGCTTTCGCCTTTCCCCACGGTGGAACTGGCCGGCAGTCTGGAATATCTCTTAACTTTCCCCCACGGGTGTTTGGAACAGACGGTCTCCAAGCTGTTCCCCCTGCTCTACTACGATCATTTGCTGAGCGCGGTGGCCGGGGGAACCTTCACCGGGACGGCCGATTATTATTTGACGGAAGGGATCGAAAAGATCGAAGTGATGCAACTCCGGGACGGCTCCTTTGCCTATTGGCCCGGGGGGAACTGGGGGCACGAATGGAGCTCGATCTATGCCGCCCATTTCCTGGTGGAAGCACGCAAAGCCGGGTACGTGGTGTCCGACCGGGTTTATGACCGGATGATCTCTTATCTGAAAGCAACCGCCCGGGGGAAGGAGACCGCCCGCCATCGCCTGCAGACCAAGCTTTATGCCCTTTACGTACTGAGTTTGAACGGTACGCCCGACCTGTCAACGATGGCTTACTGGCGGCGGTATGCGCCGGAAGACCTTACTAACGACGCCCGGGCCCTCTTGGCCGCGGCCTACTTCTACACCGGTGACCGGGTGGCCGCCCGGGAACTCCTCCCCACTACTTTTGCGGTCGATATCATGCTGCGGGAAAGCGGAGGGAACTTCAACTCCACCGTGCGGGCGGATGCGATAATCCTTAGTGTGCTGGTGGATGTCGACCCCCACAACCCTGCCGTTTACCAGTTGGTGAACCGACTCAACAAGGCAGCGCAGGGCGGACGGTGGGGAACCACCCAGGAGAATGCTTTTGCCCTGATGGCCCTCGGCAAGCTCTATAAGGAAAAGAGTGACGGGACGTACCGGGGCGAGGTTTACCTAGGCAAGGAGAAGATTGCCGAGTTTGACTCGGCACAGGATCTGATCATAAACGACCCGCGTCTGGCCGAAGGGAAAATTACGGTGAAACTGGAGGGGGACGGGGAGTGTAATTATTACCTGAAGAGCAGCGGCCTTTCCACCCGGACCGATCTGCCGGAGAAAAGCAACGGCCTCCAGGTTACCCGGGAGTATCTTGACCGCCACGGCAATCCGGTGGACCTGAACAAGATCCGGCAAGGCGATTTGCTCATTGCCCGGATCACGATCAAGCCGGAGCAACCCAATCTGGAGCATGTGGGGATCATTGATCTGCTCCCGGCGGGTTTGGAGATCGAAAACCCCCGGCTCGAGAGCCGGGAGAGTATCTCCTGGCTGGCCCGGGATACGGTGCGCCCCGATTATATGGATGTCCGGGATGACCGGCTGATCCTCTTCGTTAGCTTGCCAAAGGTCCGCACCTATCATTTCTATTACGCCCTCCGGGCGGTGACTTGCGGGGAGTTTATCCTGCCTTCGATCAAAGCCGAGTGCATGTATGCCCCCGAGATTGCCAGTTTCAGCTCGAGCGGTGCCATTCGGGTGGTGTGTGATTAGGGACGAAAACTGCCGCCGGCCGGATGACCAGGGATGACCGGCCGAGGTCGGATGACGGGTAGTACGATCAATGGGCGTTAATCAGTAGCGTTGGCATGCCGGCCAAGGATTTTTTGTCAGGAATGCGCGTTCAGATGAGGGAGATGAACAGGTGAGCATGATGGATTTATCAGGCCGGTTCCGGGAGCGGTGCGCTAAGGCCACGGGTCCAGTTTGGGGCCGGCTCCTGGTCCTTTGCTGTAAACTGCCCCGCTGGTGGGCGGGGCTGAACCCCCGCCTGCGCCTGGGCGTGGTGGTTTTCCTCCTCTTTCTGCTCCTTTTCGAGCTGGCTGTATACTTGATTCCGTTGCCACGGGCGGCGCTGGAACCGCCCACTTCGACCCTGGTCTTTGACCGGGAGGGGAGGGTGCTCCGGGCATTTACCTCGCCCGACGGGAGGTGGCGGATCCGGACTGGCCTGGACCAGGTCTCGCCACTGCTCCAGAAATATTTGATCTTTTACGAAGACCGCTGGTTTTATTACCACCCGGGGGTCAATCCGGTGGCTTTAATCCGGGCTTTGGGCCAGAACCTGCGCGCCGGACGGATCATCTCCGGCGGGTCCACGTTGACGATGCAGATTGCCCGGATGATGGAACCGAAACCGCGCACTTGGCGGAACAAGTTGATCGAGATGTTTCGGGCCATCCAACTGGAACACCGGTTTACCAAGGAGGAACTCTTGACCATCTATTTTAACATCGCTCCCTACGGCGGGAATATTGAGGGGGTGGCTGCTGCGGCCTGGCTTTATTTCGGGAAGGAACCGGACCGGTTGAGCCCCGGGGAGGCGGCTCTCCTCACCGTGCTGCCCAACTCACCGACGCAGTTCCGCCCGGATCTGGCCCCCGAACGGGCGCGCCAAGCCCGGGACAAGGTGTTGAAACGCCTCTTTGCCCACGGACTGATTACGGAAGCCGAGTACCGGGAGGCTTTGGCGGAGGAGATCCCGACCGCCCGCCGGGAGTGGCCTTTCCGCGCCCCCCACTTCAGCCAGGAATTGGTCACCCGTTATCCCGGGGAAGCCCGCATCTACACCACCCTTGATCGGGATTTGCAAGTCTTTCTCGAAGACCTGCTCGCGCTGGAGGTTGAGAAGTTAAAAGCGGAAGGGATCACCAACGCGGCGGCGGTGGTGCTTGATAACCAAACCCACCAACTGCTGGCGGCGGTGGGGTCGGCCGCGTTCTTTAACGAACAGGATCAAGGTCAGGTCAATGGGTACCGGGCCCCCCGGTCACCGGGCTCCACCTTGAAACCCTTCGTTTATGCGCTGGCTTTGGAAAAAGGCTTGATCACCCCCGCCCATTACCTGGAGGATGTTCCGGTGGTATATTCCGGCTACAGTCCGGTGAATTACGACGCGACCTATTCCGGCTTGGTCTCCGCCCAGGAGGCGCTGCAAAGGTCGCTCAATGTGCCGGCGGTCAATCTGCTGGCGGCCTTGGGGGGTGAAGCCCTCTACGAACTGCTGAAAAAGGCCGGGTTCACGACGCTGACCCCGGTGAACCACTACGGTTTGCCGATGGTCCTCGGCGGCTGTGAGGTCAACCTCCTCGAATTGACCAATCTTTATGCCGCACTGGCCGGCGGCGGCAAGCTCTATCCGGTGCAAACCAGGCTTGACCAGAGTATTTCTCCGCCGCAGCCGCTCTTTTCACCGGGTGTGGCCTATGTCATCACCGAGATCCTGACCGAGGTGCGCCGGCCCGACCTGCCGGCTTGTTGGGAGTTTACCACGTTACCGAAAGTAGCATGGAAGACCGGAACCTCCTATGGCCACAAGGACGCCTGGAGCATCGGCTATAACCCCCGTTATACCGTGGGGGTGTGGGTCGGCAACTTTTCCGGGGCAGGACGGGCCGGGCTGAACGGGGCCGAGAAGGCTGCCCCGCTCCTCTTTACCATCTTTACCCATTTGAACAGTAACACCACTGTTTCCTGGTTTACGCCACCGGCGACCGTTAAAAAGCGAACGGTCTGCGCCGTGAGCGGCCAAACGCCCGGTCCCTTCTGCAGTCCGCTACGGACCGATTATTATCTGACCGATTGTTCACCCGACGTGGAGTGTACGATCCATCAGACCTATCTGCTGGACCCGGCAACCGGTTACCGCCTCCCGCCC
Source organism: Bacillota bacterium (assembly GCA_012727425.1). Classification (GTDB taxonomy): domain Bacteria; phylum Bacillota; class UBA4882; order UBA10575; family UBA10575; genus Capillibacterium. The sequence goes on from JAAYHQ010000047.1 coordinate 9,439, forward strand.
CATTATTACTCGGGGGCCCGGATCACCGAAGAGCGGGTTTATCTACAGTACCCGCCCCGGGTTGCGGCGTGGCTTGAGGCAAACGGACATCCGGTGGAAAAACTCCCGCCTTTGCTCCCGGAATGGCAAAAGCTCCTCCCCGGCGGTGCTCCGGTGGTGCGTTCGCCTTCGCCGGATTATGTTTATCAAATCCGCCGCGGGATTCCCCTGGAGTATCAGAAGATCTGTCTTGAAGCGGCGGCGGGCAACGAGGTGCAGCGCCTCTACTGGTTTATCAACGGGGAGTTTTTCGGTCACAGCCAACCGGGTGAGCGGCTCTTTTATGTACCGCAGCCCGGCCGCCACCGGGTCGTCTGCCAAGACGACCGGGGCAGAAGCACCGAAGTAATGCTGGAGATTAGCGATTAACCCAGATGAAAACAACCGCTTTTGGTTCGGGAGGAACCGAAAAGCGGTTGTTTCCTTGCGGCGTATGTTCGTGTCTGTCAGCCTTGACCACTACTTTGAAAAGAACGAGGAGGGGTAAGGAGTATTATTTAAGTGCTTCTTGTGCTGCTATCTATATTGTAATAGAATAAGGGAGGAAGTGCGGTAACCTGGGTTACAAAATAGGTGGTGACCGGAATGTTTACAAAATGGCAAGCAGTCTTGGCGCACTGCCCCTTGTTTGCCGGCATTGACCCCGCCGAACTCCAGATCATGTTGGGCTGTCTCAACCCGGAGGTTCGCCGTTACCGCAAGCATGAACTGGTGACGGTGGAGGGGGAGCGTTTTCTGGGGGTTGGGGTGGTTCTGGCCGGACGGGCGATCGTGACCAAGGAGAGTGTGGCGGGCAACCGGGTGATCCTCTCCACCTTGCAGCCGGGAGACCTTTTCGGCGAAATGGTGGCTTTTTCCGGGCGGAAGGGATGGCCGGCGACGATCCTGGCCCAGCAGGAAGCGACGGTCTTTTTTTTACCGCCCGCCAAGATCGTCGGGAACTGTCCACGGCAGTGTCCAAGTCACCGACGGTTAATCCTGAATATGTTGCGGATCATCTCGGAAAAAGCGCTGCAGCTCAACCGGAAGGTGGAGCATTTGACCATTAAGACGCTGCGCGGCAAGATCGCTGTCTTTCTGTTGGAAAAGGCCAAGGAAGCCGGGACAACCACCTTTATGTTGCCCTTTAACCGGAACGAGCTGGCCGAATACCTGAATGTGGCGCGGCCTTCCCTCTCCCGGGAACTGGGACGGCTGAAAGCGGAGGGTGTGATCGATTTTCACGGTGCTTCGGTGAAGATTATCGATGCGGAAGCTTTAAAACGGATGGCCGAATAAAAAAGGGGCTTAAAGTGTTGACCTTGACGTAACGTAAGGGTGTATAGTGGGTTTGGCGGGAGGTGAGGAAACATGTACGTGGAAGATCCCCGTTTTACCGCCTACTACGACGACCAGGTGCAGCCGGGGCCGCGCAGTTTTTACGCGATGCGGTCTTGATCTATACCGGGCAGAGCCAATGAGGTAGCGGCGGTCTTCTTCCCCGGAAAGCAGCCTTTTTTGCCCGCGGAATCACCATTGTTGTACTATGGTCAAGGTCAAGTGCTTAATAAAGGAAAATGGGGCCCGGAATTGAAATAAGGACTTGATTGGTGAACAGTTTTTATTTAATGAGCAGCCGCAGTTGGTGGAAAGCGGGAAAGGGGGAATGGGGTTGCCGGATTTGTTGGTGAAACTGTATGAACTGCCCGCACTGGGCCCGGAACAGGCGCGGTTGACAAGGGCCGGGATCAAGCTCCGCCCTCCCCTCGCCTTTGAAAAAAGAGCGGTGGTTGATTGGGTTAACCGGGAATTTGGCGGGGAGTGGGCTTCCGAATGCGAAGTGGCTTTCACCAAGCAACCGGTTGGTTGCATTATTGCCGTCCAAAACCGAAAGATCATTGGGTTTGCCTGTTATGATGTTACTTGCAAAGGGTTTTTTGGGCCAATGGGCGTAACCGCGGACGCCAGGGGACAAGGGGTTGGCCGCGCTTTACTTTTAGCGGGGCTGCACGGCTTGGCGGCGATGGGCTATGCGTACGCGATTATTGGTGGGGCCGGGCCGGTTGCCTTTTACCAAAAAACCGTCGGGGCAATTGAAATTGAGGGGTCGGAGCCGGGGATTTACCGCGACCGGCTGGTCGCGAGTGACCCCACATAGCGGTTGGTCCTGTGAACTATTGTAATCTGGAGTGAAGAAGGTGTCATATCAATACATTCTTTTTGATTTAGACGGAACACTGACCGATCCGGGCGTCGGGATTATTAATTCGGTGCGTTATGCCTTGCGGCAATACGGGCTCGATGGCGAACCGGAATTTCTACGCCGTTTTATCGGTCCGCCGCTGGTGGATTCGTTCATGAGGTATTACGGTTTCGACGAAGCAAAGGCCAAGGAGGCCGTGGCGTATTACCGGGAGTATTTCGCACCCCGCGGGATCTTTGAAAACCGGCTTTATCCGGGGATTCCCGCTTTGCTCCAGACTTTGGTTGCACGTGGGAAGAAGCTGGCCCTGGCCACGTCCAAACCGACTGTTTACGCCCGGCAAATTCTCACCCATTTTCAGTTGGACCGTTATTTTGCCGACGACTTGATCATCGGCAGTTACCTGGACGGGCGGCGGACCAGGAAGGACCAAGTAATCGCCGCCGTGCTTGCTTTACTTCCGCCGGCGAAGGAACAGACGGTGATGGTGGGGGACCGGAAGTTTGATGTTGAAGGGGCCCGGGCCAATGGGATCGCCGCGGTCGCGGTCACTTACGGCTACGGTGAGCAGGCCGAGCTTGAAGCAGCTGGCCCAACCCACTTTGCCCACACGGTTCCCGAGCTCCTGGCTATTCTGGCCTGAACGCATGAACGGGAAAAACAAGGTGGGGGAGAGACAGCCGCTACTCCTGGTTGGGAGCGGCTGTTTTTCGTGTCAGGAAGCGGAGGACCAAACCCAATATCAGGCCGTAGGCGGCGGCAGCAACAAGATTGGTTAAGGCCGAGGCCAGAGAGATCCGGGCGAGTTCGGGGATTTTGAAGAGTAAAGTAAGGGCGTAGGAGAAAAACCAGACGCCCATGCCGAAGTGGACCGCTTTCAAAAGGAGATAAGGTCCGGGCGGGATCGCAGTCAGATAGGTAAAGAGGACGCCAAGGGTGGTGGAGAAAACTAAAAAGGCAAAGAACGAAAGCAAATTTTCCCCCAGGGTTTCCGGGGGATAGCCAAAAATAAAGACCCCGGCAAAATCGATAAACCGGAGGTTGCCGACGTTAAAAAGGAGGATCAAAACCAAGTTAACGGCCGTGGCCGCAAGTCCGCCGCTGAAACCGGCGATCAGACCCGGGAGATAATGCCCTCTTAACATGCTCCACCTCGCATAAAAGTTCTTGCTCTTATTATGCGTCATCTCGGTGGAAAACTTACTCCATGGGCGCCGCTTTGGCTAACCCGGCACACCCGGGCTGATTGGACCGGGCATAAACACTAAACATCACTTCTCCTGGCGTCCGTATTTTATGGCGCGTTTAATGCAAAGCAGGGGAAGCTGTTCTGGAAAGGGAAAAATGGTGCCCCGGAGAAACAGACGAGTATTTTTACGTGGAAAAGACCAGATCGCACTTTCCGGCGATGGCCAACTCCTGAAAATACCGGTTTTCCAGGGGAATCCATTCGTTGAGGAAACGGCGGTGCAGGGCGGGGCCGTTTCTTTCCAGAATCCGCCGGCTTTGCTCGGCGGCCCCCACCGATAAAAACACTTTCAAATCATAATGGTCGATTAAGGTCGGTTGAAGACTATAAACCCCTTCGATTATATTTAGTGGTTTTGGGGTGACCGCTACCTCGTGGGTAAACGCCTGCCGGCGACAGTCGTAAACCCGGTATTGAAAGGGCCGGTGCCTTAGCAGGCCCATAATCACTTCCTCTTTAAAGCGGTGGTAATCCACATTCCCGCCGGGTTCGTTTAGACGGTCCATTGATTTAAGCTCCGGGGGGAGAAAAAAATCGTCCATGTGAAAAACGTTGCAGTCATAAACTTGCGTCAGGTGTTCAGCAAGGGCGGTTTTGCCGGCGCCGCTGTTCCCGTCGATGGCAACCAAAACTTGGGCTTTGGCAGCCAGGAGCGCGTCGATCTGCCGGAAAAGCGGGGAAAAGTCCGGACGGCATGAGTCCGGGCTTTTGGGTTTTTCCGGGATGTGTTGGGCATTATTCTTCGTCATGGCGTTAACTCCTTACCAAATAAATATGGTTGTTAAATTATTGATTAAAAAAGCAGTCAAACATGGCTGTCTTATTGCTAGGCTTGTCCTTGGTACACCGGGAAAGAACTGGGCCGCCGACCGGCTTCAAGAACCGGAGTTCAGGTTGTAGTTCCGCAGGAAGGTTCGGGTCCGGGCGTTGGTGGGTGCCCCGAAAAGCGTTTCGGGGCTGCCTTCTTCTACGATCTTCCCTTTATCCATAAAGATGACCCGGTCGGCCACTTCGCGGGCAAAGGCCATCTCGTGGGTGACCACCATCATTGTCATCCGTTCCGCCGCCAAATTGCGGATTACTTTGAGGACTTCGCCGGTTAACTCCGGATCCAGGGCGGAGGTGGGTTCGTCGAAGAAAAGGATATCCGGTTTCATCGCCAAAGCCCGGGCGATCGCCACCCGCTGGCATTGTCCGCCGGAGAGTTGGTAGGGGTACGCATCGGCCTTGTCGGTCAGGCCGATCTTAGCCAACAGTTGGTAGGCCAGGGCTTCCGCTTCGGCGGGGGCCATGCCGGCGACGTGGATCGGCGCTTCCGTGATGTTCCGGAGCACGGAGAAATGGGGAAAAAGGTTAAAATTCTGGAAGACCATGCCCAGGCGTAAGCGGATCTTTCTTAACGCCGCCTCGGGCGCATAGGTCACCTGGCCTGCGGGCGAAGTGGTGACCATGGGTTCGCCCGCGACGTAGATGGCACCGGAATCGATCTTCTCCAGGAGGGTGAGGCAACGCAGGAGGGTACTTTTTCCGGACCCGGAAGGTCCGATCAGGGCGACGACCTCTCCTTCGCTAATCTGAAAAGAGACCCCGGTGACCACATCTTCCGTGCCGACAAAACTTTTATACAGGTTTTCCACCTTAAGAATCTCCATGGTGTTCAGCTCCTCTTTTTCGGTACGCTTTTGGGTTTGCCGCCCACTTGGCTTCGGATCTTCAACTGACGGGACAGTTGGTCGCCGCACCCCGCTGGGGTTCCATTTCCGGCCTCAAACTTGTGGGGCCGTGGTCGGTTTGGACGCCTTGGCCGCCGGCGTGGGCGCTTTATGGGTAACCCGGGATTGGACAACTACCGGTAATAACTCAATTTTTTCTCGGCGGCGTCAAAAACTTTGGTCACGATCCAGTTCATGAAGAGATAAAAAAGGCCGGCAATAAAGAGCGGGCTGGTCGAAAAGAGACGGTTGGCTTCATTTCTTGCCACCCGGAAAAGCTCGGAGATGCCAAGTACGGTGATTAAAGCCGTGTCTTTGACGAGGGTGATCACTTCGTTGCTGACGGGGGGCAGAATCCGCTTGATCACCTGGGGAAGAATAATCCGGAAAAAGGTCTGGCTTTTCGTAAAACCAAGGACGGCGGCGGCTTCGTACTGCCCTTGGGGGATTGATTCAATGCCGCCGCGGTAAATCTCGGCAAAATAGGCGGCGTAATTGAGGGAAAAGGCAAGAACCGCTGCGGTGAAACGGGGGAGGGTGAATCTTAACCCTTCCGGCAACATGTAGAAAGGAGCAAAGTAGAAAAAGATCAGTTGTAAAATCAAAGGGGTTCCACGCATGATCAGAATGAAAAGTTTAACCGGTGTGTTCAACCATTTCTGCGGTGCCATGCGGGCCAGGGCGATCAGTAAACCCAAAGGGAGCGAAAAAAGGAGGGTCAAAAAGAAGATCCGGAGGGTGGTCAAGGCTCCCGTGCCCAGCAAACTTACTTGTTTGAGAAGTTGTGTACCGAATTCTAGGACAGACATAAGATATAACCCCTTTTGTTCTTTAGTGCTTAAGTGGTTGCTATGGATGTATTCGCAGCAAGCGTCAGGAATCCTCTTTAAAGATGGTTTCTGTTCGGCAAAAGTTCAGGGTTTTCCCCTTAAACCATCTGTGCATACGATTGAAGATCAGGAAAAAGGGTTATGAGTTCGCGCTTGCGAACCCATAACCCTTCTTGCTACTACACGGAACAGGTGTCTTTTCCGGTCCTTACCGGTCAATGACGGTAATATCTTCGCCAAACCATTTTTCGGAGATGGCGGCGAGGGTGCTGTCTTTCGCCATGGCGATGAGGGTCTCCTGGAATTTTTCCATTAACGCCTGGTCGCCCTTGCGGAAACCGATGCCGTATTCTTCGCTGGCCAAAGCCTCATCGAGGACGATAAAATTCTTGTCTTTTTGCTGGATGTAATAGCGGGCGACGATCTCATCCATCAGGACTGCATCCAAGCCGCCCAGTTCCAGGTCCATGAGGGCGGTCATGTTTTCGTCAAATTCGATAACGTTGGCCAAGGAGGCTTCAAAGTCCGGTTTACTGGTCAGGGCGTCTTTCGCGCTGGAGCCGGCCTGCAGGCCCAGGGTTTTCCCGGCCAAACCGGCCAGGGATGTGATCCCGGAATCGGCCCGGACGATCACGACCTGCCGGTTGTCCATGTATGGTTTGGTGAAGAGGATATTTTTCTGGCGTTCGGGGGTTATGGTCAAACCGTTCCAGATACAATCGATGTTTTTTGTATTCAATTCCTGTTCTTTAGCATCCCAGTTGATCGGTTGCAATTTAAGTTCAATGCCGAGACGGTTACAGACTTCTTTGGCGACGTCAATATCAAAACCGACGATCTGCCCGTTTTCATCCCGGAACCCCATCGGTGGGAAGCTGTCATCTAACCCTAAGACAAAGACGCCTTTTTTCTTCACGTCTTCCCAGGAAGTATCCTTTTTCGCCGCGGAGCAGCCGGAAAGCAGGAAGATGCAGATTAACATTACGGTGACGATGAGAGCAAGGTATTTTTTCATAAATAATCACCCCACAAGTATTTGTATGCAATTATACTTGAAAATGCGTTGATAGTAAAGGGTAAACGGTAACAAAATACCTTTTCAAAGGTCAGCAGCGGTCTCCGTTCGCTACCAAAGTTGTGTAAAAACTCTTGACGAATGAGAAGGGAAATCGGTTTAGACCGAGAAATAAAATAGGATATAAGGTAATTTTAGGTAATATATTTTAGGTAATATAATTTTACATGGAGGATTACATAATCCTTATCCGCCTTTGGCGAAAGGAGAATTTGGTATTGTCTTTTTTGGACACAACAAAATTATTCCTGCTGCTGGCCAGCGGGAGCGGGATAGAAAATCAAGGGTAACCAAGGTGAACGTCCCAGACGTATCACCTTTTTTTTGTCGATAATTACAGGATTGTTGAGGAAATAAGAAACAAAAGGCGTAAGGACCAAGGAGGGATATTTGTGGCGACGATTCTGATTATTGAAGATCACGCTCTCAGCCGGCAGATGCTCAACACCTGGCTCGGGTATACGGGACACACCATTTTAAAGGCGGGGAGCGGGGAAGAGGCGTTGGCGATTGCCCGGCAAAAGATTCCGGATTTAATCATCAGTGACATCCTGATGCCGGGGATGGACGGTTTCGAGCTGGTGCGGCGCTTGCGGCGGGAAAAACGGTTACGCCGGATTCCGGTCATCTTTTACACGGCTGCCTACCGTCAACCACAAGCGATCCATCTTCGTGAGCTCAACGAGACTTGCCGCGCCATCCCGAAAGCGTCCGAACCTTCTGCCCTCCTTGCCGCGATCAACGAGGTACTGGGCCCCCCACCGTCGATGTCAACGATGCCAACGCCGGCGGTTTTTCCCGAGGAGAAGGCGGCCGCCAATTCGGTGGAAACCATCTTCTGCCAGGGTGCGGGATTGCGGTTGGCTATTTTGATGGAACTTAGCTATAATTTAGTTTCGGAGCGTAATCCGGCGGCGCTTTTGGAAGCCTTTTGCCGGGGAGCACGAGGGTTCATTGACTGTCAAACGGCGCTCTTGGCGATAGAAGAAGAGAAGACCAAAAGCCGTTATTTTTGGGATAAACAGCAGCAAGTCGAAGGGGGCGATAATATCGGCCAACTTCTTCCGCCGCCGGTGGTCCTCCGCCAAGTCGTAAAGGAGCGGCAGCCGTTCCGTTGGCCGACGACCGAAGATTTAACCGGCGGCAAAGGAGAACGGCGGTTTGGCGCTTACCGTTCATTGCTGGTGGTTCCGGTGGCCACTCCCAACAAAGTCTACGGTTGGGTCGCCTTGGGCAATAAACGGAACGGGGTCTTGTTTACGGAAGAAGAAACGGAGATGATTATGTGCCTTAGTAAACAGGTGGCGCTGGCCTACGAAAACCTCCTCCTGATGCAGGAACTGCAGAAAAACGAGAAGCGTTTACGCCTGGTTCTTTCGACAACGGGACTTTGCACTTGGACTTGGGATCTAGATGCGGATCAGTTTACCTACTGGCGGAATGGACAGGTTCAGGAACCGGTGATCCTGACGGCCAGTGAATATTTTGCCGCCATTGACCCTCGGGACCGGGTGCAGGTTTACAGTCGGCTGAAACAGGCGATCCGGCAGGGGCACGCTTTTGAAGTTGAATACCGTACGCTTTATGAGGGAAGGGAGTATTGGTTTCTGTCCAAAGGGCTGGTCAACCGGGTCGGCAAGACCGCGACCGAGGTGATCGGGATCAACTTGGATATCACGGAACGGAAGCGGATGGAGGAAGAAGCGATCGCCTCGGAGCGGGAACTGTTGAAGATCACCCTGAATTCGCTGGAGGAAGGGGTGATTGCCACCGACCGGAATGGCCGGGTGATGCTGTTGAACTGTGCGGCCCTTCGGATGATCGGGTGCCGTGAAGAAGAGGCTTTCAATCAACCCCTCAATCAACTCCTCTTCGTTTGTGATGGAAAAACAGGAAAAAAATTGACGGCTTTTCCCCCGGAGGACATTCCTTCCGACCTGATCTTGATCACCCGGAGTTTTGGGAAGATCCCGATCACCCTGCAGAACTCCCCGATTAGACTGCCGAACGGGAAGGAGATCGGGATGGTCACTGTTTTTCAGGATATTACGGAAAAGCGCCAAGCCGAACGGGAGTTGATCAAGACGGCGAAACTGGAGTCGCTGGGGGTCTTGGCGGCCGGTATTGCCCATGACTTCAACAATACTTTGGCGGCGATCATCTCCAATCTTCAGTTGGCAACGCTCCAGTATGAAAAGCAGATTGACATCTCGTCGACCCTGGCCCAGACGGTGGAGATCTCCCATAAAGCCAGCGCTTTAACGAAGCAACTACTGACCTTTGCCAAAGGGGGGGCGCCGGTGAAAAAGAATGCCTCGCTGGACCGGTTGATCCGGGAAACCGCCGAATTTGTGCTCCGTGGTTCCAACATTAAAGTTGAATACCGGATTCCCACTGACCTCTGGAATGTCTCCATCGATGTGGGACAGATTAGTCAGGTCCTCCATAATCTGGTGCTCAACGCGAAACAGGCCATGCAACACGGCGGGATTATCAAAATTAATGTGGAAAATGTTGAAGTTGGGAAGGATCAGCGGATCAAACCGGGGAAATATGTGCAGGTAACCGTTGTGGATCAGGGTGTCGGGATTAAACCGGAGATCATGGGGAAGATTTTTGATCCTTTTTTTACAACCAAGCCCAATGGCAACGGGCTAGGGCTGGCAACGGCCTTTTCGATCATCCGGCAACACGACGGGGCGATTGAAGTGGAATCGGAGGTGGGGGCCGGCTCGACTTTCCGGATTTACTTACCGGCCTCCACCGAAACCAGAGTGGTGGAGATCCTGGAAAAAGAAGCCGCGGTGACGGAAGAACGGTTACGGATTCTGTTGATGGATGATGAAGAGCTGATCTGTCGGGCCGTGGCCGAACTACTGGCCAATTTTGGCCATGAGATTGTCACCACGCGCAACGGGGAGGAGACCATCCAGGTCTACCAAGAGGCCAAAGCGAACGACAACCCCTTTGACGTGGTGATCCTGGATTTGACCATTCCCGGCGGGATCGGGGGGAAGGAAGTCATTGCCCGGCTACGCAGTTTTGATCCGCAGATCAAAGCGATTGTATGCAGCGGTTATGCTGCGGATCCGATCATGGCCGATTACCAAAAATACGGGTTCTCCGGTGTGGTCAGCAAACCTTACCGGATCGATGAGCTCCTGGCCGTTTTGCGGCAGGTGGCAGCGGACTTATAATATTACGTTTTTGATGAAAATATACAAATGTCCATGAAAAGCTTGCAACATTTACAAAAATTATCTAAAATAGTAAACGGATAGCCAATTTTAAGGTCTTTATGCACCAAAAATATCAAAAGGAGGCGCCTGAATGTATAAGAAAATCTTAATTGTTCTGGTCATCTTGGTCGTGGCCGTCCTGGTTGCGGTTAATGTGGGGCAACGCACCGGCGTGCTGAAGATGGGCCGCCTGAAAGTGGGGATGGTGACCGATGCCGGGACTATTGATGACAAGTCATTTAACCAAGGAACCTGGGAAGGGGTTCTCCAAGCCGGAGAAGAATTTGGCCTGGAAACAAGGTATTTGAAACCGGCGGGGACAACCGAGGCCGATTACCTGACCGAGATCGGCAATCTTTACGATGCGGGCTTCAAATTCATGGTCTGCCCCGGTTTCAAATTTGAAACACCGATTTACCAGGCCCAAGATAGATATCCTGACGCCAAATTCGTGATTATTGACGGTAACCCCCACGCGGGTGATTTTGTTCCGGTGGTGAAAGAAAATACCGTTTCGATCTTCTTCGCGGAGCATGAATCCGGTTTTATTGCCGGTGTCGCCACGGCGCTGCAACTGAAAGAAGGGGAGCTGGGCTACATTGGCGGTATGGAGATCCCGGCGGTACAAAAATTTAACTGGGGCTTCCAACAGGGGGTCCGCTATGCCAATACGCATTTAGGGACCAACATGGTGATCCGCCCCGAAAACGTGATCTACCAAGGTTCATTTGATAACGTTGCGGCCGGACAACAACTGGCGGCGCAGATGTATGACCGCGGGGTGAAAGCGATCTTCGCGGCGGCCGGCGGGGTCGGGATCGGCGTGATCAACGAGGCGAAAGCCCGGGCCCGGGCTGGTCAGGAAGTCTGGGTGGTCGGGGTTGACGTCGACCAGTATGATGAGGGTATCTATGACGGTAACAAATCGGTCATCTTGACTTCGGCGACGAAACAGATTAAAAAAGCGACCTATGATATGATCAAAGCCGAGCTGGATGGGAAGTTCCCCGGCGGGGAGATCCTGGTCTTTGATGCGAAGAACGACGGGATCGGGATTCCGGATGAGAATCCGAACCTCAGCGCCGAAGTGGAAAGCAAGGTCGCCGAGGTCTACGCCAAGTTGAAGAGCGGCGAGATCGTCGTCTCCGATGTCCGAGGGGATCTAATCCGGTAACATCCTACCCGAGTAGGGTGGGCCAATAGATGGAAAAGAGGAGGAGGGAACCGCCCAATCCTCTTCTTTTCTTGTTTGTGGAAATTGTTTTTCGACCATTCCGTAATGGCAAAGATGATTTATAATAGATTGTGGTTGAAACGGGTTCAGTTTTGTGTTCGTAAGCAGGTGAAAAAGGAGAAAAAGGAGCGATGTAATGGAATATGTGGTTGAAATGCTGAAGATCCGGAAAGAGTTTCCCGGTGTTGTTGCCAATGATGACATTACATTGCAGTTGAAACCAGGGGAAATCCATGCGTTACTCGGCGAAAACGGTGCCGGGAAATCCACCCTGATGAGCATTTTATTCGGCCTTTACCCGCCGGATCAAGGGACAATCAAAGTCCGTGGTCAGGAAGTGAAGATTACCGACCCCAATGTTGCCAATGACTTGGGGATTGGCATGGTGCATCAGCACTTTAAGTTGGTTCATAACTTTACGGTGACGGAAAATATCATGTTGGGAATGGAAATGACCAAAGGACTGGTACTCGACCACAAGGCGGCCGCGGAAAGAATTCGGCAGCTTTCCCAAAGGTACGGGCTTAATGTGGATCCCGAGGCGAAAATAGAGGATATCTCCGTCGGAATGCAACAGCGGGTTGAGATCCTGAAGATGCTTTACCGGGATGCTGAGGTTTTGATCTTTGACGAACCTACTTCCGTGCTTACGCCCCAAGAAATTCAGGATTTGATGGTCATCATGCGTAATCTGGCCAATGAGGGTAAATCCATTATCTTAATCACCCATAAACTCAAGGAGATTAAGGCCATTGCCGACCGGTGCACGGTGATTCGCCGGGGCCGGGTGGTTGGCACAGTTGATGTGGCCTCCACCAGTGAAGAAGAGTTGGCCCGGATGATGGTTGGCCGGGAGGTCAGTTTTACCGCGGAAAAAACGGAACGGATCCCCGGGGATGTTGTGCTCAAGGTGGAGAATCTTTACGCCTATGACAACCGGAAGGTGATGGCGCTCAGGGGCTTTTCACTGGAAGTACGGTCCGGCGAAATCGTGGGCCTGGCTGGGGTCGATGGGAATGGACAAGCAGAATTGGTCGAGGTCATTACCGGGATGCGGAAAGCGGAAAGCGGCCGGGTTTTGCTGAAAGGGGTTGACATCACCAATTGTTCAATCCGGGACCGGATTCGGATGGGAATTGCCCACATCCCGGCGGACCGTCACAAACACGGCCTGATCCTCGACTACACGCTCCAGGAGAATATGATCCTTAAGGTGTACGATCAAGCCCCCTTTGCTGAAAAGGGGCTCCTAAACCGGGAAGCCATTGCGGAGTATGCCGCCCGCCTCATGGCCGAGTTTGATGTCCGTTCGGGTCAGGGGGCGACGGCTTTGGCCCGTTCGCTTTCGGGTGGAAACCAACAGAAAGCCATTGTCGGGCGGGAGATTGACCTCAACCCCGAACTCCTCCTGGCGGTGCAGCCGACTCGCGGCTTGGACGTGGGGGCGATCGAGTATATTCACCGCCGGATTCTTGAACAGCGGGATAAAGGAAAAGCCGTGCTGCTTGTCTCTTTGGAACTGGACGAGATCTTGAATCTGGCCGACCGGATCGCGGTGATCCACAACGGCGAGTTGGTTGGTGTGGTCGACGCGAAAGAGGCCAACGAACATGAGATCGGCTTGATGATGGCTGGCGGGCAAAGGGGGGCGACGGCATGAAGAAAGAGATTGGACAGGAATACACCGTGGCGCTGCTGGCGATTGGATTGGGTTTACTGGCCGGTGCCGTTCTGATGCTGGTGACGGGGAACAATCCGCTCCTTGGTTTCTTCTACCTTTTTAGCGGCGGCTTGATGAATATTACGCGGATTGGGAACACCCTGGCGACGGCCACCCCTCTGATCTTCACTGGTTTATCGGTGGCCTTCGCCTTCAGAACCGGGCTTTTTAACATTGGGGCGGCAGGCCAGATGTTGATTGGGGGGTTGTGCGCAACCGCGCTGGGGCTGACCCTCCCGTGGCCGAAGCCGCTCCTCCTCCCGGTGATTGTGCTGGCGGCGGCTCTGGGCGGCGCCCTCTGGGGGTTGGTTCCCGGTTGGCTAAAGGCCAAATTCAACGTGCATGAAGTGGTTTGCACCATTATGATGAACTGGATTGCCTACTGGTCGGTTTACTACATTGTTCCGGCTTACTTTAAGGGTGCTTATCTGGAAACCGAGTCGCGGCGGATTCCCGAAGCGGCTTCCCTAAAAGTGGGCTGGTTGACCCGGCTGTTCAAGGGCTCCTATATTAACCTTGGTTTTTTCATCGCCATTGCCACCGTGCTGATCATCGCTTATATCCTTGACCGGACGACTTTGGGCTATGAGTTGAAGGCGGTCGGCTATAACCGCGATGCAGCGGAGTACGCCGGGATTCAGGCGAACCGGAATATTATTCTGTCGATGATGATTGCCGGGGCCTGTGCTGGTTTGGGCGGGGCCGCTTTTTACGTGGGTTATGCTTCCAACATGCAGATCGGGGTCCTGCCAAGCCAGGGCTTTGACGGGATCGCCGTGGCCCTGCTGGGCGCCAATTCGCCGTGGGGCGTATTTATGGCGGCGATCTTCTTTGGCCTCCTCCACTCGGGGAAAGGTTTCATGAATGCGATGACCAAGGTCCCGCCGGAGATTGCTGATTCGATCATCGCCACGATTATTTATTTCGCCGCGACCAGCGTTCTGATGGAAAGGTTGCGCCAGCGGTTGCAGAAACGGCGGCAAGCCCGGGACAAGACGGATCTGCCCCTTGACCCGGAGGCTAAATTACAGGAAAAAGTGGGAGGTGTGGGTTGATGTGGTGGCATCTGATTGAACAGATCTTTCCTTACGCCATTGCTTATACGGTTCCGCTCCTCATCACCGCTTTGGGCGGATTATACAGTGAACGCAGCGGCGTAGTCAACATTGGTCTGGAAGGGTTAATGGTGGTTGGTTTTTTTACCAGTGCTTTGACCATCTCCCGCTTGGAAAGCAGCCTGTCGCCGGTGGTGGCGATCGGACTTGGTCTTGTCCTGGCCACGCTGGCCGGGGCCGTCTTCTCGTTGCTGCATGCCTTTGCTAGCGTCACGCTCAATGCCAACCAGGTGATCAGCGGGACGGCCATTAATATGCTGGCCGGAGCCATCACGGTTTACCTGGCCCGCCATATCACGGGCAGCGGGAACATTCTGATCATGAACGGCTTGATCCGCCGGAATGTCCCGGTGCTTTCAAAGATCCCCATTTTGGGTCCGCTCTTCTTTACGCAGACTTACGTAACGACCTGGCTTGTTTTGGCGATTTTGCTGTTGTCCTGGTTTTTGCTGTACCGGACCCCCTTCGGGTTACGACTCCGGGCTTGCGGAGAACACCCCCAAGCCGCCGATGCGGCTGGGATTAACGTCTACCGGATGCGTTATATCGCGGTTTTGCTTTCCGGGGCTTGTGCCGGTCTGGGCGGCGCAATCATTCTGGTGACCTACGCCGGTGAGTTCAACGGGACCGTGGCCGGTTTAGGCTTCTTGGCCCTGGCGGCTTTAATCTTCGGGCAATGGAAACCCCTGGGGATTTTGGGGGCGACCTTCTTTTTTGGTCTGGCCAGTACGATTGCCAACGTCTCCCAAGCCATCCCGGCGCTGGCCAAGGTTCCGGGGATTTTCCTCAAGAACTTCCCTTACATCGTGACCCTTCTGGTTTTGGTCTTTTTCTCCAAATCAACCCAGGCGCCGCGGGCGGCTGGTGAACCGTACGATAAGGGGAAACGCTAATATTACGCAGAAACGGGATTTCACGGAAAGGAGTTACAACTTGCCATGGATCCAATCCAAAAGGTTTACTTGGTGGGGCTGGGGGCGGTGGGCAGTGCTTATGCCGCCAAGATGAATGAGGCCGAACCCGATCTGGTCAAGGTGATCGTGGATCAGCAGCGTTTTGCGGCCTACCAGCAGCAGGAGATCCGGGTCAACGGCAAGCCCTGCCGGTTCCCGTTGGTCACTCCGGAGCAGGCCACCGAAAAAGCGGATTTGATCCTGATTGCGGTCAAAGGGCATCACTTGGCGGAAGCCATCACCCTGATCCGCCCCTTTGTCGGGGAGAAGACGATCATTATGTCCCTGTTGAACGGGATCACCAGTGAAGAGGAGATCGGCAAGGTGTACGGGGCGGAGAAACTGCTCCATGCCTTTGTGGTGAGTACCGATGCGACCCGGGAAGGAAGGTCGACACGCTATTCCAACCTGGGACGGATTGTTTTTGGCGACAAAGATGATCCGACGTCGCCGAAGGTCTTAGCGGTGAAAGCGCTTTTCGACCGGACGGGGGTTCCCTATACGATTCCCCCTGACATCCTGCGGGAGTTGTGGTGGAAGTTCATGTTGAACGTGGGATTGAATCAGGTCTCTGCCATTCTTAAGGCGCCTTACGGTGTTTTTCACAAGGTCAAGGAGGCGCGGGAATTGATGGTCCTGGCCTGCCAGGAAGTTTTACAGATTGCGCAGCGGATGGGGATCAACCTGACCACCGCCGATATCGATGGCTACCATGAGGTCATCGGCCAGCTGGCGCCGGAGGGGAAGACATCGATGCTCCAGGATGTGGAGGCTGGCCGCAAGACCGAGGTCGAAAGCTTTGCCTGGACGGTGGTGGCGCTGGGTGAGAAATACGGGATACCCACACCGGTGAACGCCTGTTTAGGACGGATGATCGCGGTTTTGGAGCAGACATACGGTCTAGACACATGGTAATTGGTGAAAAGAGGGAAACCAGATTTGCATAGAGGACAGTGATGATCATCAGTAAAGACGCGAGACAGATTATTATCCCCAATACTTTTTACGGCCGGTTGGTGCCGGCCGTTTTTCATCGCCGGTTGCACCGTTTTGCCGCGGAAGTGGAGACGGAGGCGGGGCGGGCGACCGTTCATATTCCGAACTCCGGCCGCTTGCGTGAGCTTTTATTTCCCGGGAATAAAGTCGGACTGAATGACGAAGGGCACAGCGGGCGGAAAACCCGCTATACGCTTGTGGGGGCGGAAACCGAAGCGGGGTGGGCGTTTATTGACGCCCGTCTGCCCAACCGGATTCTGGCCGCAGCCTGGCGGAAGCTGCCGCCCCTGAGCGTTTACGACCGGGTTTACCCGGAGCGAACCTGGGGGGACAGCCGGTTCGATTTGGCTCTCCAAAAGGACGGATCCCCCGAGACCGCCTGGTTGGAAGCCAAGTGTGTCACTTTGGTGCAGGCCGGGGCCGGCCTGTTTCCCGACGCCCCGACGGAACGGGGACGAAAGCACCTTTTGGAGTTGGCAAAACTCAGTGCGGCCGGGAAAAGGGCCTTTGTCTTCTTTTTTCTGCAGCATCCGGGAGGGGTCAGCGTTCAAGCCAACCAAGAGATGGATCCGGAGTTTACGGCGGCGGTGGCGGCGGCCGCCCAAGCCGGCGTCGCTTTTCATGCTTACCGGGTGCAGCCCGCGGCCGCAACGGTGGTTTTGACGGAAGTCCCGGTGTTGTTACCGCCGGCCACCTAACGTTCACGGGGGCCGAACCGGTTGGTCCCGGCCACACCCAGGAGAATCAGAATACCGCCGACCAGGTGATACCAATGGAAGGGTTCGCCCCGGAGGCCGATTCCGGCGGCCACTGAAACAATGGTGGCCAGATTGGCAAAGACCGCACTGCGGGCGGCACCAATCCTGGCGATGAAGTAATTCATGCCGAAGAAAGCAACCACGGAAGAGAGGATGCCCAGGTACAGCACGGCGGTCCAAACTTGCTTGTACTGCAGCAGAGGGAGAATACGGGTGGGGGCAAGACCATTTTGCGCTTCGTAAACGGTTAGGCCGCCAAAGACGATGGCACCGACCCACATCATGACGAAGGTGAGTTCGATGGGACGAAAATGTTGTGAAAGCCAGCGGGAGAGGGTCGTGAAGATGGCGGCGGAGAGGACCGCGCCCAATAAGGCAAACAGACCCAAGGTATGACCGGAGGTGGCAAGCCGGCCTCCGCCCAGGATGATTACGCCCACCCCAAGTACGGAGATGAAAATTGAGACGGCCTGAAGGGGACTGGGGATTTCTTTTAAGAACAGGGCGGCCAGGAGAGTGACCCAGACTGGAATCAAGGCGATCATCAGCCCGGCTTCGGAAGCGGTGGTGAGGTTGACACCGGTGGTTTCAAGGATAAAATAAAGGACCGGCTGGAACAGGGCGAGCAACAAAACCCGGCCCCAAGGGCGGTTTTTAAGGTTAATTTTTATGATCCCGAGGATGCGGAGGAGGGTCAGCACGACCGCCGCTGTAATAAAACGGAGGGCCAGTAACTGGTGGGGGGTGACATAGTCCAGAGCTCCCTTGGTAAAGATGAAGGAGAAGCCGAAGATTAATTCGGTGAAGACAGCAACAATGTAAGCACGGATCATGGGCGGTAACACTTCCTATCTATCTAGTCTGTCTGGCAATACCGGATGGTTGATGATGCGATGCCAGTTTCCGCATAGCATGTTCAGGGCACTACTGAGGACAACCAAACGCCGCCCGCCGGCGATACCGGCGGGCTTACCCGGCTTTTATTTGATGCCGTTGCGTGGTGCGGAGGTCAGGCGTGTCAGCAACTTGATCATATGATAAACTTGGGAAAGGCTTTTCGTCAAACGAAAAGATGGTTGCAAACCGGAGTCCGCTGTCTTTTAGCGAATGTTACATTCACATAACCCGGCTTGCCGATGGCAACAAGATGTAATATAATAAGCCTATGCGGTTTTCCAGAGAACCCGCGTGACCAAAACTGGAGGTGTTTTCATGTTGCCAACGAAGGAAGTCCCCGATTCCCCCTTGTATCATCTTTTATCCACTCTTTTCGTCACTTCCCTTCTCCTAGCCAATATTACCGCCGGAAAAATGGCGCACCTTTTTGGTCTGACTTTGCCGGCGGCCGTTGTTTTTTTCCCGATCACATATATTCTGGGTGATGTGCTAACGGAGGTTTACGGTTTCCACCGCGCCCGGCTCACCATCTGGCTGGGTTTCTTTGCCAACCTCTTTATGGCGCTTGTTTTCCTGATTACGGTCGCCTTGCCTTATCCCCCGTATTGGACAGGTCAGGAGGCCTATAAAGCGGTCTTGGGAATGACCCCACGGCTGGTGGCGGCTTCGACCGTTGCTTATTTTGCCGGTTCGTTTCTAAATTCGGCGCTGCTGTCCAAGTTAAAAGTGGCCACGGCTGGACGGTGGCTTTGGCTCAGGACCATCTTTTCGACCCTGGTGGGAGAAGGGGTCGATACGGCTTTATTTATTGTCATCGGTTTTGGGGGGACGATCCCCCTCAATCTGCTGGTTAATCTGATCCTGGCCCAGTATCTGTGGAAAGTGACGTATGAAATTCTGGTTACGCCGTTAACTTATCTGGTGGTCGGGTGGCTCAAGCGCCGGGAGAAAAGGGATGTTTTTGACCACGGGGCGAATTACAACCCCTTTATCTTGGATTGGAGGCGAGTAGATGAGTAAAACGACGCGCGAAACCGGGAACGACTATGGCTTCCGTGCCTTGGGGAAGACGGTCCGTACGCCGATGCGGACGTTGGATACCTTCCCCAAACCGGCGGGGGTCGAGACCGTAATCATGGAAAGTGATGAGGTGACCAGTCTGTGTCCGGTGACTGGGCAACCGGATTGGGAGACGGTCACCATTGAATATGCGCCGGACCAGGCTTGCATCGAGAGTAAAAGTTTAAAACTTTATTTGTGGAGTTTTCGCGAGGAAGGAGTGTTCTGTGAAGCGCTAGCCGCGCAGATCGCCAACGATGTGGCCACCGCCTGCCGGCCCTTCTGGGTGAAGGTGACCGTAACCCAGAAACCGCGGGGAGGAATAAAAATAGTGGCCACCGCCCGGGTGGATCGGGACTAAAGGTGACCAGTCCCGTGTTAACGCTCGCTGGTGTGGGAAAGCGGGCGTTTTCTTTATTATTATTGTAACAAGTAGGTGTGAAAAGAGGAAAAGAGACCATGTAGGGGCAAATAAAGATAGGGAACGCGAAAAAACTGCTGACGATTGACGGGGGAGAAATTTGAAACAGTTATCCTTGCTTAAACGGTTAAAACAACGGATGGATGCGGATTTCCGCCCGGTCTGGAAGGAGATTATAATGATCACCCTTCCGGCCTTTATCGAGCTGGTCATGTCGACCCTTTTCGGGATGGTTGATATGGTGATGGTTGGACGGTTGGGTCCGGCTGCGATTACAGCCGTGGGGTTGACGAACCAGCCTTTTATGTTACTGTTGTCGGTTTTTGCGGCGGTCAACATCGGGACGACCACCTTGGTGGCCTGGCGGATCGGCGCCGGCAAACCGGAGGAAGCACAGGCGGTAACCCGGCAAACGGTACTAATCAGTCTGGTTTTGGGTGCTTTGGTCAGCGGAGTCGGGGTTCTCCTGGCCCCGGGGGTTGTGCGCTTTATGGGCGCGGGACCCGACACGTTTGCCGACGCTACCGTTTATTTTCAGGTTGTGGCGGCCGGCTTGGTGTTTCAGGTACTGAACATGGGGATCACAGCGGCGCTCCGCGGTGCGGGCGAAACGAAAATTCCGATGCTCTATAACGTGGGAAGTAACTTTATTAACGTGTTCGGCAATTATGTCCTCATCTACGGAAAACTGGGCTTTCCCCGCTGGGGAGTGACCGGGGCGGCGGTTTCAACTTCCTTCTCCCGTTTATTGGGTTGTCTGGCTGGGCTTTATGTCGTTTACTGCTCCCGGCACACGGTGCTCCGCCTCAAACTGAAGGCCGATTACCGGTTGCACTGGCCGACGGTCCAACGGATCTTTGCCATCGGGCTGCCGGCGGCGCTGGAACAGTTTATTCTGCATAGCGGTTTGATGTTATTTGCGAAAACCGTATCGACTCTCGGCACGCTTAAGTTCGCCGCCCACCAGATCGGAGTGAACATCAGCGGTCTTTCCTTTGCGCCAAGCATGGCCTTTAGCGTCGCGGCAACGACTTTGGTCGGACAGAGCCTGGGAGCGGGGAAGGAGGAACAGGCGACAAAATACGCCCGGCTTGTGCACAAAATTGCTCTGGTGGTGGCGATTCTTAATGGATTACTCTTCATCTTCTTTTCTTACCCGATGGCCTTGGTGTACACCTCCGACGCGGCGGTGGCCGCGGCGGCGAGCATGGTCCTTAAGATTCTGGCGCTGGCCTTGCCGGGGCAATCGACCCAGTTTGCGCTGGCTGGGGCTTTGCGAGGGGCCGGTGATACCATGTCCCCGCTGTATGCTTCGGCGCTGGGGATTTGGCTCTTCCGGGTGGTGGCGGCCTATATTTTTGTCCGGATCTTCCATTGGGATCTGGCCGGGGCCTGGGTTGCTTTTGTGCTGGACCAGTATACCCGTTCGACCGTGATTTACCTCCGTTTCCGCTCGGGGAAATGGAAAAACCGCCGGTTCCGTGTGGGGTAAAGCAGATTTAAAACAAACTACACTGGACGCCCGGTCTCGCGCCGGGTGTTTTTTTGTCTGTGATGCGGCATAAGGCGGGGCTGGAAGGCGTAAGGTAGATGGGGAGGTAAAAAATGCCGCTGTTTCCGGTTTGCTTTGTTTTACTTTTAATTTTGGCCGCCGAGTTTGTGAACGGGTGGACCGATGCGCCTAATGCCATTGCCACGGTGGTGGCGACGCAAGCACTAAAGCCAAAGACCGCAGTAGTGCTGGCCGTGGTGGGTAACATGACGGGCGCCTTTTACGGTCGGGCGGTGGCACAAACCATCGGGACGGAGATTGTGCGTCTGGAAGCAATTAACCTGGTGACTTTGGGGGCGGCTTTGATTGGGATCGTGGTTTGGGCCACGGCGGCCTCTTGGTTTGGGCTTCCCACCAGTGAAAGCCATGCCTTACTGGCCGGGCTGGCTGGGGCCGGCATGGCGACGGCTGGTCCGTTCGCCTTGTTGCTTTCCGGATGGAAGAAGGTTTTCCTGGGTCTGGTAATCTCGGTTCTTTTTGGGGCGGCCGGCGGGTTTGGACTGGCATGGGTGTTTAAATTGCTCAGTAAGGATTGGCCGCAGGCAAAAGCAAAGCGGATCTTTTATTTACTTCAGATGATCGCGGCCGGGGGGATGGCTTTTAGCCACGGCAGCAATGACGGGCAAAAGTTTATTGGTCTTTTTACGTTAACCCTGGTGTTGTCCGGCTTCTTGCCGGTTTTTCGGGTTCAACCCTGGGTTGTGATTTTATGTTCGGTGGTGATGGGCGCCGGGACTTCGGTCGGGGGTTGGCGGATCATTGAAAAAGTTGGGACCCAACTGGTTAAACTGGAACCGGACCAAGGGTTGGCGGCGCAAACCGCCGCCGCGGTTTCCATCCTGTTTGCTTCCAGCTTCGGGGTGCCTTTAAGCACGACCCATACGGTCACGACGGCGATCATGGGCACCGGTCTGACCCGGGGATTGGCGGCGGTTAATTGGCGGGTGGTGAAAGAGCTGGTGCTGGCTTGGCTGTTTACCTTTCCCGTCTGTGGGCTCATCGGTTACTTTACAGCGTGGGCCTTAACCAGGGTATTCTGAGGAAGAACCAGGAAGGGGTCAAAGCTGAATAGAGCGGGGGGTTGGCTTTACGGTCCGGGTTTATTGGCTACATGGATCGTGACTACCCCCCAGCTTAACGCGGTACAGCAGACGTTGGTAAAACCGATCTCCTGAAAGATCCGGGTTATTTTTTCGGGGGCGGGGTATGTCTGGATCGAGTGGTGTAAATACTGATAGGGTTTTTTATCTCCGGTAAACAGATAACCGACAAGGGGGAGACAAACGGCGGTGTAGATCCGGTGGAGGCGGTTAAAGACGGGAGCACGTGGTTTGGCCAGTTCCAGGGCGGCGACTTTGCCCCCGGGTTTCAGTACCCGGAAGAGCTCGGCTAAGGCCTGGCGTGGATCGGCCACGTTCCGTAAGCCATAGCCGATCACTGTCCGGTCAAAAACGTCATTGGGAAAGGGAAGGGCCAGCGCGTTTCCTTCTACCAATTCGATCCAGGGGTAAGCCCGCAGGTTTTGCGCGGCGATCTTTAACATGGCGGGTGAGAGATCCAGGCCGACGACTTTACCTTGGGGCCCTACTTTTTGGGCTAGGTCTTTGGTGATCATTCCCGTACCACAACAGACATCCAAAACCCGGTGGCCGGGCTGGAGGTCGGCTTTTTCGATGGTGTAGTTTCGCCAGTGGTGATGGAGGCCAAAACTGATTAGTGTATTGACCAGGTCATAGCTGGGGGCAATTTTGCGAAAAAAAACCTTCTGCCAGCGTTCTTTTTTACTTGGCCGCAATTAAGGTCGCCTCCGCACGCAGATAGTTGGACCTTTTTTATTCTGCCCGCGCTTTCCGGTTTTATCGGACCCCGGCTTTTATTTCACTTTTACCCAAGCCGGAAAGTTCCCTTTGCCCAACACCGACGCGCTTCTGGAGCAATATTATGTGGTAGCTGGTTGGAAAGGGAGGTGTAGGCTGAAAGATGGGGAGCGTTGATACTGCGAGCGGAAGCTTTGCGCCATTTCTCATTTTCTTGATCCTGATACTCCTGGTCTTAGGGATTAATAATGACCGGAAATATTAAATAAAGATGGGTTGACCGCTAGGGCATCCTTGTTGTAGGTACAAGGTGTTTAATAATTAATAAAAAGGACCCGGTAAGATACCGGGTCTTTGCTTTGCAACCACAACCGGGTTGTCAGGGGGAAAACAAAAAATCCGGAAGCATCCGGATTCGCCGTTTATCTATCTGGAGCTGGCGATCCGAATCGAACGGACAACCTGCGGTTTACGATACCGCTGCTCTGCCAGTTGAGCTACGCCAGCATTAATTGGAGCGGGCGACGGGATTTGAACCCGCGACCCTCGGCTTGGGAAGCCGATGCTCTACCACTGAGCTACACCCGCTTGACAACATATATTTTATGATAATCAGCTAAGAAAGTCAAGCACAACTTCTGCCACCGCTTCCGCTTTTCGCCCTGACGAAATGAAGATCTAGTAAATATTTTTTCCGAAAAGAAGGGGGATCCATTTTAAGCGCGAATATTAAAAACTGTTTGGGTACGTTTGAAACAGTAAATCTAGCCAACCCACTCAGCTGAAGGAGTACTGGTTGCTCCTGGCCGCGGTAGTGGTGGAAAGATTGTGAAGGAGGTGTCAAGATGGCCTACAAAATCACCGATGATTGCATTAGCTGTGGTTCCTGTGCCGATGAGTGCCCGGTAGAAGCGATCAGTGAGGGTGCGGATAAATACGAGATTGATCCGGAAAAATGCACCGACTGTGGCTCCTGCGCCGAGGTTTGTCCGGTTGATGCTTGTCAGCCCGAATAAGCGGTTCGGTGTAATTAGTTTTGCAGCAAATCCCGCCAAATGGCGGGTTTTATTTTTTAGAGCCGCGGCGGCGCTACAAAATCCGGCTCCTCAAGGGCTTTTTCTTCCAAGTATTCTTTTATCAGACGCCGGACCACCTCCGAGATGCTCGACCGCTCATAAAAGGTTAAGTGGCGCAGTTTTTCGTAGGTCTCTTCCTCAATGCGCACATGTAAATTCTTTCTTTTCACGCCCATTTTTCCTCCCATTCCCCTAGGCTTATTATCTCCTTCTGTCCAAAAGATATCGGTTTTACCACCGGTTTTCAGGAGAAATTTTCTTCCGTTCCGGTCAGTGCCGTGCAGGCATCCAGTTTGGCGAGAAAATGATTGAGATTGTCGCCGACGGGGATAAAAATCAATTCCATTTTAAAGTCTGGGCGGTAAGCGGAGATCTCGGCCAGTAAAACGCGGCGGTCAAAGGAGTAAATCTTACTGGCCAGTTGGATCGATTTCAGGACGTTCTGGATCATTACCGGTGGGGTTAACCACCACCGGGTTGCTAGTTTCGTGTGGAGAGAATGCCAGAAAGTATTGATTAGGATGTTCGTTAATTCACTGAGAAACGATTCGTCCACCTTGTTCAGGAAAAACTTGCGGACCGGCCGTTTGCGCTTCATTTCCAAACTGATCAGTTCCATCGCGGTTTCCCGGGAAAAACAAAGATATAACTCGCCTTTCAGCTCGCCGGTAACGCGGGAGTGAAAACCAAGCTCGGCCGTTGGTGTGTGCTCCAGGTTTTGGACCAGCCACGAAAAGGGCAGAAAGAAGAAACCAGTCAACTCCATCTCTACCGGGTGGGGGAAAAAAGCGGAAAGCTTTTGTTTCAGAGAATGGACTCCGGCTTGGTATAGTTTCTCTAATTTGTTGACACCGTGTTCATTGGTGAGGAGCGGAGAATAAAAAAGACCCTTGCGCATCACCATTGCCATCAGAAATCACCTCGTTCCGATCTAGGTCAAGGATCTATTCGTTCCCGTACAGCGTTTTCCTTTCCATATAATGGAATGATTCCCCCGATAAGTTACGTTTTTTAGGAAGTCGTCCGCGGGTGACCCAGGAACGGCAGGGGAGAGGAACGATGGACCCGGCGGCACGGTGGAGCACCAGATAATTACGGAAAGACCATGAACATCTCGAATTTCGACTGACATAAGAAAACCTGCCGGTTTTCAAAGCCGGCAGGTTGATCCGTTTCCCGTTTAGACCGCTTCTTCCCGTAATACGCGTCGTAGGACTTTGCCGACGGCGTTCCGGGGTAGGGCGTCGATGATCTGGATTTTCGGCACTTTGAATTTGGACAGATGGGCAAGGCAGTATTGCCTTAACTCTTTTTCCGAGGTCTCCATCCCGTCTTTTAAAACTATAAAGGCTTTGGGCACTTCGCCCCGGAGGGGATGGGGGATCCCGACGACCGCCACTTCCTTCACGGCCGGATGGGTGTAGAGGAAATCTTCAAGCTCACGGGGGTAGATTTTCTCGCCGCCCATGATGATCATGTCTTTTAAGCGGTCGGCAATGAAAATATAACCGTCGTCATCCATATAGACCAGGTCGCCGGTGCGCAACCACCCGTCGTCTGTAAAGACCAGTGCGGTTTCGGCCGGGTTATTCCAGTAACCCTGCATGACTTGGGGCCCCTTGACGAGGAGTTCACCGATTTCGCCACTGGTTGTGATTTCGGCGCCCGTTTGCGGGTCGATGATTTTGACCAGCGTATCGGCGATGGGCACCCCAATGCTGCCCGGTTTCACCGTTCCGTAAATCGGGGTTACGGTGACGATGGGTGAACACTCGGAAAGTCCGTAACCTTCCACCAGTTTCCCGCCGGTTACTTGTTGAAACCGTTCCTGAACCGCCGGGGGCAGCGGGGAAGAACCGCTGACGCAAGCCCGGATTGAGCTGAGGTCATAACCTTGATTGTCGCGCATCGCGATGGCGGCATACATGGCGGGAACGCCCATAAACAGGTTGGGTTTATATTTATTAATCGACTGCATAATTTCGTTAATATCAAACCGCGAATGCAGAATGATGCAGGATCCGGTCAGGATTGGGCTGTTGATCGTTGTTGTTAACCCGTAGATATGGAAGAAGGGAATTACTCCTAAGAAGCGACCGTTCCCGTCGGTGTAGGCGTTTTTAAACCAGTCCCGGAACTGCACGGCGTTGGCCAGCAAGTTGAAGTGGGTGAGGACCGCGCCCTTAGACCGTCCGGTTGTCCCTCCGGTATACTGAAGATTGGCGATGGCATTATGGTCGATGTCCACTTGCGGATCGGTACCGGCGGCGTCGGCTAGTAGCTGTTCCAGGGCTAAGACACCGGCCACCGGCGGGTTGCTGGCCGGATCCAGTTGTCCGGTCAAAGCAGTGGAGATGATCTTTAAACCGGTGGTTTTGACCTGTTCAAGCGTAGGGACTGCTTCTACGGGGGCGATGACCACTTTCAAGCGGGCATCCTTGATGATGAAGGCCAGATCTTCACCGGTTAACATGGGGTTGATCGGTACCGCGATCCCGCCTGCCCGCAGGATCCCATAGTAGGCGATAAGAAACTGAGGACTATTCGGCAGGTAGAGCCCGACCGTATCACCGGTAGTCAGGCCCAAGTCAAGCAAAACGTTGGCCATCTTTGAAACCAGTTCATTAAACTCCCGGTAGGTCCATTCCCGGTCCAGGAAGATAAAGGCGGTGTGGTCAGGGTATTTGCGGCTGGTTTCATGGAGCACCTGCCCTAAGGTCAGCTGGGGGTATTCCAAATGAGCCCTGACGCCTGGTTCGTAATGTTTAACCCACTTTGGTGTTGAAGCGGTCTTCATCGTGCTGATCTCCTTTCTGGCCTGAGCGGAAGGGGTTTCTTCGGCGGGAAGCTCCACGGACGAACCCAGGCCAAGTGGTTTTCGTTCAAGACTTTAGGACCTACTAATTATACCAACTAATAATAGGTTTCGCAATAGTTTATCTTAATTTTTGGTTACCTTAATTTACCCCAAAACAGGCGCGGACTGGGTGGTGCGTTGGGCGCGGGCCTTTTGCCAGAAAAAATTACAGGTTTGATGTTTAAATCCCTCCGGATTGGTAAATACTGATCACAAAGACAAATTCCGGAGGGATGAGCATGATCCAGCGTTTCTTGCGAAAAACCCTTTTTTCCCTTTGTTTTCTCTTCCTCTTTACTATGCGTTACGTGGATCTTACGTGCAGTGTTGCCCTGCATGATCTGCCGCTTCTGGCCGGGTGGGAAGAAGTGGGGGTTCCCCTGGCCGAGATTGAGGTCGAAGGTTGGAAGAAGCTGAATACCGATTTTATGGATACGGCGCAGTTGGCTGGACTCGCCACCAACTTGGAAAAAAGGTTACCGTTGCAGATGGTGACACCGCCTGTAAAGGGTGATGAACTTGATTTCAGCTACCTGACATTGGAAGGCAGTTTGGCCGGTCAGGTGCCGGTGGTGATCACGTTGCAATCGATCCGGGGGGACGCCGGTGGGGCGGAGACTTATTGCGGCGTGATTGCGCTGCCTAAATCAGCGGAGATGCTGGCCGAAACGGTTTCCCGTTTGGAACGGGCTTTTACACCGGTGGTGGGTGAAATGCCGCTGGCAGTCATGTTGGGCGGCGTTTGGCCTGGACGACTGAGCGCCGGGGAGGCCTACCAGATGATGAGGCGTGTCTTCCAGCGTTTACATGTGACCGGGAGTATTGGTAATGCTGATTATGAGAATGGCCGTTGGTCGGGGTGGAGTAATTTACTCGCTGGTAAAACCCGGCCGCCGGAGGGCCAGATTAACTTGGAATTTGCCTACCGGTACGACGCGGCCACCGGCGAGACGCGGATTGCCCTGGCGTCACCGGCGTTGCCCGGTTTTTTCTGAGGAGTAGTTTGTCCGGGAGGCCGGTGTATAAACTATTATTTTTCGAGCTGGAAAGAGGAATTAACCGGAAAGTGCCTAAGTTTATCTGGAAACGGACTATCTTCCGGCCGGAGGTGGAATGATGAGGCATTATTCGGTGCTCTTTCTTCTTTTGGTGTTGGTTTTGTCTCTCCCGCTTGCTACGGAGGCTTCCTGGCAACTTGGTCTGGATTGTTCATTAAAAGAAGGCTTCGCTCCCGAAACGGTAAAACTCAATTGGTGGTTGGCACCTTGGTGGGGGGTGCGTTCAGCTTATGCTTGGGCGGAGGAGGACCTTAGTTTAGCCCTTGTTCACATCCCCCAAACCCGGGCGAATTTCAACTCTTATCTGGGTATAGGTGTCCGCGATCTCCTTGATCACCACCAGTTGCCCTGGGGGGAAAAGATCGAGGTTGCCGTTGGCGTTGAACTGCGTTTAGACCGGTTCATCCCCGGTCTGGCCACGGCGGTGGAAGGCCGTCTGGTTCCCGCCAATTTGGTGGGAGAGCCCAACCAGTTGGCGCCCTTTCTCGGGGTTGCTTTCCATTATGGTTTCACGCCTGTTACGGTGCGGTCACCGCGGGGCGTTGACGAAGACCTTTACCTGCTGGCCAAGTTGATCCGGGCGGAAGCCGAAGGCGAACCCTATGCGGGGCAGGTGGCGGTTGGGGCGGTCGTCATGAACCGGGTCAAAAGCCCCCAGTTCCCCAACACCATTTATGATGTGATCTACCAACCGCGGCAGTTCAGCTGCCTGCCGAAGCTGGCGACCATTGAACCGAATGCCGAGTCCCTGCGGGCCGCCCGGGATGCGATGGCCGGGATTGATCCGTCCCGGGGCGCGCTCTATTACTACAACCCGAAGCTGGCCTCCCCGGAAGGCGCAAGGTTCTTCCGGACGGCGAATCTGACCCCCACGGTGGTCATTGGTAACCACCATTTCTATAAATAAGGCAAAGATGGCGCCTTGAATAAAAGGTAAAAAAGGATAAAGGCCAACTACGGCCTTTAATTTTAATAAGGCGAAGGCAACCACCTTAATAAGGATTGAGCCCCATCCGGGTCGCCGGATTGGGGCGAATTATTGGGCCGGGGCTTTCTCCCGGGGGATTCTTTTCGGCCACGTGGTCAGCCAGTGCCAGATTTTATAGGAAGTGCTTTCCGGAACCCGGTTCTCGGCAAAGACCTCCAGATAGGATTCTTTATTGACCCAAGCGGGGATCGCTTGGCCCGTCTGGATATCGACATGTGCCCAGACAATGCCCTCCGGTTCGGCAAAGGCGACCACCGGTTGCCCGGCGGTGATTTGGGCCATATAGTCACGCCAGATTGCGGCGGCGGTCCCGCCGCCAACGACGCCTTCTTGGTAACGCATCGGTTCCTCTTGGCGGTCATTGCCAATCCAGACGGTAGTTAAATATTCGGGGGTGTACCCGACAAACCAGGCGTTGGTGTAATCATTGGTGGTTCCGGTTTTTCCCGCTACCGGGCGGCCATCGGGGAGCTTTGCCCGCTGTCCTGTACCTTGCTCCACGGCGTCTTTGAGGAGCATGGTTATGATATAAGCCGTTTGCGGGGAGATGACCTCCCGGGTGGGCTTGGGTTGAAAGGTCTTGATTGTTCTTCCCTGATAATTTGTGATCCGGACGACGGGGTAAGGTTCACGGTATTGGCCTTGGTTGGCGAAGGACGTATAGGCGGCGGCCAATTCCAGCGGGGTGACGCCCTTGGTCAACCCGCCAAGGGCCAACGGGGCGTAACCAAGGTCATTGGTTTTTCCTTCCCAGACCAGGCTTTTGATCCCCATCCGTTCCAGTTGGGTGGCGACGGTGGGAATGCCCAACGTCTGGACCAATTGGACCGCGATCGTGTTCACCGATTCCCTTAAAGCCTGACGCAGGGTGATCTTCCCGCGGTATTCCCGGTCGCTGTTTTCCGGGGTCCACACGGTACCGTTCTCCAAAGGAATCGCCAACGGTTGATCGTAAAGGATCGTAGCGGCGGTAAAATCGTGTTCCAAAGCCGTGGCAAAGACAAAGGGTTTCAGCGCCGAGCCCGGTTGCCGGTGGGCTTTGACGCTGCGGTTCAATGGGCTGGTTTGATAGTCACGGCCGCCGACCATCGCCAGGATCGCGCCGGTGGCCGGATCAAGGGTGACCAGGGCGGCTTCCGGTTGGACCGCTGCCGAGTAACGGGGCAGATTCTTAAGGGTGAGCTCGGCCGCCTCTTGGTAGTCCAGATCCAAAGTGGTGTAGATTTTATAACCACCCCACAGCAGTTCCTCCTCGGTGAATCTCTCTTCCGTGATCAGGTAGTCACGGAGATAATCGATGAAGTAGGCCCCTACGGAAGACCTGGCTTGTTGCGGTTTGACGCTCAAATCCTTCGCGCAGGACGACTGGTATTGTTGTTCGGAGATCAACCCTTGTTCCCACATTAAACGGAGCACCAGATTCCGCCGGTTCTTGGCTGCCTCCGGATGCTTAAACGGGGAATAATTTTCCGGACTGCGGATGATCCCGGCCAACAACGCGGATTCTTCCAGATTGAGTTCGGCGGCGGTTTTATCAAAGTAATAACGGGCGGCGGCTTCGACGCCCACATTGCCATGGGCCAGGTTAATGCTGTTTAAATAGAGTTCCAGGATTTCATCTTTGGTGTAGGTTCGTTCAATCAGCAGGGCATAAAACATATCCTTTAGTTTGCGGGTGATGGTCCGGTCATACGTCAAAAGGGAGACCTTGGCTAATTGTTGCGTAATCGTACTTCCGCCCTGTTTGGTACCGCCGGGTGATAAAGTCTGGATCACCGCCCGGCCGATACCGATGGGATCAAGACCAAAATGGCGGTAAAAACGGGTGTCTTCGGTGGCGATCACCGCTTGTTTAAGGTAGGGGGAGATTTGGTCGAAGGTCACCCAAATGCGGCGGTGGGTAAAGAGATCGCCAACCAGACGGCCGTGGCGGTCATAAACCTTTGAAACATAGCGCATGTTCTCCAGTTTGGTTCGGAGGTCCCGCGGCAGGGAAATGGTGGCGAAGAGGAAACCCACCAGAACAAAGAAGCAGAAAAAGACAAGGTAGGAGCGGGGGAATTTGCGTTTTTTACGCTGACTCATGGTACCATCTCCGCACTTAACATAATTTAAATCTGAGCGTTAAGGGATCATCATAAATAAGGCTGGCCGTGATCCAGCCGTGATCTATTCTGTGTCGGTTACACAAAAATATACAAAAGATCATCACATAATAACTATCACATTCCCGCCGTTTTGACCAGTAGTATAACTTGTTAAGGCGGAATATTTTTGGCAAGGGGCCGGGCGACCCTCCCGCCGGGTGGCCTGGCGCCGGAGACGGCTGGGGTGATGAGTAAGGAAAACCCTGTTCCGGAGAACAGGGTTTCCTCAGAGCGGTCGCGGCCGCTTCAGCTACGGTATCTGTATCATCGGCTTCAGGTTAAAAGTAATAGTGAAAACCGCCACCAATAGCGAAGCCGGTGTCAGGAAGGACATCCAGACCGAAGTCGAGGGAGAAGCCGAGCCTGGACAGTTCTTTCACGTTTAACGCCTTAAAGATGAAAAATTCGACGCCGACGCCGGTCCCCACGGCCAACTTGTTATCGTCAAAACCAAACTCGCCAAAGCCAAAGAAGTTGAAATTGGCCTCCTTCGCCAGTTTGTACACGCCGCGGAGCCCGACAAAGTCGCCGGAGAGTAAGAGTTGGGCGTCCAGGTCCGGGGACAGGCTGTATTTTCCGCTCAAACACAGGTTGCGGCTGTCATAGACCCCCAGGGCAAAGTCGGCGGCGGCCGCACTCCCCACCATAAGGAAGAGTAATAGTAGCGACAGGATAAGGACCAAAAATGTTTTGCGCATGAAACACCACTCCTTCTTCTTAATTTTTACAAGCAAGGGTTTGGTCTCTATTTTTTACTCTATTACACTATTATAGCCTTCCGAGGATAAAATAGGCAATGGGCTTTTTCGCGTCCGGCCCCACCGGCACCACGCTGGAACGTATACCGGAATGATGCCGGGACGACCAGATTTCACCACTGTTTTTTACGCCCGTCCGATTCGCGGAAGGAAAATCTGTAGTTAACTCAGAATATACATTTATGTTTAGTTGTTCTGTTCTTGTCTGGGTGAGGAGGTTCATCGCGAGGTGATCATTTGATCAAGTTAGAAAAACTCCAAGCGATTCTCGAAGAGCTGGCCCCAGCGGCTCTGGCGGATAAATATGATCCTCCCCACTTCTGGCGAAAACCCGGTGGCAAACTGCAGAAGATCGGGGTTTGTGTTGATCCGACCGTTCAGAATATACGGATGGCGCAGCAAGACGGTGTTGACCTGTTAATCATCCATCATCCCTGTGGCGAGCAGGATGAAGCGCTCTTGGCCGGGCAGGAGATGGGGGTATTCGTTTTGCACAGCGCCTGGAATAAAGCGCCCGACGGCAACACTGCGGTGCTGGCTCGTTTATTAAACTTCAGGGAAACGGTCCAAGACGGTGCGTTGGTAAGCGGTCGCATCGAGATGAGCCTCCGTGAACTCCTCTTTTCATGTCAGCGCCTCTTGAACACACCGATCTTGCCGTATGCAGGGGATCTAAATGCGCAGGTCCGTAATGTCCTGTTGATTTCCGGGTCTGGTTTTGCTCCTTTCTACAAAGAAGAGTGGGACAAGTATATTGCCAAAGGATGTGATACTTTCCTCTCTGCCGAACTGGGCCGGTTTGCCCTTTCTTATCTTTCCCGGCATAATATAAAACTGATCGATCTGGGCCACAGTGCGATGGCCCGCCCCGGCATGGAGCATTTAACCGATATGCTCCAGAACCGGTTGAAAATCTTCCACTGCCAAGTATTTTTTTATCCGGACATCTATGCGGTCAATTACCAAACGGCGACCTTCTACCCGGAGATGGTAAACTAGTGAACGCCCGTGGGAACAGGACAAAACAGGGTCATCTTGGCGGAAGAGTACTTGGTTGTGTCTGCGGCTCATTTCAAGGTATAAATCATGCCCATCAACACTGTGCGCTGGAGGGTTGTGGGTGGAAAGAGACCAAAGGGAAAAAGCGGTTATTGTTGGTAGTGAAGAAGACGGAAGTTTAGATGAGCTGGCGGCCTTGGTAGAATCGGCCGGAGGCCGGGTTATGGCGCGAATGGTCCTGCGTCGTGCGCAACCCGATCCGGCTTTCTTTCTGACTGCAGGGAAGCTGGGGGAGTTGAAGGGCTTGGTCAGTACGGAGGGGGCTGTCCTGGTGGTTTTTGACGATGAACTCTCTCCGGTTCAAGCCCGTAACCTGGAGGAAGAATTGGCGGTTAAAATTATCGACCGGACGGAGTTGATTTTGGATATCTTTGCGCAACGGGCGCGGACTAAAGAGGCCAAACTGCAGGTGGAAAAGGGCCAATTGGAGTACCTGCTGCCCCGGCTCACCGGAAAAGGAGTCATCCTCTCCCGTTTGGCCGGGGGGATTGGCACCCGCGGTCCGGGTGAAACCAAGCTGGAAGCGGACCGGCAACGCATCCGGGCGCGGATCGCCGTTTTGAACCGGCGCTTAAGACAAGTCAAAGCCAACCGGCGGTTACAGCGGGCACCCCGCCGCCGCCTCTCCTGGCCGGTCTTGGCGCTGGTCGGCTACACCAATGCGGGGAAATCCACCCTTTTTCGCCTGTTGACCGGTGCCGATGTCGGGGTGGAGGACCGGTTGTTCACCACATTGGATCCGACGATCCGCCGGTTGACTTTCCCGAATCAACTGGAGACCTTGATCATTGATACAGTGGGTTTGATCCGGAAACTGCCCCACCAGTTGGTTGAGGCGTTCCGGGCCACCTTGGAAGAACTTTACGAGGCGGATCTCCTGATCCACGTGGTGAATCTGGCCAGCCCCTACCGGGATGAAGAGTACATGGCCGGGCGGCAACTCCTCCGGGAACTGGGCCTGGAAGACAAGCCCTCTATTACCGTGCTCAACAAGGTGGACTTGGTGGAAAATGAGTTTACCGTTTTCCGGGCCGTGCGAACTTATCCGCAGGCGGTGGCGATCTCGGCCCGGACCGGGGCCGGGGTTGAAGAATTGAAAGACAAAGTGGTGGCGATGCTCTCGGCCCACGTTGACCGGGGCGCTTTTTTCATCCCCTTTACGGAAGGGGGTTACCTTTCCCTGCTCCACGAAAAAGGGAAGGTGTACACGCAGGAATACCGGGATTCCGGTGTCTATCTCGAAGTGGAACTGCCGAGGGTCTGGGCCGAACGTCTACGGCAGTTCCGGGTCAGCGGTGATTAAAATATTATTCCATTGACTTTATATTGACTTTCGCGGGTGTGGACCGCATAAGCCGCATAATCTTCCTCCTTCGGGCATAGGGTAGAATGTTAAATGACCGACGGAGGATGGGGATGAAGCAGCTCGCCGGCTTTTTTCTTTTTTTCTTTGTGCTTCTTTGTTTGTTACCGTTCTTTCTGGTGAAGTGCACGCCGGCCCCGCCGGGAATTACCGTCCAACTTTACTTGAAAGAGGAGCAGAAAACGATTACGCTTGCTTTGGAAGAATATGTGAAAGGGGTCGTGGCCGCCGAGATGCCAGCCCTGTTTGAGCTGGAAGCGTTAAAAGCCCAGGCGGTGGCGGCCCGGACGATCGCGGTCCGGCGCATGAGGCGTTTCGGCGGGACCGGTTATCCGGCGGTTCCCGGTGCCGATCTCAGTGACGATGTCAGTGACTCCCAAGCCTGGCTTAACCGGAAACAGTTAGTTGCCAAATGGGGGCGGTGGGGATACCATCGTTACTG
This sequence comes from Bacillota bacterium, assembly GCA_012727425.1. GTDB lineage: Bacteria > Bacillota > UBA4882 > UBA10575 > UBA10575 > Capillibacterium. Next base: position 44,035 of record JAAYHQ010000047.1, read on the forward strand.
GCGAAAGATCAGCGCGGCGGTGGAAGCGACCAGCGGCTTGATCCTGACTTATTACGGGCGGCCCATTGATGCGCTTTACCATTCGACCAGCGGTCCGCGGACCGCCAACGCGGAAGAGCTGTGGGGCACAGCCGTTCCTTATCTGCAAAGCGTTCCCTGCTCTTTTGACCAGCACTCCCCGCGTTACCGGCAAGAAAAGGTCTTTCCGGTTCCGGAGCTCCTTGCCGCCCTTGGCATGGCCGAGAAAGTACCGTCCGGCGGTCTTACGCTGCGGATTTTGAGCCGGACGTCAAGCGGACGGGTGCACACCGTGCAGATCGGGAACGCAGTTTTCTCCGGAAACGAGCTCCGTTCCCGGTTGGGCTTGGCCTCCACCAATTTCACCGTTGAAATCCGCGCCGGCCGGGTTGTCGTGACGACGATCGGCTACGGGCACGGGGTTGGTTTGTGTCAATACGGTGCCGACGGTATGGCCCGGGCGGGCAAGACCTTCCGGGAGATCCTACATCATTACTATCCGGGGGTTGAACTTAAAAAACTGCGATTGGACTGAGGCGCGGGAAAGTTGTGCCCCCCGCGCTACCGGCGTCCATGAAAGGAAGCAAAGTTAAGTTGGGCGCGCGCCCCCGGCGTGCCGGGGTGAAGCAATCGGTTCTGGCAAGAGCAGACGGCCGTCGGGGCCGTTTTTTTTGGCCCGGCGACATGGATAAATCAGGAACAATTGGGAAAACTAGCATCTAAACTGTTCTTTGAGGTGACAACGATGCGCGCAAAGAAGCAAGGGAAACTGAGTTTCAAAACGGGCTGGACCCGTTGGTGGCCGTTTCTGACCAGAGCCTTCCGGTTGGGATGGGGCGGGTTGACTCGCCTCCTGGTCCGCCGCCGGTTCCTGGTGGGCGTTGGCAGTTTCCTCCTCCTGGTGGCGGTGGGCTGGACAATCGGCCGCCGGTTGAGTCCGGTGGTCACTTCCCCTCCGCTCACGGTCGCGGACCGGGCGGGGGCGGTGGACAAAAAGGCGCCCGATTATGCGGCAGTACTGCAGGAACGGCAAGCGGATCCGGCCGTACTGCGCTCCCAACTCCCGGCGGAAGAGGCGGACCGGACCGCACCGGCCGTTGACGCCGGGCCGGTCTTCACCCCCCGGCAGTTGGCGCCACCCGTGGCCGGGAAAGTAATCAAGCGGAGCGGATGGGAGAAAAAAGACGGTGCGTGGCGCTACCATGCGGGCGTTGATTTTTCCGTTCCCCCCGGCACGCCCGTGGTGGCGGCAGCGGCTGGCCGGGTTGTTGCGGTCAGAACCGAAGCGGCCTTGGGGACGGTGGTGGTGATTGAGCACGGAAATGACTGGCAGTCTTTATACGGTCAGCTCACCGGGATTCAGGTCGTCCCCGGCCAGGAGGTGGCCCGGGGGGCGCTTTTGGGTTACAGTTCGCGGGCCGGTTGCGGCCCGGCTCCGGGAGTCCATTTCAACCTGTATTACCGGGATGATCCGGTGGACCCGTCGACGGTGTTGAATCTTGCCCAGGAATAGCACTGTAGACGGAGACTAACCCAAAGGTCCAGGTTATATTGTTCCTCTTCCACCCATATAATTTAGTGAAAAATCACGGGAGAGGGTGGAGGAGTGAAGGACTATATTCAACAGCGTGTACTCGACCTGAGTAGGTTTATCGTGAAGGAGAAAGCCACTGTCCGTCAGGCCGCCGGTCATTTCGGCGTCAGCAAAAGTACAGTCCATAAAGATGTAACCGAGCGTCTGCCCGGCATTAATAAAATATTGGCCAAGGAAGTCAAGCGGGTTTTGGAGACTAATAAGGCAGAACGCCATATCCGCGGCGGGGAGGCCACCCGCCGAAAATACCAGACCAAGCTAGAAAAGGGGGAAAAAAAAGGAGGATATTCCAAAATAGTATAGAAATTATCGAAAGACGCATAATTTACTCCATTAGGGGGCGCAGACATGTTGAATCTCTCTTGTGACATCGGAATCGATCTTGGAACGGCTAATATTCTGGTGTATGTACGGGGTAAAGGCATTGTTGTGCGGGAACCTTCGGTTTTGGCCCTAGACAAACAGACCGGGAAGATTTTGGCGGTTGGTGAAGAAGCCCGGCGCATGATTGGGCGCACCCCCGGCAATATCATTGCCGTGCGGCCGATGAAGGATGGGGTCATTGCCGATTACGACGTCACCGAGACCATGCTCAAGTACTTTATTGAAAAGGTAAGCCCGAAACCAAGATTGTTCCGACCACAAGTTGTCGTCTGTATCCCTTCCGGGGTGACCAGCGTCGAAAAAAGGGCGGTTTTGGAAGCCGCCATGCAAGCCGGAGCGAAGAACACCTATTTAATTGAGGAACCGATGGCAGCGGCGGTCGGTGCGGGGATCGATATTTACGAAGCCAGCGGCAATATGATTGTGGATATGGGCGGCGGCACCACCGATGTGGCCATTATTTCCCTGGGCGGGATCGTGGTCAGCCAGTCGTTGCGGATTGGCGGTGACAAGTTTGATGAAGCCATTATCAGATACATCAAAAAAATGTACAATCTGATCATCGGCGAACGGAGCGCGGAGGAGATCAAGATCCAGATTGGTTCGGCTTATCCAGAGGGAGAAGGCAAAAGCATGGAGATCCGGGGCCGGGATCTGGTCACCGGACTGCCGCGGACCATCACCTTTACTTCGGCCGAATCGTTCCAGGCCATGGCCGAGCCGATCAATAGTGTGATCGATGGGATCCGATCCGTCTTGGAACGAACCCCGCCGGAACTGGCCTCCGACATCATGGACAAGGGGATTGTGCTCACCGGCGGCGGTGCTTTGCTGCATGGTTTCGAAAAACTATTAAAGGAAGAGACCGGAATACCGATACATTTAGCAGAGGATCCCCTCTCCTGTGTGGTATTGGGTACCGGTAAAATCCTGGAAAATCTCGACAAAACCAATTTGATTGTTGGGAGCCGATCCGTTTAATTATACCCAGACCAATACCGAGCCACGGAAGACTAGGGCAGCGGGGAGACTCACTGCCTTTTTTCAATTTATGGACAAGGAGGTGAGAAAGTGCTCAGAAGTTTGTATACGGCGGCCAGCGGCATGAACCACGAGCTGAACCGGCAAGATGCGATCGCCAATAATTTGGCCAACATTAATACGGCCGGTTACAAAAAAGATGAGATGATTGGGGCCTCTTTCCATGCCGAACTTTATTACGCCATTGAGCGCAAGTCGATCCAGCCGATCGGGTTTGCGCCTCTTGGGGTCGAGACGGACGAGGTTTTTACCTACCTGACGACCGGAAATATCCTGATGACCGAAAATCCCTTGGATGTAGCGATCATTGGCGCCGGTTACTTTGTGGTTGACAACGGGGTTAACCAGGCGTTAACCCGGAATGGTCATTTCACCATTAACGCCGAAGGGTATTTGACTACGGACAACGGGGAATTGGTCTTGGGCGAGAACGGACCAATCCGCCTGGAGGGACCGGTTGAGATCGGCCCCGACGGGACCATCCGGGCCAACAACCAGGTGGTCGACCGCCTGCTGGTGGTGATGCCCCCGGATGAAACGTTGTTGGTGAAAGAGGGACACACCCGGTTTCTTTACGACGGGGAATGGACCAGGCTGGAAAACGCCGTATTGCAACAGGGCGCCTTGGAAAGTTCCAACGTGAATGCGATTGAAGAGATGACGAAGATGATTGCCGTGACCAGGGCTTACGAAAGCAACCAAAAGGTTATTGCCGTAACGGATGGGATCATGAACAAGATTGCCAATGAGATCGGGCGGCTTTAAAAAGGGGGGCTGGACCTTATCCGGAGGTCCCCTGGACAACCGTTGAACGACCGAGACGGTTGTGAACTTAAAACAGGGAGGTACGGAAGTTGATTCGAGCACTTTGGACGGCCAGTTCGGGGATGATTGCCCAGCAGACCAATATCGATATCATCTCGAATAACTTGGCGAATGTGAACACGGTGGGTTATAAAAAATCCCGGGCCCAGTTTCAGGACTTGCTCTACCAGACAATCCGGCCCGCGGGCAGCACGACCGCGCAGGGAAATATGACCCCCACCGGCTTGCAAGTCGGCCACGGTGTCCGGTTGGTTTCGACGAGTAAATCCTACGAGCAAGGCGATGTCATGCAGACCGGGAACGCCCTTGACCTGATGATCGAAGGGGACGGTTTTTTCCAAGTGTTGTTGCCCGACGGGTCCATCGGGTATACCCGGGATGGTAATTTTAAAATCGACGGTGAAGGACGGATTGTTAACAACGACGGTTACATCCTCCAACCGGAGATTTGGATCCCGGAAAACGCGACGGATGTGATTATTGGGGCCGATGGGACGGTCAGCGTGCGGTTGGCGGGGGAACAAATGCCGCAGGAGATCGGCCTGATCGAACTGGCGCGCTTCTTAAACCCGGAAGGGCTGATTAATATCGGACGCAACATTGTGCGGCCTTCTTATGCCTCTGGCGAGGCCCAATACGGAAGGGCCGGTTTGGACGGTTTTGGGACCATCGCCCAAGGTTACCTCGAGATGTCCAACGTTAAAGTGGTGGAAGAGATGGTCAATATGATCGTGGCCCAACGGGCTTACGAGATTAACTCCAAAGCAATCCAGGCGGCCGATGAAATGCTCCAGACGGCAAATAACCTCAGACGGTAAAAATGAGAAACGCTTGGCTCTTGGTGCTTAGTTTATGCCTCCTGACCGGAATCCTTCCGGTGGACGCCGCCGAACCAAAAGCAGTCATTACGATCCCCCCCACGGTGGAGGTGGAAGGGGAGGAGCTTGAACTGGGGCAGGTGGCGGTGATTGTGGCGGAACCAAAGCTTCGGGAGTCCATCAGCCGGATTAACCTGGGCCGTGCCCCGCGCTTCGGTGAAATTGCCGCCCTTTACCGGACGAATGTCACCTATATTCTGGATCGTTCGGGCTTGGCGGGCACCTATACGCTGGAGATGCCCGCAAAGGTGGTGGTGACCCGGGCCAGTCAACTGGTCACCCCGGAACAGATGCTGGCGGCGGTTGAGGCCTATATCGGGGGACAGGCCTCGCCCTACTGGACCGCCTGGCGGGTGGAACCGGGGCGTCTACAGGAACGGCAGGTTCCCCGGGGTGAGCTTGCGTACCGGTTGGAAGGAAGCGGCTCACCGGTTAAACCCGGTTTGAACACTTTCCGGCTGGCGATCCTGGTGGACGGGGCGGTTTTTACGACGGTTCCGGTGACCGTGCGTTTGACCATTGAGGCGCCGGTGTATGTCTGTACGCAGCAGTTAAGCCGCCACCAAGAACTCACGGCCGACGTGGTCCGCCGGGAGGTACGGGAACTGACGACGGGTAACGAATGGTTGGAGGAACTGACGGCCGAGCGCTACCGGACAACCCGTGATCTTCCAGCGGGACGTGTCCTATTGGTACGGGATCTGGAAGAAAAACCTTTGGTGACGAAGGGCAGTAAAGTAAGGTTGATTCTTGTGTCCGGGCCGATTCAGGTGGAACTGACTGCGCAGGCGGAAAAGGACGGCTGGTTGGGCCAGGAGATTACCGTGACCAACCTGAGCAGCAACCGCCGGCTGACGGCAACCGTGATCGGACCCGGGTTAGTGGAGGTGAAGTTGAAGTGAAACGGATCTTCCTCTTTTCTCTGGTGGGAATCCTTCTCCTCGCGGCGGTGAGCGCGGAAGCGAGTTCTCTGTGGACAGAGGAAAGCGGTTCGTATTTTATAAAACCACGGCGGAATTTTCGTGTGGGCGACCTCCTGACGATTGTTATTTCGGAACAGTCATCGGCCACTTCAAAGACAGGGGTCAGTTCCGATGAAGGTAGCACCATTGTGGTGGGACCGGGCGCCGGCCTTCTGACCGACCTGCTTCCTTACTTGAAAGCGTCCAACAGCACTTCCTATGACGGGGCAACGGGGACGAACAAGACCGGAAGCTTGAAAGCCCAGATTACGGTAAAAGTGGTTGCGATCGACGACAATGGGAATCTGTGTTTTGAAGGGACGAAAGAGATCAACGTCAATCGCGACCTCCAGCGGTTGACCTTTAGCGGCGTGGTCCGCCCGGAAGATGTGGACCGGAATAATACCGTCCTCTCCACCTATGTGGCCGAAGCGAAGATCGACTACATTGGTAATGATTATGCGACGCAGAAAGGGCTCTTGACCCGGGCCTTTGAGTGGTTGTTCTAGGGGGTTTTTGGTGGACGTGAGGTGATTGTTTTGGGACAAAGGAACAAGAAACAGCGTTTAGCGGCACGTTGTCCCTTCCTGTTGCTGATCCTGGTTGTTTTCCTAGTGGTGCCGGCCGCCGCGGCCCAGGAGACGGGGGACATTCCGGTCCGGATTAAGGACGTCGCCCGTCTGGTTGAAGACCGGCCGAACCAGTTGACCGGGTTTGGCCTGGTCGTGGGTTTGAATGGAACCGGTGACGGCAGTCAGGGTTTTGCCCTCGACATGGTCTTAAATTTCCTGGCCCACCACGGATTCACCGTGGACCAGACGAACATCCGGGTCCGGAACGTGGCGGCGGTTGCCTTGTCGGCGACTTTGCCCATGTATAAGCAGAACGGGGACGAATTGGAAGTGACCGTTTCTTCCATAGGTGATGCGAAAAGTCTCCAAGGGGGCATTCTTCTGCAGTCACCCCTGACGGGGGCCGACGGACGGGTGTATGCGGTAGCTCAGGGGCCGGTGGTGGTCGGCGGCTTTACTGCTGAAACCAGACGCGGGAGCCGCCAGACGACGAACCAACCGACGGTGGGGATGGTCCAGGCTATTGTGGAAAACACGGTTCCGGTACAGCCGGGAATGGATAACGCTTTACGGTGGGTGCTCGCCAATCCGGATTATTCGACGGCCAACCGGATGGCCCAAGCGATCAACACTTATTTGGGCGCCGAGTTGGCGGTGCCCGAAAGCAAAGCGGAAGTCCGGGTGACCATTCCCGAGGCTTACCGGCAGAACCCGGTGGGTTTCATTGCGTTAATTGAGAACATCCAGATCACCCAGGAACAGCGGGCCCGGGTTGTGGTCAACCCCCGGACCGGGACGATTGTCTTTGACGAGAATGTGCGGATTGCGCCGGTGGCGGTCACCCGCGGGAACATTACGGTCCGGGTCACAACCGGACAAAGGGTGGTTCAACCTCCGCCGTTATCCGCCGGGGAGACGGTAGTCACCACCGACGAAACTTTAGAAGTAACGGCCGAGCCCGGGACTTTGGTGGCTTTGCCCGCCGGTACTTCGCTGGATGAGATCGTCCGGGCCTTAAATGCGGTGGGGGCGACTCCGCAGGACATCATTAATCTGATTATTGCCATTGACCAAGCCGGAGCCTTGTATGGGGAATTGGAGATCCGGTAAGCAGAACTTTGGGAGGAGAAGGGTAATGAAGATCGAGCGGCAGGTGGCAATGGAGTCTTCCGCGCTGACCCGGGCGCCGCACAAGCCGGCGACCAAAAAGGAACAGCGCTTAAGGGAAAAATGCCAGGAATTCGAGGCTATCCTCCTGCAGAGGATGGTCGAGGTGATGCAGGCCGATACCAACCTGTTCGGCCGGGGGGTCCAGGGTGAATTCTTTGGCGGGATGTTTGCGGAGGTCATCGCTAAAGAACTGGCGAAGAATCCGGGTTTGGGTCTAACGGAGGACTTGATCCGCGCCTACCAAAAAGCCGGATTATTGAATTAGTTTAACCTTTGGCCAAAATTTAGCGTCTTTTAAAAAAGAGCGCCGTCTGCAGGTGCTTTTTTTTTGTGGTAAAGAGAAGCCGCCATCTTTTTATCCTGGCTTAGACATTTGCAAGTGCCTTACGGCCGAAGAAGCGAGGTAGGTATTAAAGGAAGCCAGCGGGACCCCACGGATTTAAGTTGCTTTCCACCCGGCTGGTGCTGGACCTTGGTGGGTGGCGGCAACTTACATCGCGAAGTCCCGCTGGCTTTTCTTTTTTGCAAAGGTGAAACCAATCAGTGGCGAAGCACAATGCCTCGCCGGCCGATGTCGGTCCGGTAATGGGCGCCGTCGAAATGGATGGCTTGCACGGCTTGGTAGGCTTTATCCAGGGCCTCCGCGCGGGTCTCTCCCCAGGCGGTGACGGCCAAGACCCGACCGCCCGCCGTGACCACGTTTTCACCGTGGGTAGCGGTCCCGGCGTGGAAAACATAAACATCGGGCATAGCAGCGACCTGATCCAGGCCGGTAATGATCTTGCCGGTGGTGTAGGTGCCCGGGTAACCGCCGGAAGCCATGACCACGCAGGCGGTGTGGTTGTTATGCCAGGTGATGGTTTCCTCCGCCAGCCGGCCGTCGTTGATGGCCTGGAGGATCGGGATGAGGTCACTTTGCAGACGGGGAAGGATGACCTGGCATTCCGGGTCGCCAAAGCGGACGTTGTACTCCAAAACTTTGGGCCCCGTGGCCGTGATCATCAACCCGACATAGAGCACGCCCCGGTAAACAATGCCTTCCTGGCGCAGGCCATCAATGGTGGGCCGGAGGATCTCCGTTACGATCTGTTGTTGCCGTTCCGGGGTGAGGAGCGGAACAGGTGAATAGGCGCCCATCCCGCCGGTATTGGGGCCGGTGTCATGGTCATAGGCCGCCTTATGGTCCTGGGCGGCGACCATGGGGACAACCGTGGTCCCGTCGGTGAACGCCAGGAGAGTTACTTCTTCACCGCGCAGATACTCTTCGATCACAATGCGGCTGCCAGCCTCCCCAAACTCCCGGTCGACCAGCATCCGTTGGACCGCGGCTTCGGCTTCGGCCACCGTGGCGGCGACGACCACTCCTTTCCCGGCGGCCAGCCCGTCGGCCTTGACCACGATGGGAGCGCCTTTTGCCCGGATGTAGGCGCAGGCCTCTGCCGCCGTGGTGAAGGTCCGGCTCTCGGCCGTTGGGATCCGGTATTTCGCCATTAATTGCTTGGCAAAGACTTTACTGGCTTCCAACTGGGCGGCGGCTTTGCCCGGGCCAAAGATGGCCAGGCCCGCTTCCTGGAAGCGGTCGACAATCCCGGCGGCCAGGGGCGCTTCTGGCCCGACTACCGTCAAGTCGATCCGGTGTTCGCGGGCCAAGGCGACTAGGGCTTCCAGATCATCGGCGGCCACCGGAACACACCGCGCCAGGCGGGCGATGCCGGCGTTGCCGGGCGCGCAGAAAAGCTCGCGCACCAGCGGACTTTGTTTCAGCTTCCAGGCCAGCGCATGCTCCCGTCCGCCGCCCCCCACAATTAAAACCCGCATCTTTCTCCTCCTTCCTCCGCACTAAGGTTGCTTCTTTTTCTTCTGGAGTTAATTCTTCAGTTAATTTGATCCTGATGTAGACGAGGCCGTTCCGTAAGGAGAGCGCCGGTGTGACGTCGCTCATCCCGCCGGACGAGCCGCAGACAAGTAAAGGCAAAAGCTTCAGTATTCAATGCTTAAAATAGCGGGTGCCGGTAAAGACCATGGCTAGCCCTTGCTCATTGCAGGCGGCAATGGACTCCTCATCCCGGACCGAACCGCCCGGTTGCACAATGGCGGCGATTCCCGCCGCCGCTGCCGCGTCCACGGTATCCCGGAAGGGGAAGAAAGCATCGGAGGCAAGGACACTGCCCTTGGCTTTTTCCCCGGCCTGTTCGATGGCGATCTTGGCCGCTCCTACCCGGTTCATTTGCCCGGCCCCGATCCCGATGGTTTGGCCGTTTTTCACCAGGACGATGGCGTTGGACTTGACGTGTTTCACCACCTTCATTCCGAAAACCATGTCCGCCAACTGTGCGGCGGTGGGCGCTTTGGTGGTCACGGCCCGCCAGTCCTCTGCCTTGATCACGGCCGGATCCAAGGTTTGCAGGAGCAAGCCGCCAGAGACTTTTTTCAGGTCGAAGGTCTCCCGTTTCTCCGGCAGCGGGATCTCTAAGAGGCGCAGGTTTTTCTTTCGGGTCAGGATCGCCAGGGCTTCAGCGCTGTAAGCCGGCGCCACGATGACTTCCAGAAAGATTTCGTTTAGTTTCTCTGCCGTGCGCGCGTCCAGGGGCCGGTTGAACGCTACAATTCCGCCGAAGATGGAGACCGGGTCGCACTCGAAGGCACGGGTAAAAGCGGTGTAAAGGTCCTCGCCGACCGCGACCCCGCAGGGGTTGGTATGTTTGACGGCCACGGCCGCCGGTTCGTCGAATTCGAGAACCAACTCCCAGGCGGCGTTCAGATCGTTCAGGTTGTTAAAGGACAAGGCTTTCCCGTGCAACTGTTTGGCGGCAGCGACGGTTCCCGGTGCGGCGTGCGGCTCCTGGTAAAAGGCCGCCTGTTGTTGGGGGTTTTCACCATAACGCAGCTCTTCGGCCTTGGCGTAGGGGAGGACCAGCGTCTCCGGAAACAGGGGCGCTTTTTCCGTCTGTGCTGCCAACCACCGGGCAATGATCGCGTCATAATAGGCGGTGTGGTTGAAGGCCTCGACGGCCAAGTGGAAACGGGTCTCGGGGCTGACGGTGCCGTTTTCCGCCAATTCCTGCAGGATCTCCGGATAGCGGGCGGGGTTGACGACGATGGTGACATGGCGGTAGTTTTTGGCGGCGGCGCGGACCATGGTTGGGCCGCCAATATCAATGTTTTCGATGGCTTCTTCGAGGGTGACCCCAGGTTTGGCCACCGTGGCGGCAAAGGGATAAAGATTGACGGCGACTACGTCGAAGGGGAGAATGCCGTGCTCCTCCAGTTGGCGGCGGTGCTCCTCCAGCTCACGCCGGGCGAGCAGACCCCCGTGGATCTTGGGGTGGAGCGTTTTGACCCGGCCGTCGAGGATCTCCGGGAAACCGGTCAGCTCGGCCACCCCCTGCACGGGGAGCCCGGCTTCCGCTAAGATCCGCTGGGTGCCGCCGGTGGAGATCAGGGTAAACCCTTGTTCCACCAAGCCCCGGGCAAACTCAACCAGGCCCGTTTTATCCGAAACACTAAGTAACGCCAGTTTTTTACTCATCGATGCAACACCTTCTTCCTCTAATTTTGATTTTCCCCCGGACCCACAGGTCGATTGCCTGCGGATAAAGACGGTGCTCGAGGGCATGAATCCTTTCCTGCAGGCTGTCAACGGTGTCGTCCGGCCGGACGGGGAGGGCTTCCTGCAAGATGATCGGCCCCGTATCCATTCCTTCATCGACAAAATGGACGGTGCAGCCGGTCACTTTAACCCCGTAGGCCAGGGCATCGGCGACGCCACGGGTTCCGGGAAAAGCGGGCAAGAGGGAGGGGTGAATATTCATAATCCGGTGGCGGAAAGCAGCCACAAATTCCGGCGTGACTAAACGCATAAAGCCGGCCATCACCACCAGGTCAATGGCTTCCGCTTGTAAGAACTCAATCATGGCGCGGTCATAAGCTTCCCGGGAAGGATAATCTTGCGGGCGAAAAACACGGGTCGGAATGTTATGTTTTTGGGCGCGCACCAACGCATAGGCTTCCTCTTTGTCACTGATCACCAGGACAACCCGGGCGTTTTGGATCCGGCCATCGGCGATGGCCGCCAGGATGGCCTCCAAATTGCTGCCGTTGCCGGAGGCCAAGACAGCGATTCTTTTCATCTTCTTCCCCCCTTGTCGCGGCTGTTACGGCTATTCCAGGCACACACCGGCCCCGGGTTCCACCCGGCCGATGATGACCGGCTCTTCGCCGGCCCCCGCTAAAACAGCACAGGCTTTGTCGGCCTCTTCCGGAGCGACGAGACAAACAAAACCGATCCCCATGTTAAAGGTCCGGTACATCTCCGTCTCCGGGACGGCGCCCAGCGTCTGAAGCAATTTAAAGATGGGCGGCACGGTCCAGGCCTTTTTGTTCAGGCGGACGCCTAAACCCGGTGGCAGGATGCGGGGCAGGTTTTCCGGCAAACCGCCGCCGGTGATGTGGGCCATTGCTTCCACCGGGACCCGGGAAAGCAGATGCTGAATGGTTTTGACATAAATTTTGGTCGGGGTGAGGAGTTCTTCCCCCAAAGTTTTGCCCAGTTCCGGCTGGTAGGTATCGGGGTGGAGGGCCGCTTTCTCCAGGAGAACCTTGCGGGCCAGGGAATAGCCGTTACTGTGCAGCCCGGAAGAGGGGAGGCCGATCACCACATGGCCGGGCTTGACCTGGCGGCCGTCGATGATCTTCTTCCGTTCCACCACCCCGACAGCGAAACCGGCCAGGTCGTATTCGCCGGAGGCGTAAAAACCAGGCATTTCCGCAGTCTCCCCGCCGATGAGGGCACAGCCGGCCTGGCGGCAGCCGGCGGCGATCCCACGGACAATGGTGGCCACCTGTTCGGGGTCGAGTTTCCCGACGGCCAGGTAATCCAGGAAGAAAAGGGGTTCGGCCCCGTGCACGATGATATCATTGACGCACATGGCGACCGCATCCTGACCGATAGTGTCGTGCTTGTCCAGGAGAAAGGCGATTTTCAGTTTGGTCCCCACCCCGTCGGTACCGGAGACCAGAACCGGTTCCTCGTATTTATTGCTTAAGGCAAAGAGCCCGCCAAAACTGCCGATCTCGGTCAATACTTCCGGCCGGTGGGTTGAACGCACATGTTTTTTCATGAGGCGGACCGCTTCGTTCCCGGCATCGATGTCGACCCCCGCCTCTTTGTAGGTGTAGCCCATGCTTACTGCACCTCCTGTTCCTTTTCTTCCTCCGTATGCTCCTTTTCACCTCGCGGGTCGCCCGTTTTTACCGGATAACAGCCGTTAAAACAGGCTTGGCAAAATCCTTCTGCCGGGAGATCCACCGCGGCCAGGAGCCCCTCGGCACTCAGAAAGCCCAGGGAATCGGCGCCGATGCTGGCGGCGATCTCGTCCACGCTCATCCGGGCGGCGATCAGTTCGGTGGAGGAGGAGATCTCCAGCCCGTAACAGCAGGGGGCGATCACCGGCGGGGAACTGATCCGCATGTGGACCTCTTTGGCCCCGGCTTTGCGCAGCATCTCCACAATATGCCGGGAGGTGGTGCCCCGGACGATGGAGTCATCGACGATGACCACCCGTTTCCCGGCGACGATCTGCCGGACCGGATTCAGTTTCAACTGTACGCCCAGGGTGCGCAGCTCCGGTGACGGTTGGATGAAAGTCCGGCCGATGTAACGGTTTTTATTAAAGCCCATCTCATAAGGGAGACCCAGTTGTTCCGCGACGCCGGAAGCAACCGACAAGGAGGAGTCGGGGACTCCGGCGACCAGATCGGCGGCCACCGGGTGTTCGGCGGCCAGGCGCCGGCCGAGCCGTTTCCGGACCAGGTGGACGTTGCGGCCTAACAGGTTACTGTCGGGACGGGCGAAATAGATAAATTCAAAAATGCACATGGCCCGGGGTGCCGGCGGGGCAAACCGTTCAAAATGGAGCCCGTGGCGGTCGATGGTGACCATCTCCCCGGGGGCGATGTCGCGGACAAATTCTGCCCCGATCGTGTCAAAAGCACAAGTCTCCGAGGCCAGAACGTAGCCGCCGGGCATTTTGCCCAGGGAGAGGGGGCGGATCCCGTGGGGATCGCGCAGACCAATCAATTGGTCCGGGCTCATCAGCACGAAAGCGTAGGCACCCTGGACTTTGGGCAGGGATTTTTTTAACGCTGTGGTCAACTCCTTTTCCCCGCAGCGGGCTACCAAGTGGGCAATGATCTCACTGTCGGTGGTCGTCTGGAAGATGGAACCCTCTGTTTCCAGTTCTTCCCGGAGGCGGTGGCCATTGGTCAGGTTGCCGTTGTGGGCAATGGCCAAGGAGCCGTGCCGGTAACGGATCACTAGGGGTTGGGCGTTTACCGCCCGGTCCGCACAGTCGCCGGCATGCCGGACGTGGCCCAAAGCGACATGGCCCGGCAGCCGTTTCAGGCGGTCGGTGTCGGCAAAGACCTCGGCCACCAGGCCGGGCCCCTTCTCCCCCCGGATCGTCCGGCCGTCGGCCACGGCAATGCCTGCACTTTCCTGTCCCCGGTGTTGCAGGGCATACAAGGCGTAATAGGTGAGGCGGGCCACATCGCTTCCCGGGGCGTAGATGCCGAAGACGCCGCATTCTTCGCTCATTTTATCCGCCCGGCGGTAACCTAGGGTAAGTGACATGGGATACCCTCCTGCCAGGCCGTGTGCAGTTCGGCGACGGACCGGTCGATAGACCGGTTGCCATCGACGAAAATTTGCAAGCGGTCCCCGCCGGTGCGGCCAATCACGCGGAGGGGGACCTTCTCCTGGGCGGCCAGGGTCTGCAAGGCCGGGAGTTTTTCCGGCGGTAGGGAGAGCACCACGCGGGACTGGGATTCCCCAAAAAGCAGGCTGTCCGTCCGGAGGTCGCCTCTTGCCAATTCGACCACCGCCCCCAGTTGGTTGCCGAAGGTACACTCGGCCACCGCCACGGCTAGACCGCCTTCGGACAGGTCGTGGGCGGAACGGACCAGTCCTTGTCTGATCGCGGCCAAGACGGTGCGGTGGAGGGCTTTTTCTTTGGCCAGATCCAGCGCCGGCGGTTTGCCTTGGACCCGGCCGTGGATCAAGGCCAGGTATTCACTGCCCCCCAATTCATCGTAGGTCTCGCCCAAGAGAACAACAAGGTCGCCGGCGGCTTTGAAAGACGGTGTACAATACTGCGTGGCGTCTTCCAAGAGACCGACCATCCCAATGATCGGTGTGGGGTAGATAGCTTCCCCGTTGGCTTCATTGTAGAAGGAGACATTACCGCCGGTGACCGGCGTTTCCAGGACGCGGCAGGCTTCGCTGATCCCGGCAACCGCCTGCCGGAACTGCCAGTAGATCTCCGGCTTCTCCGGACTGCCGAAGTTTAGACCGTCAGTGATCGCCAAGGGCTCACCACCGCTGCAGACAATATTACGGGCGGCCTCCGCGACCGCAATTTTGGCGCCTTCGTAGGGATCCAGGTAAACGTAGCGGGAATTACAGTCCGCCGTCAAGGCCAGGCCCTTTTTGGTGCCGCGGATGCGGATTACGGCCGCATCCGACCCCGGACCGACCAGGGTCGAGGTGCGGGCCAGATAGTCGAACTGCCGCCAAACCCATTCTTTGCTGGCCAGATTGGGGGAAGCCAGGAGTTTGAGCAATACGGAGTCGTAATCCGCCGGTTCGGCAATGGCGGCCAGCGGCAGGTCGGCGGTGCTTTTGAGGTAGGTTGGTTCTTTGGCTTCCGGATGGTACACCGGGGCGTCTTCGGTCAGACTACGGGCGGGGATCTCGGCCACGACCGCCCCGTGCATCCGGATCCGCAGCATCCCGTCTTCCGTAACACGGCCAATGGTGGCGGAAGTGAGGCCCCAACGTTTGAAGACGGCGTGGACTTTGGCCTCTTTTTCTGGAGCGACGACGAGGAGCATCCGTTCCTGTGATTCGGAAAGCATAATTTCGTAGGGGGTCATGCCCTCCTCCCGGCAGGGCACCTTGGCCAGTTCGATCTCCATACCGGTCCCGCCGCGGCTGGCCATCTCCGAGACGGCACAAGTCAACCCGGCGGCCCCCAAGTCTTGAATTCCCTCCACATCGCCGCGGCCAATCAGCTCCAGGCAGGCTTCGAGCAGCAGTTTTTCGGTAAAGGGATCGCCCACTTGGATGTCGGGGGCTTGGGTTTCTTCGCTTAATTCGACCGAGGCAAAGGAGGCGCCGCCCATCCCGTCCCGGCCGGTGCGGGCCCCCGCGAGAATCACCGGGTTGCCGATGCCGGTCGCTTTCCCCAGCCGTAGTTGGTCCGTTTTCAAAAGGCCGACACACATGGCGTTGACCAGAGGATTCCCCTGGTAGCAGGGGTCAAAATAGATCTCGCCGCCGACGGTCGGGATTCCGATCCGGTTGCCGTAACCGGCAATCCCGGCGACAACCTGTGCAAACAGGTAGCGCACCCGTTCGTCGGTCAGGGGGCCAAAGCGCAGGGAATTAAGGAGCGCGATCGGCCGGGCTCCCATGGTGAAGATATCGCGGATGATGCCGCCGGCCCCGGTAGCCGCCCCCTGGTAAGGTTCGACCGCCGAAGGGTGGTTATGGGATTCGATCTTAAAGCAGACGGCCAGGCCGTCGCCGATCTCAACTACACCGGCGTTCTCCCCGGGACCCTGGAGGACCCGCGGGCCGGTGGTGGGGAAGGTTTTCAATACCGCTTTGGAGTGTTTGTAGGAACAGTGTTCCGACCACATGACACTGAACATGCCCAGTTCCAAGTGGTTGGGTTCCCGTCCTAAGGCTTCTTTGATCCGGTCGTATTCATCGTCCCGTAGTCCCAGCTTACGCCAGTCTTCTGGTCTCATTGCCTACCCTCCCAGTATTTTAAGATTGAAAGGAAAATGGCCAGCCCGTCGGTGGAACCCAGAACGGCCTCGCCCGCCCGTTCCGGCTGGGGCATCATCCCCAGGACATTCCGGGTTTTGTTACAGACGCCGGCGATGTTGCTGACCGAACCATTGGGGTTGGCTTCCATTGAGGGTTGGCCCCTTTCGTCCGCATAGCGGAAGACGATCTGGCCATTCTCTTCCAACTGTTGCAAGGTGGCCGGATCGACGAAGTAATTGCCTTCACCGTGGGCGAAGGGGATGGAAAGGAGTTGGTTCCGGTGGAGGTTACGGGTGAACGGTGTATCTGGATTCTCCACCCGCAGGGTGGTGGAGTGGCAGTGAAACCGGCCACCGGCATTGGTGTAAAGGGCACCCGGCAGGAGACCGGCTTCGGTCAACACTTGAAAGCCGTCCGCAATGCCCAGCACCAACCCTCCCCGGTGGGCAAAGGCGGTCACCGCCGCCATGACCGGGGAATGACGGGCCAGGGCGCCGCCGCGGAGGTAACTCCCGTAGGAGGAGCCGCCGGGCAGAATCAGACAGTCAAAGCCCTGGACCGAAGTATCTTCGTGCCAGATATAGTCGACCGGTGCCTCCAGAACATCCTTGATCAGATGATAGAGGTCCAAATCACCGCTGGATCCGGGAAAGACAATCACTCCAAATTTCATGGCGCAACCTCCACCAGGTGATAGGTGTAATCTTCGATGACCGTGTTGACCAGCAGACGGTTACACAGCTCCTGCACCTTGGCTTCGGCGGCGGTCCGGTCGGGAGCGTTGAAGGTTACCTCCAGGTACTTTCCGACCCGGACCCGGTCCACCCCGGTGTAGCCCATGGTGGCCAGGGCCTTTTCGGCCGCTTGCCCTTGGGGATCAAGGATACTCGGTTTCAACAAGACTTTAATTTCGGCACGCCACATTTCCTTTTCGCCTCCTATACATTGATCAATCTCCTGTGCCGTGATCAGCGGCACCAACGCCGTCCGGATGACATGGAAACGCTCTTTATCTGGGGGTTCTCCTTGGTGCTCGCATCCGGACGCCTCCTGGAAACGGCAGGGTCAGGGGCGTTCCGCCAGGTACGCCCGCCAACCAATGGTTTCCAGCCGGGTGGCTTTGGCCTCCACTTCCTGGGCCAGCTTTTGCTTGTATTCCCGGACTTTCTGGCGGAGACCTTCGTCGGCAACGCCTAAAATCTCCACCGCCAAGAGGCCGGCATTTTTCGCCCCATTGATGGCCATGGTGGCAACGGGAATGCCCGGCGGCATTTGAACCGTGGAATACAGGGCGTCCGCGCCGCCCAAAGCTTTACCCAAGACCGGGACGCCAATCACTGGGAGTTCAGTATAAGCCGCGATCACCCCGGCCAAGTGGGCGGCGCCACCGGCACCGGCAATGATCACCCGCAGACCGCGGCCGGCTGCGCTCTTGGCGTAAGCTTCCGCCCGTGCCGGGGTGCGGTGGGCCGAGACCACGGAGAGTTCAAACGCGACCCCAAACTCTTCCAGCACTTCTGCGGCAGCGCTCATCACGGATAAATCGGAGTCGCTGCCCATGACAATACCAACCAAGGGTTTTTCTTTCATTTTTTGTCCCTCCCTAAATTTCCTGTTTTGGCTTGGTGCTTT
The DNA here is from genome assembly GCA_012727425.1 of Bacillota bacterium. Classification (GTDB taxonomy): domain Bacteria; phylum Bacillota; class UBA4882; order UBA10575; family UBA10575; genus Capillibacterium. The sequence goes on from JAAYHQ010000047.1 coordinate 61,944, forward strand.
AACTGGTGTCGTTTTTCGCCCCATACTTGGGCAGTTACCGGCAAGGGGCAATAAGTTAATAATTAGAAGCCAGCAAAGATCGGGTGCTGCCGGTCGGCGCGGGTTACGTCCTTAGTATTGGCTGACCATACTTAAAAAGCCCGGCCAAGTAGGTTAGTGGAGTGAAACCTACCCGGCTGGGCTTTTGTCCCTTCGGTGTAGCACAATGTGCCTGCGCCACTTGGACCTGCCCGCTTTCGCGGCGGAACCCTAGGCGCACTTTCCCCCGTAGTCAGATAATTTACGGTTATCTGGTAGAAACTTTCAGGCCATATCCCTGAGATTATACGAGTTCGCTTATTCAGTTGTAAAGAAAAAAACTTAATATTACAATATTTAAAATAACAGATTTGACCAATGCTGTCAAGACAAGAACCGCCGGTCTTTTCCTTTGGCGCTGTTAATAACAGTTAAAAAGTTGCGGAGGGGTGCGTCCGGGTCGAGAGTCATGGGTTATGGCCACGGTGAAATTCCATTATTTCCTTGTGCTTACGATCCGGTTGGTGTATAATTTGTTTTAGGTTATATTTGTTATAGAATTAAGAATAATCTTAAGGATGCCGGCTTCCCTTGTTTGGACGACTGATCTGATCCATTCCATTAATAAAACGAAGAAGACGAGCGGAAGGAAACAGCCGGTTGGCGCGAAAAGGGAACCTATAACCCGGCTTCTTCGTTAATTAAGGTAACGAAGAAGCCGGGATGGATTCCAGTAAGAGAAGGAGGATTAGTTTGAAAGTGGCAAATAATGCTCAAAGCAAAGCGCGGAAGCACCCCCTCGGTTACCTTGGCGACCTGGTTTTCAGCGCGGATGTTTACCGCAGAGTCGGCGGTTATCTCCTTTGCGGCCTGCTCATTTTTGCCGTGGCGTGGGCATGCGGCTACTTTTTGCTCAAGGAAGGCGCCCTGAAAAACACCTGGCTGGTGGATAAGATTTTTGGGGTTAAAGGCTCCGAGACGTTCGGCCAGGGGTGGGTGGACCGCCTGGGCGAAACCTTCAAACTCTTCAAGTGGGAATTCAATACGGCGGACACCTTTGGGACCTGGGAAAATGTCTTGCTGGTTACGGTAAAAGTCTTTGCGCATCATCTCTTGATCGTGCTTTTATTCATTCTCTTCCTGAACCGTTTTAAAGTTGGCCGGTTTACTTTGGCCCTGTTCTACTTTTTATTTTACACGGTCCTAACCGGACTGGTGGTGGGGACCAATTCCTACCCCTATCCGGCGCAGGGTTTGGTCCGGTTGGGGGCGCTGGTCACTTTCCTCCGTTTTGGGGTTTGGGTCTGGTTTTCCTATGCTTTGCTCTTGGCTTCAACAGTGGATTGGACCTGGCTGCAGACCAGTTCTTTTACGGACAGTTCCTGGAAAAGGGTGGGGAGATTCTGGTCCAAGCCGCTGTTGTCCGGCGATATGAAAGAAGTCTTTATCTTCGGCCTGCTTTTTCTCCTGGTTTCCAGCTTTGCGGAGGCACGCTTAATCGTCTTTTATGGGCATCATTTATTTTAAAATACTTCTGTTGGCCGCAGCCCGGAACAGATCCGGGCTCTTTTACATTAAAGCGAAAAATGGAGAAGCTAGAAAGAGACCAGAACGGAAAAAAACCAAAAGGGGCCATGTTTGATGACGGATCATTACTTCACGGTGAACCCCGGCTCGGCCCGCCAACCGCGGGAGATTACGGCCATTCTCCGCGGGAAAGAGCTGCGTTTCAAGACCGATGCCGGTGTCTTCTCCCGCGACCGGTTGGATTTGGGGACGAAGGTTTTGGTGGAGAGTTTGGACCTTGCCGGGGTGCGGGCGCCTTTGGATTTGGGGTGTGGCTACGGTCCAATCGGGCTGGCGGTGGCGGCGGAGCTGCCGGGGGTTCAGGTATATATGAGCGATTTGAACCGGCGGGCGGTAGAACTGGCTGCTGAAAACGCGGCCCGCAACGGGATTAAGAACGTGGTGATTAAACAAGGCGACGGTTTTCAACCGTGGCGTGATCTTTGTGCGTCCGGTTTGCGCTTTGATTTGGTGGCGATCAATCCTCCGCTCCGGGCCGGAAAAGAAACGGTCTTGCGTCTTTTTGCGGAAGCGCGGGAGTACTTGACCCCGGCAGGGCAGTTGTGGGCGGTGATCCGGACCAGCCAAGGGGCCAAAACCTATCTGCGTGAACTGCAAAGCCTCTTTCCGGTGGCGGAGACAGCGGCGATCAAGAGCGGGTACCGGGTGCTGCGCGCCGCTTTGGGCTCATCATCAGGTTGGAAATAGAAGGGGATAAAGAACAAGCGCCGAGCGTCAGGATAATTTTCGGACCGAAGGCCGGAGGAAAAATGCGCTCTTGACGGGAATAGCGGAATGGCGTATACTAATATATGCTGTAGCGGGGTGTGGCGCAGTTTGGCAGCGCGTCTGCTTTGGGAGCAGAAGGCCCAGGGTTCAAATCCCTGCACCCCGACCAGTACCGAAAGGAAACCCTCTTGACAGGGGCGGAAACGATCAATTATAATTAATTAGCTAATAAGTAATCACAGTTGCGGGAATAGCTCAGGTGGTAGAGCGTCAGCCTTCCAAGCTGAATGCCGCGGGTTCGAGTCCCGTTTCCCGCTCCAGACAAGATTAGAAGACTTTACCCGGCGGGTAAAGTCTTTTTTATTGTTAACCGGCAATTATTTACTCCACCGCCGGATGCTTCTTGTTACTATAAATTGACAAGTGCGATCAGAAAAGCTTATAATGTACTAAGGTTGTCCAAAAGAGGGAGGAGGAGCTTCAATGGGGGAATCGTTGGTTGTGACGCTCTTGGTTGTGCTTTTTTTTGGCTTTTTTGCCCTGCTCAGCAACGGGGCGGAACACGAATTGGACCGTTATTATGAAGAGAAAAGAAAAGCCGGGACCAGGTCCCGTTAATGTTAACGTCAGGTGGCGTTAGTTTTAACCAATATACTTTTTGGAAGGAAAAGGAGGAGTTCTAGTGCAACGGGACTTACGGCGGAAGACATGGTTCATCCTGATCCTGGTGGTCGTGGTTGGGGTCTATGCCATTCTTCCTATTTTCAACCCGACTTTAAAGCAGTGGTTTTTCCGGGGCAGTGACCCGATCCGTCGTGGTTTAGACCTGAAGGGTGGTATCGAAATTATCCTGGCCCCCGATTACCGGGTGGAGAAACGGGTGTTGTCCGACCTTGAAACTTATGTCCAGAAAGCCGTTGCCGGCTTGGGCATTGCGCAACCGGCTGTCAGTTTATTAGGGAAAGCCAATGATAATAACCGTTACGAAGGACTGGCGGTCCAGTTTGCTTCCGCAGCAGAAGCCCGGGAGGTCTTGGCTGCCGGCGTGATTAAGTCGAACCTGACCTGGCGGTCGGGGATTGAGGAGAAAAAATTGAAGCTGGAGATTGGTGTTGACCAGGGGGACCCGTCCGTGCTAAAGGTGGCGGTCCAGGAAGATCCGGACAACTTCCCGGCGGATGCTTTAGCCCAGGCGAAAGCGATTATCGAAAACCGGATCAACTCTTCCGGGCTTGCCGAAACCGTGGTCCGTCTTGACCAGACCAAAGGGCGGATTGAAGTACAGCTCCCGGGGGTCCGGTCCCAAGCGGAGGCGGAACGTCTGCTGAAATCGACGGGCCGTTTAAACTTCCGCCTCGACGGTAAGATCGTGATGTACGGGGACGACCTGGAGGAGGCGAAGGCCGACTTTGATCCGCAAACTGGTGCGCCCGTGATTAACCTGCGATTCGGCCGGGCGGGCGCCAAACTTTTTGAACAAATTACCACCGAGCACGTCGGCGAAATCCTCGCCATCTATTTGGATGAGGAGATGTTGATGGCCCCGAAGATTGCCGAGCCGATCCCCAATGGTGAACCCCAGATCAGGATGGGATCGGGGGCGACGATCCAGGACGCCAAAGATTATGCCGTCTTGATGCAAGCCGGCGCACTGCCCATCTCCCTGCGTTCCGTGATGGTTACCCAAGTGGCGCCGACCCTGGGGACCGAAACGGTTAAACTGAGTTTGTTTGCCGGAATCATCGGGATAATTTTGGTTTTCCTCTTTATGATTTTGGCCTACGGACGCATGGGCGTTGTGGCCGACCTGGCGTTGGTCATCTATACCGTTTTGGTGCTGGGGGCCATCGCCGTTTTCCGCGGGGTGCTTACCCTGCCGGGGATTGCCGGTTTAATCCTGGGGATTGGTATGGCGGTGGATGCCAACGTGATTATCTTTGAGCGGATCAAGGATGAAGTCCGGATGGGCAGAGGGATCCACTCCGCTTTAGAGGCGGGTTTTGACCGTGCTTACGTCACCATTTTGGATGCGAACATCACAACCCTGATCGCGGCCGTGGTTTTATACTGCTTTGGGAGCGGTCCGGTGAAAGGGTTTGCGGTGACCCTCTCCGTCAGTATCCTGGCCAGTATGTTTACGGCGCTGTTTGTCAGCAAAACCTTCCTGACGATTTGGGTTAATAAAGCGCCGAACCGGTTTCTGGCGAAGTACATGGTTCGGGGGTGAAACGGATGAATTTGATGAAATATAAGCGATTCTTTATGTTGGTTGCGGTGGCGGCCATGCTTGTAAGTATTGCGGCTTGGGCGGTGAAAGGGCTCAACTTTGGGATTGAATTTACCGGGGGAACCAGTATCCGTTACCCCCTCGACCAAAAAGTCACCTCCACGGAGGTCTGGACCGCGCTGAACACCCCGGAGATCCAGGCTTTAGATTTGGAGCTCAGCCCACCACAACCCTATAGTTATTTTGATGCGGAGAGCGGAACGCAAAAACACGGTGTTTTAATTCAAACCCGTTTTATTAACCAGGAAGAAGAGGAGCAGATCCTCAAGGCGCTCGGTGCGGCCTTTGGTCCTTTGGCCGCCGATTCCGCGTTACAGATCAACCAGGTGGAACCGATTATCGGTAAAGAAATGTTGCTCAACGCCATGTACGCGGTGATTATTGCCTGGGTGTTAATGCTCATCTATATCGCCATCCGCTTTGAGTTTAGGTCGGGGGTCGTTAGTTTAGTGGCGTTGATCCATGATGTGCTGATCATTATCGGCGTCTTTGCCCTCCTGGGGAAAGAGGTGAATATGAACTTTATCGCGGCGGCGCTGACGATCATTGGCTATTCCATCAACAACACAATTGTCATCTTCGACCGGGTCCGGGAGAACCTGCGCTTGAAAAAACGGACGGACACCTATGACGAGGTTGTTAACCTGTCGCTCTTGCAAAGCCTGCGGCGGTGTCTGAATACGGCGGTCACGACGGTGTTAGCGGTTTTAGTCCTTTATTTGGTCGGCAGTCCGGCCATTCGCGATTTCATGTTTGCCCTCATTATCGGCTTAACGGTGGGAACCTATTCCAGCGCCTTTTTGGCCACTCCGCTCTGGGCGATCTGGAAAACCGCCGGGGAGAAAGGGTCCACCGGCCGCTTGGCAGTGGCTAAAGGGGAATAAGTTTGCAGTATTGGCGAAACCCTTCCTTCAATTGCGGGAGGGGTTTCTTTCTAATGGGGCTTTTCCTGTTCGCCTATTCTTCCGGTTTTCCGTTTTGGTGACGGACCCGGCGGCGGGAGGAGATGTCCGTTCCGTGCCGAAGTCATATCCTTAAATACTTTGACTGTCAAACATGGAGGTGGCCGCATGCAATTTTTAGCCATTCTGATGCTGGTCTTTGCCGTCCTGGTGGCGACTTTTGCGGTCCAAAACGCTTATCCGGTGACGATCTATTTTTTGAAATGGCAATTTGAAGCCTCTTTTGCCTTGGTGATCCTGATTAGTCTCTTAATCGGTGCGGTGGCTGTGGGCAGTCTGGGTCTGGTCCACCAGGCGACCAACCGGATTAAAGCGCGGAATCAGGTCCGCGGTAAGGAAGAAAAAAGCGTGGCAACCGGAGAGGTGCGCACGGAAAAAACCGGTGACCCCGCGAAAATAAGCCCGGAAGCAAGTCCGGAAGCAAGTCTGGAGGCCAAGGAGGACGTGGCTGGAGGTGTGGACGATTCGCCCCAAGAAGTGGAAGGTTAGTACGGTCGACGTTCAAATTCCACCCGAGGTGATCGCCGAGTTCGGACTCTCTCCTCTGCTCGCGAAGCTTCTGGCCCGACGGAAGCTGACCACCCGCGACGAAGTGGCCTTCTTTTTACAGGGCGGGCGGGCGGACCTGCCATCGCCCTTTCTGTTGAACGGGATGGAAGCGGCGGTGGACCTTCTTGCGGCGGCTCTGGAGCGACAGGAACGCATCCTGATTTACGGTGATTACGATGTGGACGGGATTACAGCGGTGGCCCTCCTCTTACGGACCCTGCGCCCGCTGAACAACGGGAACATCCTTTATTACCTCCCGAAGAGGCTGGAAGAGGGCTATGGATTGCACCGCCAGGCCTTGGCGAAAGCGGTGAAATACGGTTGTCGCCTGGTGGTTACGGTGGACTGCGGAATTTCCGCAGTGGACGAAGCGGCTTATTTGGCCGCCGAAGGGGTCCGCCTCCTGGTGACCGACCACCATGAGCCCGGCCCCCAGTTGCCCTCGGCGGCGGCTCTGGTCAATCCGAAGTTATCTCCCGGCTATCCCTACCCGGAGCTGGCCGGGGTGGGGGTTGCTTTTAAGTTGCTTCAGGGTTTGGCGGCCAAAAAACCGGAGTTGGAACCGGTTTTATGGGAAAATATAGATTTGGTGGCGTTGGGCACCATTGCCGATGTGGTGCCGCTTTTGGGTGAAAACCGGATCCTGGTGAAAGAAGGACTGGCGCAGATCGCCAGGACGCAGAATATTGGCCTGAAAGCTTTGATCGAGCAGGCCGGTTTGGCCGGCAAGCCGGTCAACGCCGACCATGTCGGTTATATTCTCGCCCCCCGGCTCAATGCCGTCGGGCGCCTGGGCGATCCGGCGCAGGCGCTCCGCCTTTTGCTGGACGGCGATCCGCGGCGGGTGCGGAAGCTGGCGGCCGCCTTGGAAAACTTGAACCGGAAACGTCAGCGGATTGAGGAACGGGTTGGCCAGGAGGCGGAGCAAGCCTTGGCGGCGGAGGGTCCCCTCGGGAAGGCGATTGTGCTGGCCGGACCGTGGCACCCCGGCGTCATCGGGATCGTCGCCTCCAAACTGGCCGACAAGTACCACCGGCCAACCGTCCTTTTCAGTCTCGACGGGGACCGGGCCAGGGGCTCGGGCCGTAGTATTTCCGGGTTTCACCTTTACAATGCGCTGGCCGAGTGCCGTGGGTATCTGCGGCGTTTCGGTGGGCATGAGTTTGCGGCCGGCCTCGAACTGGAGAAGAAGGATTTGGCCGGTTTCAAAGCGGCGTTTTTGGCGGTGGCGGAGAACCGTCTCACGCCCGAACTGCTCACTCCCGCTTTGGAAGTGGAGGAAGTTATTCCGGTGGAGGCGGTGACCAAAAGTCTCCTCGCGGATCTGGCCCGGCTCGCGCCTTTCGGGGAGGGCAATCCCGAACCGGTCTTCGCTTGCCGGGGCGTGAACCTGTTGGCCTGTTGGGGTGTGGGTAAGGATGCCAAACATTTGAAACTGAAAGTGGGGAACGGGGCGGTAACGTGTGAAGCGATCGGTTTCAACTTTGGCGCGTTAACGGAGCAACTAGCCGGGGCGGAATGTTTGGATCTGGCTTTTAACCTCGCCGAAAACGATTGGAACAACCAGTTACAGCTGGTTTTAAAAGACCTGAAACTACCGGAAGTCAGTTGAAAGGTGAAACCGCATGACGATTGAGGATTTATTACAAAAGGCAGATAAATTCAGTCCGGAAATAAAAGAGGAGATCCATCGGGCTTACGAATTTGCCAAGGCCGCCCATAAGGGGCAACTGCGCGATTCGGGGGAAGCCTATATTAATCATCCCTTGGCGGTGGCCCATATTCTGGTGGAGATGGGTCTGGATCCCACCTCGGTCATTGCGGCGCTCCTCCATGATGTGGTGGAGGATACGGACATCCGGTTGGAGGAGATCACCAACGAATTCGGTGAAGAAGTGGCCTCGTTGGTTGATGGCTTGACGAAACTGAGCAAGATCATTTTCCAGAGCAAAGAAGAGCAACAGGTGGAAAACTTGCGGAAGATGTTTTTGGCCATGGCCAAAGATGTTCGCGTGATCCTGATTAAACTGGCTGACCGCCTGCATAACATGCGAACTCTGCACTACCTTCCCGAGGAGCGGCGGAGGCGGATCGCCCGGGAAACACTGGAGATCTACGCGCCATTGGCCCACCGGTTGGGGGTCTACCGGATGAAATGGGAGCTGGAGGACATTGCCTTCCACTGTCTTGAACCGGAGAAATACTACGAACTGGTGGAGATGGTGGCTCAGAAAAGATCCGAACGGGAACGGGAGATCGAAGAGAACATTAAAGTCCTGGCCGAACACTTGCGGGCGATGAACTTAAAAGCTGATATTCAGGGACGACCCAAACATTTATATAGCGTCTACCAGAAAATGGTGCGACAAAACAAAGAGTTCTCGGAGATCTATGATTTGCTGGCTTTACGGGTCCTGGTCGACACGATTCAGGATTGCTACGAGGTCCTCGGAGTGGTGCATACCCTTTGGAAACCGATCCCCGGCCGGTTTAAGGATTACATCGCGGTGCCCAAATCCAATATGTACCAGTCCCTCCACACCACGGTCATGGGGAACCGGGGGGCCCCGGTGGAGATCCAGATCCGGACATGGCAGATGCACCAGGTGGCCGAGTACGGGATCGCCGCCCACTGGCGCTACAAAGAAGGGAAGACCGTCCGGGATGAAGACTTTCTGCAGAAAATTGCCTGGCTCCGCCATCTTCTGGAGTGGCAGGGTGAAACCAATGATGCCGATGAATTCCTCGAAAACCTGCGGGTGAACCTTTTTGAGGATGAGGTCTTTGTTTTTACCCCCAAAGGGGATGTCAAAAGTCTGCCCGCCGGGGCCACGCCGGTGGACTTTGCCTATTCAGTCCACACCCATATCGGCCACCGGTGTGTGGGAGCGAAGGTGAATGGGCGCCTGGTTCCTCTGGATTATAAGTTGAACAACGGTGATATTGTGCAGATCCTCACCACGAAGCAAGAAGGGGGCCCCAGCCGGGATTGGTTGAACTTCGTGGTGACCTCAAAGGCGAAAAGCCGGATCCGCAGTTGGCTTCGGGAACAAAGCCGGGAAGAGTATATTCTGCTTGCCCGGGAGCAGTTGGAACGGGAACTGAAAAAGAACGGTTATGAACCGTCTGTTTACCTGAAACCCGAAATTTTGCAGGAGGTGGCCGGGAAGTTCGGTTTTGTCCAAGGGGACGACCTTTTGTTCGCCGTTGGCGACCGTAAACTTACGTCCCGTGCGGTTGCCGCCAAACTGGTGGCGGTGAAAGAACCGGAGAAGAAACAGTTGCCGGTGGTCCCCGGGGAAAAACCGGACAAGCCGGCGGGACGGGCCAGCGGCGTGAAGGTTAAAGGGGTGCCCAACCTTTTGGTGCGTTATTCCCGCTGCTGTAATCCGGTGCCCGGCGACGAGATCATCGGTTTTACCACCAGGGGCAAGGGCGTGGCGGTGCACCGTGTGGACTGCCCAACCCTGCCCAAAGAGCCTGAGCGTTTTATTCAGGTGGAATGGGATGCGGAAGAGACCGGTGTTTATCCGTTGGCGATTAAGATTGAAGCGCAGGACCGGAACAACCTCCTGGTTGACATTATGAATGTTATGTCGTTGATGAAAATAAACGTCAGTGCCGTCAATGTGCGTACCGATAAAGGCCTGGCGTCTCTGGATTTTACGGTGGAGGTCCACCATCTGGACGAAGCAAAAGAACTGGTCAGTAAATTGCGGACCGTAAAGAGCGTGCAGAAGGTGTTTCGTACCACCAGAGGAAAAAGAAACAGAAAGAAGGTCGAGAGGAAGTAATGCGTGCGCTACTGCAACGGGTCAGTTCCGCCCGGGTTTCGATCGGGAACGAGGTTACCGGGGAGATTGGCCCCGGTTTGCTAGTTTTGCTCGGGGTCAGCCGGGCGGACCAAGAGGCGGATCTGCAACTCTTGGTTGAAAAGATCATCAACTTACGGATTTTCGAGGACGAGCAAGGGAAGATGAACCGCTCCGTACAAGAGGTGGGTGGGGCTATCCTGGTGGTCTCCCAGTTTACCCTCTATGCCGACTGCCGGAAGGGGCGGCGGCCGAGTTTTCTGGAGGCGGCCCCGCCCGAGATGGGAGCCGACTTGTACGAGCGGTTTATTGCAGCCCTCCGGGCCAAGGGGATGACGGTTGCCACCGGCCGTTTCGGGGCGACGATGGCCGTGGAACTGGTTAATGACGGACCGGTCACGATCATGCTCGATACGGCCGATTGGCGAAAACAGGGATAAAGGTTTTGCTTGAGGAAGGTTTTACCGTTTTAGGGAAGAATTATAAATATTATTGGCAATGTGGCGACCAACGGAAAAAGGGGTGATGTTATGCGCAGAGAACGAATCAGAACAATTATAACTGCGTTCATGGCCGTCCTGCTGCTGGCGTTGGGCGGGGGCATCAGTGCCGGCTACCGGCTGCCGGTTACCGAAGCGGTCATCTTCCCGGATGGTTGTGCTTTTCTGGTACGGAAGGGGGAGGTTGCTTTGGACAACGGTGAATGTGTCTTTGACTTCCTTCCTTTGGCCTTGAACGGAAGCCTCGAAGTGTTCTCAACCGATGCTGGGTTGATCTTGGAGGAAGTGGTAGCATACCGCGGGGAAACAACCACCGAGATCCCGGTGGCGAGTTTAGCCGAACTTTTCCGGGCGAATATGGGTAAATCCGTCCAGTTGCTGGTCAACGGGGAAAGCGTCTCCGGAACGGTCAAAGGTTTTCTGGAGCCTGCTTATCTCGTAGTCACCGTAACCGACGAGGAAGGAAACAGTACCGATCAGCTTTATCCATTGGAATGGATTGGTGCCTACCAGTTTTCGGAGCCCGTTTCCTTAACCCGGACCGAGACCGGTTATGAAGGCAAATTAAGGGTCCGCTTCCGGGAATCAGGGGTCCGCAGCGCCACGGCGACTTATCCGGTGGGCATTAGTTATCTCCAAGCGGGACTGTCTTGGAGCCCGGAGTACATCATTAACATCGATCCTTCCGAGCAAAGCGGGGTCTTTTCCTTTTCGGGTGTAGTCACCAACGAGGTGGATGATCTAATTAACGCCACCGTTTACCTGGCGGAGAAAGGGCCGCAATTCGCTTTTGACCTGTCACCGTTGGTGATTTTCGAGACTACGGATCAAGGGTTTACAGTCCGCCGGGCGGAATTGACGGTGCGGGGCGTCCAAAGCGACAAACTGGCTTTGGCCCCCGGGGTGGAAGTGGAAGAGTTCGCTTCCCGGGTGACGTATAATATGTACCGGCGGAACGAAGTTACTCTGAAAAAAGGGGAACGCGTTTTACTGCCTCTCTACCGCAGCGGTGTGCGGGTCGAACCCCTCTACCAGGTGCGATTGACCCGTTCGTCCGCCGGTTCCGGCCCGATCAGCGTAGAACCGGTTTGGAAAGTTTACCGCATTTACAATAACTCGCCTATTCCCTGGATTGAAGGCCGGGTCATGCTCATGATGGCCGAGCGGCCCCTGGGCATGGGTGATTTCCCCTATATCCCCCGGAACCAGAGCGGCGAGATTCGGGTGATGAAGGACCCGGCCATCCGGGTGAAAGCTAGTGAAGTGGAGTTTGAACGGGTGCAAGGGGGCATTGATTTCCAGGATCGGGAGTATGCCTTTGTCCGGATCCGGGGCGAGATTGAGCTTGACAACACCAAAGATACCGAGGTTACCTTGAAGGTGACCCATGAGGTTCCCGGGGAAGTGGTTTCGGTGGGTGAAGGGGGAACCGTGGTCCGCAAAGCGGTCCTGCAGGCCGGGCCCAACCCCATTTCCGAGCTGAATTGGGAGGTTAAGTTGTGGCCCCGCAGTCAGTACAAGTTGACTTATACCTACCAGACCTACCTGCCAATAAGGGCGTATTAATCTTTATTCCCCTATAAAAGCTGATGGTTAGTGGAATGATGTAACATCTGGCGGTAGTGCGCGGAGCGGGCGGTTGCGCAATAGTAACCAGATGCGAGGTATTTAAAAAAAGTCCTTGGTGCGGCCCAAAGGCCGGCCAAGGACTTTTTGGTAATGGGTAGCGCTCTCGCCGCCCGTTCCGCCCGGTAGGACTGGCCGGTACAGGCGGCCGGGCGGGTTAAAAGTGGCAGCAGAAACGCCGGGTTTAGCCCTTGTATAACTGGTTAAAGTAGGTGTGCGCTTCGACCAGGGCGTTTCGCATGATGTCTTCCGCCGCGGCGGTGTTGCGGTTCGCCAAGGCATACATGAGGCTATTTTTATCGAGGTTGGCGGCTGCATGGACGCAGGCTTCCCAACTGAGAATGCTGCGGACGATCCGGTCGAGGCCTTGTTCCGCATTGTCGTAGGGGCGGACCAGCATATCATGGCCGTACCACCGGTTATACCCCGCCTCTTGCAGCAGTCCGGCAATGGCAATGTTGAAGCCGGTGATTTTGGTGCCGTGGTCGATATCATAGCGGCCGGGGCCACCCAAGGTAATACCGTCATTGTACCCCTGGCTGTTCAGGTGCATGTGGACCATGGCGTTATTATCCAGCTCTTCGACGGTATCGTAAACATGGTCGAGGCCGATCATTTCGGAATGGCCGAATTCCTTGTTGACGCCTTTTTTCGCCCGGGAGATGCCGAACTCCTCTTCCAGTCGGCGGAAGAACAACAGGGCGGAAGCGACCGTCGGCAATAACATGGCCGGATGGCCTTCGTTGGGTTTCGGTTCGATGCCGATGTAGAGGGCACCGCCCTTTTTGGCCTCGTACTGACAGAGGGCGGCCACGCTTTCTTTCAGGTTTTGGTACATCTGTTTGACGGCCACGGTGGCCAGGTCATAGCCGTAAGAGCCGTTCCACAGGACAAAGGTGGGCGCCAGTTCCGGATCGGGGTGCCAGTTTTTCCGCAAGGGGCCATAGGCCAAATCCACGGCGCGTAAACCAAGTTCCTCCGCTTTTTTCCGTTCCTGCGGATCAAGGGAGGCGATTCCACCGTAGCCAAAGTGGCTGTGGGCGCCCGGGGTGATCATGGCAAGGTAAATCCCGGCCTCACTCATGGCGTCAGAGACTGCGGCTACATTTTCTTCGTTGATCTCCGTATCGTAATGGACCTCAAAACCAAGGGTCACCCATGCGGGCAGGCGCGGGGCGATCCGCTCTTTGATCAGGGTTACTACCCCGGCGGTATCTAACTTCTGCCCATCCCATTCTGGGCGCATGTCGGCGGGAACGAACCCGCCTTTACCCGGACTAAATGTCCAACGGCAAATGGAATGAAAAGATCTTTTTTCACTCATTTCGGCACGCTCCTTTATTGCCCCAACTCCGCGGCTAAGACACTTGCCCATTGTGCATAGAGTTCCTGGTAGATGGGCGTCAGCTTTGGATTGGGTTCGATAATCTTTTGGGTCTGCAGGCCAGCGAAGGCGGCGTCCGGATTGGGATAGATCCCGGCCCCCAGTCCGGCCCCGCGGGCGGCGCCCTGGGCCCCGTCGGTATTGTAAAGTTCGACCCGGGCCCCGGTGACCGTCGCAAAGACCTCGCCGAACAGCGGACTTAAGAACATATTGGCCTGGCCGGCGCGGACCAGATCGGTCCGGACGCCCATGGTTTTCATGATGTTTAAACCGTAATTCAAGGCAAAAACAATTCCTTCTTGGGCTGCACGCAGCAAGTGACTGCGGTGGTGCAGATTGAAATTCAAACCGCGAATGGAGGCGTTGATTGGTTTATTTTCCAAGGTTCGTTCCGCCCCGTTCCCGTACGGAAAGACCATCAGGCCTTCCGCGCCCGGCGGAACCTGGGCGGCTAAATGGTTCATTTCTTCATACGAGAGCTGATCTTGCAACAGATCCTTCTTCAGCCAGCGGTTTAAGCTGCCTGTCCCGTTCAGGCAGAGAAGTATCCCGTAGCGCGGGTTCTCCGGCGTGTGGTTAACGTGTAAGAAAGTGTTTACTCGTGATTTTTGGTCGTATTCGGGTTTGGCTCCGACCCCATAAACAACCCCGCTCGTTCCGGCGGTCGCCGCCACTTCACCGGGGTTCATCACATTAAGGGAGAAGGCGTTGTTTGGCTGGTCCCCGGCGCGGTAGGCCACCAGTGTTCCCGGTTTCAAACCCAGGGCGTCCGCTGCGGCCTTCGTTAGCTCGCCTTGCGGGGCAAAAGTAGGCACAACATCCGGTATCAGTTCCGGGTTGATGCCGTAATGGTCGAGTAGCAACGTGGCCAGTTTTTGTTCCTGGTAATCCCAGAGGATCCCTTCGGAGAGGCCGGAAGGGGTTGTTTGGATGACCCCGGTCAGTTTCATGGCCAGATAATCCCCGGGGAGCATCATCTTGTGGATCTTTTGGTAGATCTCCGGTTCGTTTTCTTGTACCCACTTTAATTTGGAAGCGGTAAAGTTCCCTGGCGAATTGAGGAAGCGGGATAAGCACAGGTCTTTCCCGAGGGCCTGGAAGGCCCGGTCGCCGATGCCGGCGGCCCGGCTGTCACACCAGATAATTGCCGGACGCAAGACCTGGCCGGCCTTGTCCACCAGGACCAACCCGTGCATCTGGTAGGAGATTCCGATCGCCTTGATGTCCGCCGGATTGACCGCGGCTTTCGCCAGTAACATGGCGGTTGCTTCTTGTACATGTTGCCACCAAGTGTCGGGATGTTGTTCCGCCCAGCCCGGTTGTGGGGCGTCGATGGCGAGTTCGGTTTGGGGGGAAACCGCCGAAGCCACCAACCGGCCATCGGTGGCCAGCAACGAGGCTTTGATGGAGGAACTTCCCAGGTCATAACCTAATAAATATGCCATTTTCACCACCCTTTTTTCAGTTTGGTGTAACTGTTTTAACTTCCGTAATCACCTCGCTTTCTGCTTTTTAGGGCAGCGCATTGACGATCTTTTCGAGCACGATTGTTCCCATGCCTAAAGCGGCCGCCTTATTTCCGAGTTGGGAAAATTCCAAGCGGACACCGGCAAAGGACTTTTCCAGGGTCCGCTCTTTGATTTCGCGCAGGAGCGAATTGAAGATCAACGATTTCACGTTGGTAATTTCCCCCCCGATGATCACCATCTCCGGATTCAGACCATTGATCACGCTGGCGATTCCCAGACCCAAATAGGTGGTTACCGTCTGGAGGACTTCCGTGGCGTGGGGGTCGTTTTCGTGACAACGGTGGAGAAATTCCAGGAAAGTTATACGGTCATTGTTCGTTCGTTCCGTGTACATGCGGAGGGCGGCCGAGTTTGAGGCGTAAACTTCCCAACAGCCTTTGTTCCCACACCGACAGGGGAAACCTTCCGGCTCAACCGTCATATGCCCGAATTCGCCCGCATTACGCAGATGACCGGCGAACAACTTGTGGTCGATGATTAACCCGCAACCAATTCCCATGCCCACCGAGATGTAGGCCAGATGGGCGACGTTTTGGCCCAGGCCAAAAACCACTTCGCCTAAAGCCCCGGCGTTGGCTTCGTTTTCAAGGTAGACTGGTTTATCCAGAGCAAGCATGGCGGGGAGGTCCACGTTTTTCCACCCCAGATTCGGGGCAAAATCAATGCTCTCCGCTTCATTGCTTAAAACACCGGGCACCCCGATGCCGATCCCGCCCAGCTTGGGCCAGGGGATTTCATGTTCGGTCAACAGATCGGTGATAAACGATTTGAGCAAGGGAACAACTTTCCACTCGTCTTGTTCCCGAAAGGGAATCTCCTTTTCCGCCCTGATGTCGCCTTTAAAATCAAGGATGACCCCGACGATGCGGTCGACTTGGAGGTCAAGCCCTAAAGTATAACAATAATCGGGATTTAACTGATAAAGCAGGGAGCGGCGTCCGCCGGTTGAGCGGGCGGTCCCGCTATTTTGGATCAAATTTTCCTGTTCCAGTTCGCGGATGAACGTGGAAACAGTCGTGGTGCTCAAACCAAGTTCCTCGGCGAGTTCGCGCTTGGAGACCACTTGTTTTGCTTTGACACAACGGAGGATCTGTGCTTTATTGTTGTTCCGCATGAGTTCTTGATTGATTGCTCTTTTAAACATGGCTCAAACCTCGATTCATCTTGGTCATAACTGGTTACGACAGCCGGCAAAGCGGCTGCCAATGTTAATAAAAAACTTTTCAAAAGTAATTTATTATATTCACTATATTCGCGAACACCCCCCCTTATTCCTGCTTCTTGGGGCGAAATTGTAGCACGCAATTTTGGCGCCGCCCAAACGATGCTTGGCCAAAGGGGAGCTCCGGACCATTGCGGACCGGGAAAAAAGAGTTATGTTGAATAATGGCTTGACAATCACAACTAAAGGTTGTATAATATGTTTTGCGAAACATGCCCAGGTGGCGGAACTGGCAGACGCGTACGTTTGAGGGGCGTATGGGCAACCGTACCGGTTCAAGTCCGGTCCTGGGCACCAAAGGAAAAGACACTGCAGAAGTACCGGCAGGTATGGATGCAGTTTTTTTGTTTTTAGTGCTAAGTCACGGAGGGATGGCCGATGCGGGAGCTGGATGTGGGCCTGATTACAGAGGCGGTCGCCCGGCTGTGTGTGGAGGCCTGCTGCGAACTCAGCGCCGATGTCCGTACTTTACTGGAAAAAGCCCGGACGGAAGAGGAGTCGGAATTGGGCTGCTTTGTTCTGGACCAAGTGCTGGCGAATTTAGAGGTGGCGGCCCGGGAACAGCTCCCCATTTGCCAGGATACCGGGATCTGTGTGGTCTTTCTGGAGATCGGCCAGGATCTGCATCTGACCGGCGGAGACTTGACGGCTGCGGTCAATGCCGGCGTCCGCCGGGGCTACCAGGAGGGTTATCTCCGGAAGTCGGTGCTTTCGCCACTGACCCGGGTGAACACCATGGATAATACGCCGGCCGTGATCCACACCCGGATTGTGCCGGGGGAGCACTTGAAGATCACCGTTGCCCCCAAGGGGGCCGGAAGTGAAAACATGAGCCGTTTAATGATGTTGAAACCGGCCGACGGGGTTGCCGGGGTAAAGCGCTTTGTTTTGGAGACGGTAACGGCGGCGGGTGGGTGTGCTTGTCCGCCGCTGATCGTCGGGGTAGGGATCGGCGGGACGATGGAAAAAGCGGCTTTGCTGGCGAAAGAAGCCCTGATCCGCCCGGCCGGGACTTATCATCCCGATCCGGCGGTGGCCGCCCTCGAAAAGGAGTTGCTGGTCTTGATCAACCAAACCGGGATCGGACCGCAGGGCTTGGGCGGTAAAGTGACGGCTTTGGCGGTTCAGATCGAGACCTACCCCACTCATATCGCCGCTCTTCCGGTGGCGGTAAATCTCCAGTGTCATGTGGCCCGTCACCGGAGCGTGATTTTGTGAGGTGAGAACCAATGGCGACGTGGAAAGAACTCCACACTCCGGCCCGCCCGGAAGAGCTGTCCGGTTTGACCAGTGGTGATCGAGTCTCTTTGTCCGGCGTTGTTTATACCGCCCGTGATGTGGCCCACCAGCGCCTGGTGGCGCGGCTGGAAGCCGGCCAACCGTTACCGTTTGACCTGGAAAACCAGGCCCTCTTTTATGTCGGACCCAGCCCGACGCCGCCGGGGAAGATCATCGGCTCCTGCGGACCGACGACCAGCAGCCGCCTGGATGTTTACACCCCGGCGCTACTGGCGAAAGGTTTAAAGATCATGATCGGCAAGGGCCCCCGTTCACCGCAGGTGGTGGCAGCAATCCGGCGGTACCAAGCGGCTTATCTGGTGGCCACCGGCGGGGCCGCCGCTCTGCTGGCCCAGTGTGTGAAAGAGGCTGCGCTGGTTGCCTATCCCGACTTGGGCCCGGAAGCCATCTACCGGTTAGAGGTGGAAAGGATGCCCCTGATTGTGGCGGTTGATCCCCAAGGCCGCGATCTGTTTGCACAAGATAATCCTTCTAATAAATAAGAATAAGCTGGAAGGGCATAAGGTAGATTAAATTATAAAACCCCCCGCAACCGCGGGGGGTGGTGTCTCCTGCGCCGACGGCGAAGGATAAAGCTTAAGAACAAACACAAAGGGTGTTGAAACGGTTTGAGGGATGGACCGTGATGAAACCTTGCGGGCACGGGAGTTTGCGGTTTTTCAGTTTGAAGGCGGATAACTGCAAAATCTGTAAAACCGCCAAGATCCGCTCGATGGCGGAAAGACCGAGGGTTCCGTTTTGGAGAATGAATTGGGCTTGGTTCAGCCGACGGAGGAGATCGTTTTTCGCACCGGCAGCCAGGGGTAAAGATCTTACGGCTCCGCGGATCAACTCGATCCGGTTGATCAGATCGGCGGCGACGGCAGGGGTAAGGGCCCCCGGATTGCCTAAAAATTCGGCGACGGCCTGGGAGACCTCTTCGATCCGGCGTAAAACGCTACAAGCGCTGCTCACTTCATCACCTCCCCGCTTCATTCTATGACGAAGCCGACGGAAGGAGATTGCCTTACCGGAAACTCAAGCCTATATAATAGGTAATTCTTATTTTTTCCTAGCGCTTTCGGACTGCAGTGCGTTCGATCACCCGGATGATCTCACCGGCCGCATCGCCCAGGTTACTTTCGCGCATCGCTTTGATATAGTCCTCCCGGTTCTGATAAAGCAGGGTGATCTGTTTTTTGAGGAGCGCCTCGTTGATCTCCTCTTCGTACAAGACCATACTGAAGTTCTGGCGTTTAAAAGACTGGGCGTTTAAAATTTGGTCGCCCCGGCTGGCGTTTTTCGGCAGAGGGATCAGCAGGTTTGGTTTTTGCAAAGCCAGCAGTTCAAAGAGGAAATTGGCACCCGCCCGGGAGACACAGAGGTCGGCCGCGGCCAAAATGTGGGGGAGTTCCGGTCCGACGAAGGCAAACTGTTTGTACCCCTTATACCCGTCCAAACTGGAGTCGACATTACCATGGCCGCAGATGTGCGCCACCTGGAATTGAAGCAGGAGATCCGGGAGGATGGCCCGGATTAATTTATTGATGGTCACCGAGCCGAGGCTGCCCCCCGCGACAAGCAGGACGGGTTTATCCGGAGTAAAACCGCAGATCTTTAACCCCTGCTCGCGGCTGCCGGTCAGTAATTCGGGCCGGATCGGGTTGCCGGTCAGCACCCGCTTGTCGGTGGGCAGGTGCTTCATGGTCTCGGGAAAAGTGGCACAGACGGTATTGGCGAACGGCAGGGCCAGCCGGTTGGCGAGGCCCGGGGTGAGATCCGATTCGTGCAGGATGACCGGAATCCGGTTCAGCCAGGCCCCGATGGTTACCGGAAACGCGACAAAACCCCCTTTGGAGAAGACCACTTGGGGCCGGAGATTTTGCAATAAGCGGTAGGACTGGACCACTCCTTTGACCACCCGGAAGGGATCGGTGAGATTTTGTGCCGAAAGGTAACGCCGGAATTTGCCGGTGGCCACCGGGTAGTAGGGAATCTGTTGGTCCTCGATTAACGCTCTTTCCATGCCGTCATAGCTGCCGACGTATAATACTTCCCAACCTCTTTTCCGTAATTCGGGGAGCAGGGCCAGGTTGGGCATGACATGGCCGGCCGTGCCGCCACCGGTTAAGACGATTCTTTTCATGAATAATCCTCCTTATAGTACACTCCGGGTCAAGGAATATGTCGTTCCATGTTTGCAATCATGTTTTAAATTATATTTATTTATATTCGCGCCCGATCGACTTAACCCTTTGTCAAAAGTATGAACGAATGGCGAAGGTTATAATCAACAAAGTTAACAACCCTTTAGCAAGGATGAAATATATGGTAAATTGACAAATAAACGAGAGATGATATAATTTTGAGAATAAGAATCGGTTATGAAGAAAGTGAGGAGTACAGAACGACGATGAAGAATTCGGCCCTCAAAGCGTATTTGGCGACAACGGATCCGGCTGCTCTCAACACGGGGTTTTTGGCTTATCTGGCCAATCTAGAAGAGGTCGCGAAGGTGGCTCCGACCATTGCGCGGGATATCGTTTACGAGCTGCGTGACCAAAGGAGCAACTTAAAGTTGATTGCCAGCGAGAACTATTCCTCCCTTGCCTGTCAGTTGGCAATGGGTAATCTCCTTACGGATAAATATGCGGAAGGATATCCGTTTCACCGTTTTTACGCGGGTTGCGACAATATAGACCAGGTGGAAAGTTATGCCGTGGCGGAGGCCTGCCGTCTGTTCGGGGCGGAGCATGCTTATGTGCAGCCCCATAGTGGCGCCGATGCCAACTTGGTTGCCTTTTGGGCGATCTTAAATGCGAAAGTGAAAACCCCGGCCCTGGAAAGCTTGGGAGTGAAAGATCCCGGTCAACTAAAGGACGAGGATTGGAACAAACTCCGTCATCTTTTGGGTAACCAGCGGCTTTTGGGGATGGACTATTATGCCGGGGGACACCTTACCCATGGCTACCGGCACAATGTCTCCGCCCAGATGTTTGAGGCCTTCAGCTACGGGGTTGATCCCGAGACCGGGCTGCTTGATTATGATGCCATCGCCCGGCAGGCGGCGGAGGTTAAACCCCTCATCTTGCTGGCGGGCTATAGTGCTTACCCGCGGGCGATCAATTTTAAACGGATGCGCCAGATTGCCGACGACGTCGGGGCGGTGCTGATGGTTGATATGGCCCATTTTGCCGGCCTGGTGGCGGGCGGTGTCTTCAGTGGTGATTTTGATCCGGTCCGCCATGCCCATGTGGTGACGACCACAACCCATAAGACCTTGCGGGGGCCCCGCGGCGGGCTGATTCTTTGCACCAAAGAATTCGCGGAACATGTGGATAAAGGCTGCCCGTTGGTGATCGGCGGGCCGCTGCCCCACGTTATGGCGGCTAAAGCGGTGGCGTTAACCGAAGCCAATACGGAGGAGTTCAAGGCATACGCCCGCCGGATTGTGGAGAACGCCCGGTGTCTGGCGGAAGCTTGTCTGGCCCAGGGGATGAAGGTGGCGACCGGTGGGACCGACAATCATCTTTTGTTGATTGATGTGCGTCCCTTCGGGCTCACCGGCCGGCAAGCCGAAAGTGCGGTCCGCGAGTGCGGGATCACCTTGAACCGGAACTCCCTGCCCAACGACTCCAATGGCCCCTGGTACACCAGCGGGTTGCGGTTGGGGACGCCGGCCGTCACCACTTTGGGAATGGGCCCGGCCGAAATGGAGGAGATCGCGGCCTGTCTCTACCAGATCTTAAGCAATACCAAACCGGAACGGATAGAACAGGGCGCCAAGGCCGGCCAATTCAGCAAAGCCCGGTACAAACTGGATGACCGGGTCAAAGCGGATGTCCGGGCGCGCGTCCAAGCGTTGCTGGCCCGCTTTCCGGTCTACCCGGAGCTGGATTTGGATCTGTTGCTTAAATATTACGGCTGAGTCGACAGCCGCCTGGGGAGGAGGAAGGTTGTGCCGATCCTCCTTCTTCCGTCTTTGGGGGTAAAAAAGCAGAATGGGAGCGACAACCATGACGCAAAAGATCAATGTGGTTTACGCCACCGCCGACGGGGCGTTGGAGTATGATTCGGAACTGGCCGCTTTGGGGGCGAACGGGGAGGAGTACTGGCCGCTGAGTGCGGAAGACTTGATCCCCCTGCCCGCCGGTGCCACCCTTTTTTATCTTCCCGGACGGGCGCCGTTGGGTTTGGCGGACGACGGGACCGTGGAGTTCATTGCCGAACAGGGGGTTTCGGCGGTGGCGGCGATCCTGCCCCAGGGATACACCCGGTTGTTTTTACCCGCTTACCAGCGGGCAGCAGACGTGCCCCGGCTTCCCTTGTTCGGTTATACGGCGGTGGCGTTTAAAGACGGGCAGCTTTGGGTCACGGCCCGGCGCACCGATGATCTGGCGAAATGGGATCCGTGTTTCTACAACACGCCGGAGCTCTCCGGTTTGATCGCGGCCAAGTTGGCCGCCCATCCGGAGAACCGGATCCTGCACCAGTTGGCCCATTGCGCCAAAGAATACCACTGTTTTACGGCCCAGAACATCTTTTACGGGCGCTGGGAAGGGGGGGTTCCGATTTCCCCGTCCTGTAACGCCCGGTGCTTGGGGTGTATCTCCAAGCAGGTTGCCGAGTGTTGCCCTTCGCCCCAGGAGCGCATCACTTTTGCGCCGACGGTGGAGGAGGTGGTCGAGGTTGGCCTGCCGCACTTGGTTTCGGACGAGGCGATCCTCAGCTTTGGCCAGGGGTGCGAGGGAGAGCCGCTCCTGGCTGGGAAGGTGCTGAAAGAGGCCATCGCCATCCTGCGCCGGAAAACAGAAGCCGGGACCATTAATATCAATACCAATGCCGGTCTCCCCGCGGTCCTGGAGGAGTTGGCCACCGTGGGTTTGGATACGGCGCGGATCAGTCTCTTCTCGGCCGATCCGGCGTATTACCGGTTTTACCATCAACCCCGGGGTTACACCCTTGACCAGGTCGGGGAGGCCATTTGCCGGTTGGACCGGCACGGGGTCTTTGTTTCTTTGAACCTGTTGACGTTGCCCGGGTTTACCGACCGGGAGGCACAGGTCGAGACGCTCTTTGCCTTTCTCCGCAAGTACCCGGTGGGGATGGTCCAGATCCGCAACCTCAATATCGATCCGGATTACATTTGGGCGCGTCTGCGCCGGGAAAAACTGGCACTCGCCGGGGAAACGTTGGGGATCGCCGGTTTTCTTACGGCGTTGAAGCGGGAGTTTCCCAAGCTGATGGTGGGGAACTATAGCCGGCCCCGCCGCCGGGGTTCAGGGTGAAGACGGGGTGGTGGTTGGCCGGCCGGCGGCCGCCGGTAATGCCCGCAGAATGCCTTGGGCGATGGCCAGCGCGATCTTTTCCTGGTAGTCCGCCTGTTGGAGCAGGGCGGCTTCCTCCGGGTTGGAGAGGAAGCCGACTTCGACGATGACCCCGTTGATGCCGGGTTGCTCCAGAAGGTAGTACTGGCCCGGGGCGGCTTTTTGCGGCTGCGGCTGGATCTTGTTCAACTCTTCTTGGATGCTCAAGGCCAGCTTTTTCCCGAAGGGGTTTCGGTAATAATAAAAAGCGACCATCCCGCGGCGGTGCGCCGCGGTGGACCAGTCGCAATGGATACTCACCAGAAAGAGGGCCTTTGTGCGCCGGGCCTGTTCAATACGGGCGGCTAAATCACGACGGTGGCGGCCGCCGCGGCCCGGTTGGTAAGGGGCGAGTTCCGAATCGTCCTCGCGGGTCATGACGGCATTGACTCCGCACTGCACAAGTTGCGTCCGGATTTTGTGGGCGATGGACAGGTTAATGTCCTTTTCCAGGTTACCGGCGCGGTCCTGCGTTCCACCGTCGATCCCGCCGTGGCCCGGATCGATCAGGATGGTGGTTTGTCCAAGCCTGCTGCGGGCGGGAACAACCCGGTACAGGATGGAGAGGAGAAGAAGCAGGCCGCCCAGGACGGTGCCGAAAACGAGGATGGGGAGAAGCTTATCTTTGCGGAGGATGATGATAATACGCATGGGAAGAGTTCACCGCCGCACCATTTGATGATTACTAATGGTTATGCGGTGCCAACCGTTTTATGCTAGTGTGTTTTGCATGGCGCTTTTCCTGTGGGCGGCGCTTGCTAGACAAATATTTTCTAAAGTAAAAAAGCTAGGCAGGATTGCTTTGGCGGCCGGGAAGGGAGGTCGGTACCGTGCTGAGGTGGGGAATGTGGCCCCGGATTTGCCGGCGGATTCCAAAGGAGGTTTTTACCGTCTTGGGGCGGCTGCACGACAGTGGCTACCAAGCCTATCTGGTTGGGGGCGCCCCCCGTGACTTGCTGCGTGGTGCGGTGCCGCAGGACTGGGATATTGCCACGGATGCCCGTCCGGAGGAAGTAAAGGCCCTCTTTGCCCGCACAATTGCTTTGGGGGAAAAGTTTGGCACGGTAGGAGTGCTGATCGGTGATCAACAGTTGGAGATTACCACCTTTCGCCGGGAAGGCGACTATCGTGACGGTCGCCGCCCCGATTGGGTCGAATTCACCCCGGACCTGGTGGCCGACCTGGCCCGGCGGGATTTTACCATTAATGCGCTGGCGCTGGATCCGCTCGGACGGCGTCTGGTCGATCCTTTCCGCGGGGTGTGGGCTTTGAAACGACGCTTGGTCAAAGCGGTGGGCGACCCCGCCGCCCGCTTTCAGGAGGACCCCCTGCGTATGCTCCGCTTCTACCGTTTCCAAGCGACGTTGGGGTTCCGGGGGGAGGCCGCTACGGAGCGGGGGATTGAAGCGGAAGCCATTACCAAGGTCAGCGGCGAACGGATCCGTGATGAAATGACCAAACTTTTGCTGGGGACGGATCCGGCCCGGGCCCTCCGGGGAATGGCCCGCAGTGGTTTATTGACCGCGATTATGCCGGAGTTTAAGGCAATCTGGACCACCGATCCTTCCATCTTTACGCACCTGGCGGCGACGGTGCAGGCGATCAAACCAACGGCCGAACTGCGCTGGGCTGCTTTTCTCCATGATCTGGGGAAAGCCGTTACCCGGCAGGTCGATGGCGACCGGGTCCGCTACTACGGCCATGAAAAGGCCGGCCAGGAACTGGCCGCCGAAATTCTGGAACGGCTCCGGTTTGCCAATGCCTTCCGGCAGAAGGTTCTGACCTTAATCCGCTGGCATATGTTCCCCGCCGATCCCGGGCTGACCGATGCCGCCCTCCGGCGGCTGGTCGGGAGAGTTGGACCGGAGAACATCGTTGATCTCCTGGAGTTGAGACGGGCCGATATTATCGGCACCGGAGGTCCTTGCGCGCAAGCGGGGGAGAATCTAGCCCGGTTCAACCGGCGAGTCCAGGCGCTGCTCGCCAACGAGACGGTTTTTACGCGGCAAGATTTGGCCGTGACCGGCCACGACGTGATGGCCTTTTTGGGCCTGCCCCCCGGTCCACAGGTGGGGGCGGTGTTGGATGACATCTTTCATTGGGTGACGGAGGACCCGGCCCGGAACCGGAAAGAGCTGATCTTGGAATATCTTCAGAAGTGGCGGGCGGCACATTAGACGATTTCCGGACGCCCCATGATCCGCGCCATTCCGAATCCCACTCATTTTCTCGTCAGTTAAAGCATAATTTGGTAAGAGCAGAGGGGAAGGAATGGTAAACATGGAAAGGCCGAAAAAAGAACGCTTCCGTGCCAAGATTGCCGAGTATTTTGAGTTACCATCCGATGTGGTGTTGGATCTGCCCCGTTTGGTTCTGACCGGCGACCGGCAGCTGGTGGTGGAAAACCACCGGGGGTTGAAGATGTACAGCTGTACGGAAGTGGGTCTGCAGACGACGGTGGGGAGCCTGACGGTGAGCGGGGAAGCGTTAAATATAAAGCTGATCACCGCCGACCGGGTGGCGATCGACGGCCGGATCACCAGGGTCGAATGGGGCGCGCCGGGGGAAGACCAATGATCGCCCAACGCCTGAGCGCTTTCTTCCAGGGTTATCTGGTGGTGATGATCAAGGGGGCCCGCAGTGAAGAGCTCCTCAACCGGGGAATTGCCGGCGGGGTGGCGTTCTGGGACATTAAGAAGAAAGCCCCCGGGACAATCCTCTGCGCCCTCCAGGCCGACCAGTATCCGAAGCTCCGTCCCTTTTTTTTTCGGACCGGAACCAAAGGGAAGATCCTGCGGAAAAAAGGCTGGCCTTTTTTCTGGAGAAGGGTATGGCGGAAAAAGGGCTGGCTACTGGGGATGGCCTTGTTCCTGAGCTTGCTCTTGACCCTCTCTTCCTTCATCTGGTTTGTGGAGGTCACCGGCGTTGAACAGTTGGACCCAGGTCTGATCCGGAGCCAGCTGGCTGTTTTGGGGTTAAAGCCCGGGGTCCCCCGCCGGGTGATCCTCCCGCAACGGGATTGGTTAATCCGTGAACTGCGGATCCGGCTGCCGGAGGTGGTTTGGCTGACGGTCCGGTTCAAAGGGGTGATCGCGGAGGTGGCGGTGGCCGAGAAGAAACTGCCCCCTTCGGTGGACGCGGGACCGGGGAACCTGGTGGCGGCGAAAGACGGATTGATTACGGAGGTGTTATTGATTGAAGGCACACCGGTGGTCCGGGTGGGGGATATGGTCTCCCGCGGGGATCTTCTGATTTTGGGAGAGACGACACGGGTTCACCTGGACGGGTCGGTCGCAACCAAAAAGGTCAAAGCCGCCGGGGAAGTCCGGGCCCGGGTTTGGTATGAGATTACGGTTGACGAGCCCCTCACCATTATGGAGCCGGTGGTCCGTGGGGGACCGAAGATTGTTTACCGCTTGCGGCTGGGGAACCGGCTTTTTACCCTGTTTTCCCGCGGGACGGCCGCCCCTGAGGGTTTTGTCCGCCAGGACCGGGCGGTGAAGCCAATCCTACCAGGCAGGAATAGCCTCAGTTTAGTCGAAATTATTAAAGATACCTACCAACCGGTAGAATGGACCACCGTCCAGGTTGCGCCTGAAACCGCCTTGTTGAAGGCGCGCCACAAATGTGAAATGCGGATTGGGACGGTGCTGCCCGCGGGCGTTCAGCCGGAAAAGATCCAGGAGGTTTGGACCCGGCAGGCGGAGGTCCTGCATTACCGCTTAATAATTGAGACTAAAGAGAATATTGCGGTTCCGGATTAAAGGAGGAGAAAGAAGAAGTTTGAGTCATGCCGAAATTACGCTAGAGATTGACCCGAAGATTGCGCCCATTCTCTTCGGGGAATACGACCAGAACCTAAAGGATATCGCGGACGCGCTGGAGGTGATGCTCTCGGCGCGGGGGAATACGCTGTATCTGGCCGGTGACGCGCAAAAGGTCGACGATGCCCTTGCTGTTTTGGAGCAGTTACGCAGTCAGGCGGAGAAAGGCGCCATTCTCGGCCCCCACGAGATCCGCTATACCGTGGATGTGCTCCGCCGCAATGCTCCGAAGAAAAACGGTGCGGTCGATTTTACCGCGACCCCGATCCAGGTGACCAACCGGGGGAAACGCATTACCCCGCGGACCTTTGGGCAGAAAGTTTACATCGAAGCGATCCGGGATCACGTTTTAACTTTCGGGATTGGGCCGGCGGGGACCGGGAAGACCTACTTGGCCGTGGCCATGGCGGTGGCGGCTTTACAAAGCAAACAGGTGAACCGCCTGGTCCTGACCAGACCGGCGGTGGAGGCCGGTGAGAAACTGGGCTTTTTGCCCGGCGATCTGCAGGATAAGGTCGATCCGTACCTGCGGCCGTTGACCGATGCGTTATTTGATATTTTAGGCGCGGACCTCTACCAAAGATATATCGAGCGGCGGATGATCGAGATCGCCCCCCTTGCTTATATGCGCGGGCGCACGCTGGATGATTCATTTATCATCTTGGATGAAGCCCAAAACACCACGACCGAGCAGATGAAGATGTTCCTGACCCGCATGGGTTGGGGGTCAAAAGTGGTGGTGACCGGGGATATTACCCAGATTGATTTACCGAAAGGACAAGCCTCCGGACTGGTGGAAGCGGCCGAAGTGTTAAAGGATGTGTCCGGAATAGCCTTTGTCTACTTGGGTGAGCGGGATGTGGTCCGCCACGAAATGGTACAAAAGATCATTAAGGCGTACGACCGGCGACGAAATGAAACTGAAAACGAAAGCGAAGGTCGCGGTTGGTAAAGGGAGGCCTGGAAATGGGAGCGAAGGAAACGCAACCGGCCGAGAAAAAATTCACCAGCCGGAAGCGTTATCGGGATTTCATGGCGAAGTTGTTGTGGGTCCGTGATTTTTTGGGCAAAAAAGTGGTCCGTGAGCGGATCCTGGTTTTCGTCAGTTTTCTCGCGATTGTCGCCATCTTACAGATTGACCTGGTCCCGAAGGCGATCGATGTTGAGCTGGGAAAACCCTATATTGGTAAGGAGATCAGGGCGCCACGGAGCGTTGAAAATAAAGAAAAGACCGAGGAGCTAAGGGAGCAGGCGGCTGCCCGGGCTGTGGAGGAAAATAAGGATAAGCTCGAATACCAAACGATCAGTATTGAAGCCGGGGTTGAAGCCGGCAACCGTTACAATAAAATAGTGGAGGTTTTCGAAGAATACCGCCGTCTTATGCAGGAGCAGACGAGCGAAGACGGCGCTGCCCCGGATCCCGGCGGGCTCCGGCCCGGGTTCCGTCAGGCCCTGCAGAGGGTGGAAGAAAAATTTGCCGCGGTTCCGGACGCGACCCTCGATACGGTGTTGACAATGTCGGCGGCCGATTATGAACGGATGGTCAAGAGCCTGCGCCAGGTCTATGTTGCTTTGGAGACCGAACGCAAAATCGGTCCCCAAACGATGGCAGAGGTCCGGGCGGACCTTGGTGCCTTTGTGCGCCATGACCGTTTTCTGGTTCTGCCCCAGGATCAACCGGTGATCGAGCAATTGCTTGCGGCGATGCTCTTTCCTAACCTGACCCGGGATGAGGCGAAGATCCGGCAGTTGCAGGAGGAGGCCCGGAGCAAAGTAACGCCGGTCCGGATCGAAAAAGACAGCTTGATCCTGAAAGAAGGCGACATTGTCACCTCCGAACACATCCAGATCCTTCGGGAGCTGAACCTGATCGATAACCGCGGGAACCGGGTGTTCATGTTTTTCAGTTTGGCCATCTTTTCCCTGCTCTTGATGGCCATCTGTCTGTTCTATATCGATTTCTTCAAGAAGGAGATCAGCAAAGAAGAAAGCCACCTTTATTTGCTGGCCTTGGTCGCGGTGGTGGTTTTGGCCGTCGCCAAAGCGGTCAGCCTCTTGAATCTGGAGTTGATGGAATATCTGGTCCCCCTCTCCTTTGCCGGAATCGTCCTGGTTTTTTTGAGTGATGCGCAGTTGGCCTGGGTGGTTACCACCCTGCTCAGCCTGATGGTGGGTGTGATCTTCGGTTATAATTTGGCGTTGACCGTCTTTTATTTTATCAACGGAACGGCGGCCATATATTTAATGCTTAATCTAAACCAGCGGAAAGAGATGATCCGGCGCGGCCTTTACCTGGCCGGGATCAATCTCTTTACGGTCCTTACCTTGAGTTTTCTGTTTGGCATCAAACCCTTCAGCCGGGTGTTTGTCTTCGCCCTGGCGGCCGGTTTTAACGGGATTCTCGCCACGGCGCTGGCCAACGGCTTTTTGCCCTTCTTGGAACAACTTTTTGGGTTGACTTCACCGCTCAGCCTGTTGGAGCTGGCTAATCCCAACATGCCGCTGCTGAAACGGTTGTTGATCGAAGCGCCGGGGACTTACCACCATAGTATCCTCGTGGGGAACCTGGCGGAAGCGGCCGCCGATGCGATCGGTGCCGACACCCTGCTGGTGCGGGTGGGCGCTTACTACCATGATGTGGGGAAATTGCGTCGGCCCTACTTCTTTGTGGAGAACCAGATTACCAATGACAACCCCCATGACAATTTGGAGCCGAGTTTGAGTACTTTGATCATCACCTCGCACGTACGGGACGGGGTGGAATTGGCCAAGTCCTACGGGGTGCCGAAAGTGGTTACGGACATCATTGAACAACACCACGGGACCGATCTGATCCGCTACTTCTACCAACAAGCTTCGGAAAAAGTCCAGGAGGAAAAGGAATCGGTGGAGGCGACGGATTTCTCTTATTCCGGCCCGAAACCCCAGTCCAAGGAGGCGGCCCTTGTTATGCTGGCCGATGCGGTGGAGGCGGCGGCCCGGGCGATCCGGCAACCCTCCGCGGCCCGCCTGGAGACCCTGGTCAACCAGATTCTTAAGGAGCGGTTAGAAGCTGGCCAGTTGGATGAAACTAATCTTACCTTACGGGATCTGGATAAGATTAAAGCCGCCTTTTTAAAGGTCTTGGGCGGCATCTTCCACCACCGGATTAAATACCCGGAGATCGCCGCCACGGAAAGGAAGAAGACGGATGGGAATCATCATCAACCACGAAATAACGGAACCAAGGCTGAATAAAGAGACGCAAGCGGCTTTGCTCAACCTCGCCCGGCGGGTACTAGCGGCCTATGGCCGGGAAGGGGCAGAAGTCGGGATCACCCTGACCGACGAGGAGACCATCCACCGCTTGAACCGAGAATGGCGCGGCGTTGATGCTCCCACCGATGTACTGTCTTTTCCGATGGCGGAGGAGGAACCGGGGTTGCCCATGGAACCGGCCGGCGCGGACGACGCTCCCCCGGAGTTGCTGGGCGATGTGGTCATTTGTCTGCCCATTGCCCTCCGGCAGGCGGCGGAGTACGGCCATTCAAGTACGCGGGAGGTCCTTTATTTGGCCGTCCATGGGCTCCTCCACCTCCTGGGCTTTGACCATCAGACCGCCGAGGAGCGACGGCGGATGCGCGATGCGGAAGAGAAGTTTCTGGCGGAAGCGGGCTGGGGCCGGAACAATGGGGAAGACCATGCGGAAGAATAAAAACCTGTTGGAGAGTTTTAACCGGGCGATCGATGGTTTGGTCTATTGTTTCCGGACCCAACGCAACCTGCGAATTCACTTTTTGGCCGCTTTTTTGGTCTTGGCCCTCAGTCTGGGGTTGCACCTGACGAAGACCGAATTTCTCTTTGTGGTGCTGGCTATCGTCTTGGTGTTGGTGACGGAGACGCTCAACACCGCCCTGGAGGCGGCGATCGATCTGTTTTCCCCCCGGTATCATCCGCTGGCTGCGGTTGCGAAAGATGTGGCGGCAGGTGCGGTGTTGCTTGCCGCCGTCAATGCTTTGGTCACCGCCTATTTTGTTTTGTTCCCCAAACTGAACCCGGTGTTGCCAAAAGTGATTGACAGTATAATTAACTCTCCGGCCCATCTGACCTTAATCGCCGTCAGCCTGGTCGTCTTGGTGGTGGTCGTGCTCAAGGTGTCGACCGGGACCGGGCGACCCTTTTCGGGAGGGATGCCCAGCGGGCATGCGGCGGTGGCTTTTGCCCTGGCCACCGCGATCATCATGATCAGTAAAGACGGTCTCGTGGCCAGTCTCGCCCTGCTCCTGGGGTTAATGGTGGTCCAAAGCCGGGTTGAAGGCGGGATTCACAATGTGACCGAAGTACTGATCGGCAGTATTTTGGGGATTCTGGTGACTGTCCTGATCTTTCAGTTATCTCAAAGGTGGGGGTGATGCGGAATGGAGGATAGAACATACGACATGGTGGATGAAGAACAATGCCGGTGTCTGCTGGAGGAGGCCAAAAAGGCCCGGTTACGGGCGTATGCCCCCTATTCCGGCTACCAGGTGGGGGCGGCGCTGCTGACCAAGAACGGCCGGGTCTATGGTGGTTGTAACATTGAGAATGCTTCCTACGGGGCGGCGAT
The DNA here is from genome assembly GCA_012727425.1 of Bacillota bacterium. GTDB lineage: Bacteria > Bacillota > UBA4882 > UBA10575 > UBA10575 > Capillibacterium. The sequence goes on from JAAYHQ010000047.1 coordinate 93,181, forward strand.
CTGTGCGGAACGGGTGGCGGTTGTGCGGGCGATTGCCGAGGGGGAGACGGACTTTGTGGCCTTGGCGGTGGTGGCCGACAGTCCGGAGCCCGGTTCGCCCTGTGGAATTTGCCGGCAGTTTTTAGCGGAATTTGCGCCCCGGCTCCTTCTGATCATGGCCAACCTTGACGGTAAAGTCCGCCGGGGGAACTTGGAAACCTACCTGCCTTATGCCTTTAATAAAGATTATTTTCGTGCCGAGGAAGCAAAATAATGTAACATGGATTGAAGGGGAGATGGCATGAAGGAATATCGGTCCGGGTTTATCGGGGTGGTCGGCCGTCCCAACGTGGGGAAATCCACGTTACTGAACAAGCTAGCGGGGGAGAAACTGTTGATCGTCTCGGCCAAGCCACAGACCACCCGCGAACGGATCCGTGTGATCCTCACCACCGACCGGGCACAACTGATTTTTTACGATACACCCGGCATCCACAAACCCTTGCATAAATTAGGGGAACAGATGAACAAAATGGCTTTAACCACGTTTAAGCTGGTGGATGTGCTGATCTGGCTGGTCGATGCCACCCAGCCGCCGGGGCGCGGGGACGCCTGGGTCGCCGAGGCCCTGAAAAAAAGCGGCCGCCCCGTGTTGGTGGTCTTCAATAAGAGTGACCTGAAACCGGCCGTGACCCCGGAGGATTTCCTGGCCCAAATGGCGGTGGCAGACTGGCCCTGGGTGCGGGTTTCCGCCTTGACGGGAGAAGGCCTGCCTGAACTTTTGGCCCGATTGGAAGCGGCCGTACCGAAGGGACCCCAGTACTATCCGGAAGAGATGCTCACCGACCGCCCGGAGTCATTTATCATCAGCGAGTTTATCCGTGAAGCCATCTTAAACCTGGCGCAGGAAGAGGTCCCCCATTCCACCGCTGTGGTGATGGAGGAGATGAAGGAGCGGCCCAACGGCATGGTTTATATCCGGGTCAGCATTTTGGTGGAGAAAGATACGCAAAAAAAGATCATGATCGGCCGGGAGGGCCGCTTGTTGAAGCGTATCGGCCAGGTGTCCCGGGAGCAGATCGAGGCATTTTTGGAGAAACCGGTCTATCTGGACCTCTGGGTGAAAACCAGAAAAGACTGGCGCAATTCCCTCCCGGCCCTGCAGGAGTTGGGTTATGTTGAGCGGGAACAGTAAAGCTGCCGCTCGTTGAGGCACAATTTTGACTGGAGAGAAGGAGCGTTATTGTTTGCGGGTTTCGGATTTTGACTACCAGTTGCCAGAGGAATTGATTGCGCAGGAACCTTTGGCCCAACGCGACCACGCGCGGCTCATGGTGGTGGATAAAAGGGCGGGCACCTGGCACCACACGACTTTTCCGCAGATTGGGGCCTGGCTGCAACCGGGCGACCTGATGGTGTTCAATGATACCCGGGTGATACCGGCCCGCCTGTGGGGGCGGCGGGTACCCGGCGGCGGGAAGGTGGAAGTGCTGCTACTTAATGCCCTTGATGACGCCCGGTGGGAAGTCTTGGTCAATCCGGGACGGAAAGTGCCTCCCGGACAGATGTTGACCTTTGGTCCCGGCGGGGAGCTCACCGCGGTTGCCGAGGAACGGACCGCCTTCGGGGGACGGATTTTACGGTTTAACCGGCAAGGGGCCGCTTTACGCGCAGCCATCATGGCGTTGGGCGAGGTCCCGCTGCCACCCTACATCAAAAGGCCTTTGACCGACCTCGACCGTTACCAAACGGTCTACGCCCGGGTGGAAGGCTCGGTGGCGGCACCCACCGCCGGCCTGCATTTCACCCCGGAGCTTCTTGCCCGGCTGGAAGCGGAAGGGGTGAAAACCGGTTATTTAACACTTCATGTGGGCCTCGGGACCTTCCGGCCGGTCAAGGCGGAAGTGGTGACCGAACACAAAATGCACGCTGAGTATTTTGCGATCAGTCCGGAACTGGCTCGGGCGGTGGCGGCGACAAAGGCCGGCGGCCACCGGGTGATTGCGGTGGGGACGACTTCAGCCCGGGCGCTGGAGACGATGGGGCAGCCCGACGGGACGGTCCGGCCGGGGTCCGGCCGGACCGAGCTCTTTATCTATCCAGGTTACCAGTTTAAAGTCCTGGACGGCCTGGTGACCAATTTTCACCTGCCCCGGTCGACCCTGTTGATGCTGGTCGCCGCCTTTGCCGGGCGGGAGTTGATTCTTGCCGCCTACCAGGAGGCGATTAAGGAGCGGTACCGGTTCTTCAGCTTTGGCGATGCGATGCTGATTATTTAAGGAGATGCACCAATGTTTGAATTCACGGTTGTCCATAAATCCACTGAACACCGGGGGCGGATCGGGAAACTGAAAACCCCCCATGGGGAAATTACCACCCCGGTTTTTATGCCCGTGGGGACCCAGGCCACGGTGAAAACGATGAGCGCCGAACAACTGCAAGCCCTTGGGGCTTCGATTATTTTGAGCAATACCTACCATCTCTACCTGCGGCCCGGACATGAGGTGATCCGGGAAGCCGGTGGACTACACGCCTTTATGAGCTGGCCGGGGGCAATTCTCACTGACAGTGGCGGGTTTCAGGTCTTCAGCCTGGCCAAGCTGAACCAGGTCAGCGATGAGGGGGTGCTCTTCCGTTCTCACATCGACGGCTCGCCCCACTTTTTCACCCCGGAAAAAGTGATGGAGATCGAGATGGCCCTAGGGGCCGATATTGCGATGGCCTTTGACGTCTGTCTGCCTTACCCCTCGACTTACGAGGAAGCCGCCCGTGCCCAGGAGCGGACGACCCAATGGGCGGCCCGCTGCCGGGAGCGGCATGACCGGCCAGATCAGGCGCTGTTTGGAATTGTGCAAGGGGTCACCTTCCGCGATCTCCGGGAGAAGAGCGCCCGGGAACTGGTGGCGATGGATTTTCCCGGCTATGCCGTGGGCGGTTTAAGCGTTGGCGAACCGAAGGAGATCATGTACGAAGTTCTGGATTATACGGTACCGCTTTTGCCGGAGAATAAACCGCGGTATCTGATGGGAGTCGGCTCGCCCGACGCGTTATGGGAAGGGGTCGCCCGTGGCATCGATATGTTTGATTGCGTCTTACCGACGCGGATCGCCCGGAACGGGACCGCGATGACCAGTCGGGGGCGGCTGGTCATCCGGAACGCCGCGTACGCCCGGGATTTTTCACCCCTAGATCCGGAGTGTGCCTGTCCCACCTGTCAGCAGTACACCCGGGCCTATCTGCGCCATCTTTTCAAGGCGGGCGAGATCTTGGGTTTGGTCCTCCTGACCTACCACAACCTGTTCTTTTTGGCGCGGATGATGGAAAAAATCCGGGAGAGTATAATCCAAGGTGTCTTTTACGAGGCGAAGAAAGAATTTTTCCTTGCTTACTACGGAAAAGCTGATGGTGAAGGCTTTTAAAGCGTAGGATTTTATTTCTTCTTGTGGTATACTATACTAGATATTTTCGTTTGAAGGAGGTTTTTTCGATGGTTTATCTCGCGGCCTTTGCGTTGCAAGCGCCGGCAACTCAACAGGGCGGAGCCGGTTCCATGATCATGATGTTCCTTCTCCTGGCGGTCTTTTGGATAATCTTGATCGTTCCCCAGCGGCGGCAACAGAAAAAACGGCTGGAAATGCTTAACGCGCTGAAAAAAGGGGATAAGGTGATCACCGTCGGTGGGATCCACGGCGAGATCACCGAGCTTGGTGAGGAGGATATCCGTTTACGGATCGCCGATAAGGTCGAGATCAAGCTCACCAGGGGTTCCGTTTCCCGGGTGAAGGGCGAATAAACCCAAAACGATTCAATAAACACGAAGAAAAAGGAAAGCCCAAGCAGAATCTGTTCTCCTGGGCTTTTTCACTATAATGATCATTACTGGCGACGCACCGATTAAGCCGTGCGCACCAGATTAAGCGGGAATTGAGGAGATAGCATGCAATATATCAGCACCAGGGGCCAAAGCCGGCCGGTCTCGGCCGCGGAGGCGCTGTTGACCGGATTGGCGCCCGACGGCGGGCTATACCTTCCGGAATCTTTTCCGGCGACTGCGGCAGTAAGCCCGTTTACGGAGCCCGGTTTAACCTACCAACAACTGGCCAGCCGGATTTTAAAGTTGTTTCTTTCCGACTATACCGAGGCGGAACTGGAGGCGTGTATTCGCCATGCGTACGGTGGCAATTTTACCTCACCGGCGGTTACTCCGGTGACGATGGTCGGCGAAAAACTGGGCTTTTTAGAGTTATGGCACGGGCCGACTTGTGCCTTTAAGGATCTGGCTTTGCAACTTTTGCCCCGTCTTTTGACGGTGGCCGCCCGGAAACAACGGTTTGACCGGGAAATAATCCTTTTGGTGGCGACCTCCGGCGATACCGGCAAGGCGGCCCTGGAAGGATTTAAAGACGTGCCCGGGACCAAAGTGATCGTTTTCTACCCGGAAGATGGGGTCAGCGCCGTGCAGAAACGGCAGATGGTTACGCAAGAGGGAACCAACACTTATGTGGTGGGGGTGACGGGCAATTTTGACCAGGCCCAGGCCGGGGTCAAGGCGCTCTTCACGGACGAAGAATTTCAACAGGAGATGGCGGCGGCCGGGAAAACCTTTTCCTCGGCCAACTCGATTAACTGGGGGCGCCTGGTTCCCCAGTTGGTTTATTACTTTAAGGCCTGGTGCGATCTTTGCCAAAACCACGGTTTGGCACCGGACGCCACATTTAACATTGTGGTGCCGACCGGGAACTTCGGCAATATCCTGGCCGCTTATTACGGTAAAAAACTGGGTTTGCCGGTGCATAAACTGATCTGTGCCTCCAACCGGAACAATGTTTTGACCGATTTTATCCGGACCGGGGAGTACAACCGGAACCGCCGGTTTTACCAGACGCTCTCCCCGTCCATGGATATTTTGGTCTCCAGTAATCTGGAGCGTCTTCTCTTCGATTTGGCCGGCGCGGACCCGGCGCAGGTCCGGGCCTACATGGACCAATTGCGGGAGAAGGGGAGTTACCGGTTGGCGGCGGCGGAAAGAGAACGGCTGCAAGAGGAGTTTTGGGCCGGTTATGCCGATGAAGCAGAGACGACCGCCGCGATCCGCCGGGTGTACGAACGTTACCATTATTTGATCGATCCCCATACGGCCGTTGGTTATAAAGTGTACCAGGATTATCTGGAAGCCACCGGGGATGACCGGCCGACGATTATTGCCGCGACGGCCAGCCCGTTTAAGTTTAACTACGGTGTCGCTCAGGCGGTCCTGGGTCCGGAAGCAGCGGAAACGCCGGACGAATTTGCCCTGATGGCGAAGCTGGCGGCGGCCACCGGTGTTACGCCCCCGGCGGTCCTGGCCGGGCTGCAGGACAAACCCGTCCGTCACCAACGGGTGATCGCCCCGGTGGCGATGGCGGAGACGGTCCGTACAATTTTGGGCCTCTAGGATACTTGTCGCCGGTCGGACGTTATGGTATAATGCAATATATTATTTTTCATCGAATAACGAGGAAGAGGGAGAGTAGCCCTGGAGATAGGGTCCAGCGAGCCCCGGCCGGTGGAAGCGGGGTCCCGAAGGCTTGGGTGAAGTTCACCTCGGAGTTGCCGACTGAAGTCCGCGTCGTGGCGGGTGGTAGGCTCGGCCGGGCGGGTTCCGCCGTTACCAGAGAACAGCCATCGGGAAGAACCGTATCTTCCCCGTGGTGGAAGGGACTATTTTTATAGTAAGCGTAGTGGTACCGCGGAAGCTTAGCCTTTCGTCTCGCAGAAGACGAAAGGCTTTTTCTTTTTTCGGTTAAACAAAATATAAAGAGAGGGAGAGGATGGCATTGATGTGGAGTCCCGAATACGAAAGCATGGCCGGGGAGCGGCGCCGCGAGTTACAGCTTAAACGGTTAAAAGCAACCGTCGAACGGGTCTATAACCGGGTGCCCTTTTACCGGGCGAAAATGGAGAAGGCCGGAATCACCCCGGCCGACATCCAAAGCCTTGAAGATCTGAAGTATCTACCGTTTACAACCAAGGAAGACCTGCGGTTGAATTACCCCTTTGGCTTATTCGCCACCGAACTGGATGAGGTGGTCCGGATTCATGCCTCGTCGGGGACAACCGGGAAGATGACGGTGGTGGGGTATACCAAAAACGATCTGGGGGTCTGGAGTGAAGTTATGGCTCGGAGCATTGTCAGTACCGGGGGTGGCCGCCACGACCGGATTCAGATCGCCTATGGTTATGGTCTGTTCACCGGCGGCTTGGGGGCCCACTACGGTGCGGAACTGGTCGGCGCGATGGTGGTCCCCATTTCCGGGGGTAATACCAAACGGCAGCTCCAAGTGATGCGGGATTTTGGGGTGACCATTCTGGCTTGTACTCCGTCGTACGCTTTATACATGGCCGAGACCGCCCAGGAAGAAGGGATCGACCTGCGGGCATTACCCCTCCGGATCGGCATTTTTGGGGCGGAACCGTGGTCGGAGCCGATGCGGCAACGGATCGAGGAACAATTCGGGATCAAGGCATATGATATTTATGGTCTATCGGAGATTATCGGCCCCGGGGTGGCCATCGAATGTTCGGAACAGAACGGGCTCCATATTATGGAGGACCATTTTTTACCGGAAGTGATTGACCCGGTGACCGAACGTCCGCTGGCCGCGGGGGAAAAAGGCGAGTTGGTCTTCACTACACTGACGAAAGAGGCTTTTCCCCTCATCCGTTACCGGACGAAAGACTTGAGCATTCTTTACTCCGAGCCGTGCGCGTGCGGACGGACCACAAAACGAATGCACCGGATCCTGGGACGGACCGATGATATGTTGATCATCCGGGGCGTCAATATTTTCCCGTCCCAGATCGAAAGTGTCTTGCTGGAGAATGGCGATACCGCTCCCCATTACCAACTGGTTGTCGACCGGAAAGGCAACCTGGATGACCTGGAGGTGCGGATTGAGGTATCCGAAGAACTGTTTGCTAGTGAGATTCGGAAACTGGAAGAACTCGGGGCCAACATTCGCCGGAAGATTGAAAGTGCCTTGGGGATCAGCGTCCGGGTTAAACTGGTGGAACCGAAATCGATCCCCCGCAGTGAGGGGAAGGCGGTCCGGGTGATCGACCGGCGTAACCTTTATAACGGATGATTGTCTTCGGGTCAGGTCTATAGTAAAATAGAATTAATAGAAATTAATAGAATTGTTAAAATCGATTTTGGGAGCGAAGAGGATGAAAGTTAAACAGATCTCGGTTTTTTTGGAGAATAAATCCGGCCGGTTGGCCCAGGTCACCAAGATCCTGGGGACCAACCGGATTAACATTCGGGCGCTGGCCATCGCCGATACGGCCGATTACGGCATTTTGCGTTTGATCGTCAATGATCCCGGGAGAGCACTGACGGTTTTGCGCGCGGAAGGGCTGACCGTGCGGGAAACGGAGGTGATCGCCGTCGAAGTACCGGACCAGCCGGGTGGTTTGGCCGATATTTTGCAGGAATTGGACGCGAAAGGGATCAATATCGAGTATATGTACGCTTTTGTCGGGAAGGCCGCCGGGAATGCCATCGTAATCTTCCGGGTGGAGGAGATCGACCGGGCGGTGGAGTTGCTCAAAAATTCCCAGGTTAAATTGTTGCCCGAGCGTGAACTATACCACTATTAGCTCCTTGGCGGGTCACCCGCGGAGCCAGGTAATAAACGGAAAAGTCGGTTCTGTCCCATGGTTGCAGCCGGCCTGCTTGTCTGGCCCCTTTTAACAAAAAAGATGGTAAACAAACCGGCTTTTCAAACCGAAAAATAGATAAGGCGTAAAATTGATGCTTACCGCCTATTGTGTTTCGCGTGACTGTCCCTGGTGGATCCGGATTGTGATTTTTGGAGTGTTGACCGATGGAGCAGATGACGCAGCGGAAGCCGGAATGGTTGAAGATTAAGGTGCAAGCGAATGAGGGGAAAACCGCTGTTGAAGATTTACTGCGGTCACTGGCGTTGCCAACAGTCTGTAAAGAGGCGCGTTGTCCCAACTTAATGGAGTGTTACAGCAGGAAGACGGCCACTTTTTTGATCTTGGGGCGAAATTGTACCCGCCATTGTCAGTTTTGTAATATCCAGAAGGGCAAACCGGAACCGGTGGCCCCCGACGAGCCCCGGCGGGTGGCGGAGGCAGTGGCCGCGCTCAAATTGGACCATGTGGTGGTTACTTCGGTGACGCGCGATGACCTCCCGGACGGCGGGGCCGGGCAGTTTGCGGCGGTGATCACGGCGGTCCGGCGTTTGAATCCCGGCGTCACCGTTGAAGTTTTGGTTCCTGATTTTCAAGGGGCGCGGACGGCTTTGCAGACAGTGGTGGCAGCCAAGCCCGACGTACTTAACCATAATCTGGAGACGGTCCCCCGTCTTTACCCGACGGTGCGGCCCGAAGCCGATTACCGCCGTTCCTTGACTTTACTGGCCCGGGTGAAAGAACTTGACCCCCGGATTCGCACCAAATCTGGCGTGATGGTGGGTTTGGGCGAAACAGAAGACGAAGTGATTGCGGTGATGAAGGACCTGCGGGCCGCCGGTTGTGATGCGTTGACGGTCGGGCAGTATTTGGCCCCGTCCCGTCGTCACCACCGGGTCGTCGCTTACATTACACCGGAGCAGTTTAAACGGTACGAAATAATCGGCCGGGAGCTGGGGTTCCGTCATGTGGCGGCCGGTCCTTTTGTCCGCAGCTCTTACCGGGCGGCGGAAGCCTTCTCCGCCCATTGCGCAACCACCCATGCCGGCCAGTTGGGCAGGTGAAAGGATAACTGTAGGGGAGCGTGTTTTCTTTGCCGGCTTGTTGGCCGGCGGCGTGGAACGCTTCGTGCGGGCGCCCTCCCGGCGGGCGGTGTCCGATACGCTTAAGAATGCTCTGGTGTTCAGTAGTCAGGAGGGAACGAGAGGTTTGGTTTACGATCTAATCGTACTTGGGGGCGGCCCCGCCGGCTACCACGGGGCGGCGCTGGCGGGAAGAAAAGGCCTGCGTACGCTGCTGGTGGAGCAAAATGCGTTAGGCGGGGTCTGTTTACATAGCGGTTGTATTCCGTCGAAGACGTGGCTTCAGTCGGCGAAGATTTATGCCCATGCGCAAAACGGGGCGGTCTACGGGGTGAGCGCGGAAGGGCTCCATTTTGACCAGAAACGGGTTACTGCCCGCAAAAACAAGGTGGTTCGCATTTTGGGTGCGGGCGTTAAAGCAAAGCTCCAAAACGCCAACGTGGACGTGGTGACCGCTAAGGGCATCATTCAAGGGAAAGATGACGCCGGCTTTCGGATTAAGGCCGGTGCGGATCATTATACCGGAAAAAACCTGCTGATTGCGACCGGGTCGGAGCCGATCATTCCGCCCATTCCCGGACTGGCTGCCGGACTGGCGGCGGGAACGGTGAAGACGAACGCCGAGATTTTTGATCTAAACCACCTTCCGGCTTCGTTGGTGGTGATCGGCGGAGGTGTGATCGGCTTGGAAATGGCGGCCTATTTTAACGCCGTTGGGAGCCGGGTGACGGTCATCGAGTTGCAGGACCGGATTGGCGGAACGCTTGACCGGGAGCTTGCCGAACTCCTCTACAATAACTACCGGAAAAAAGGGGTGGATTTCAAATTAAACACCCGGGTGACCGCGGTTGACGGCCACCGGGTGCAGTTTACCTCGCCGGCGGGAGATGGCGCCGTCGAGGCGGAAGTGATCCTTTTGAGCGTGGGACGCCGGCCGCTGCTTTCCGGCTTTGGCCTGGAGACCCTCCAGCCGCAAATCGACCACGGCCGGCTGGTGGTGGACCGGTCAGGTCGCACCAGTGTACCGGGGCTTTATGCGGCGGGGGACGTGAATGGCCTTTCGATGTTGGCCCACACCGCCTACCGGGAAGCGGAAGTCTGTATCGACCGCATGCTGGGGGGGACGGAGGAAGTCAACTATGAAGCAATTCCGGCGGTGATTTATACCGATCCGGAGGTCGCTTCCGTTGGTGAGACCGCCGAATCGGCCGCCCGGAAAGGATTGGCTGTGCAAACAATCAAAGTCTCCATGCGCTACAGCGGTCGCTATGTCGCCGAACACGAGGGGGGTGATGGGATTTGCAAGTTGGTTGTGGCCCGCGGCGACCGGCGACTTTTGGGCGTGCACCTGATTGCGGAGTATGCTTCGGAACTGATCTACGGGGCCGGCTTCATGATTGACCGGAAGCTGACCACCGAGGAGCTTGGAAAAGTTGTCTTTCCCCACCCAACTGTTGGTGAGATTATCAAAGAAGCCGCTTTACAAAATGATGGATGAATTTAGCGTTTAAGTAGTATGGAAGCTTAGCATTGAAGACGAAGGAAAGTAGGTGTTCGGATGAGATACTTGCCATTGGATGAGATCACGGAAGATATGTGTTTGGCCCGGCCAATCTTCAATGGGGATGGTCGCGTCCTCTTGTCCAACGGGGTCAGGCTGACCAAGAACTATCTGGCCCGGTTAAAAGAGATGGGTTACCAGAACTTGTACGTTTACCGGGCGGGTGAAGAGATTAACGATTTTTCCACGCCCGTGAGCGACCAAACCATGCGCGATGCGATTTATGGGGTGAAGGACGCTTTCAGCAAAGCGGCTCAGCGGCAGCATCTAAACATCAAAAATGTCAATGAAGTGATTGGTTACATTTTGGATGAGATTTTGACCAACCCAACCGTCCTTTATAACTTGATGGACCTGAAAAACCATGATACATATTATTACCACCATTCGGTCAACGTCTGTATCATTTCCACCCTGATCGGCAAGCAGTTGGGGCTGCCCAGGGATAAAGTTAAAGATTTGGCCACGGGTGCGCTCCTCCACGACTTGGGGATGGTCTGTGTTGACCCGCAGATCTTGACTAAACCGCGGGAACTCACCACAGAAGAAATGACGGCGGTCCGCGAACATACCAATTACGGTTTTCAGCTTCTTCGTTCCGAGCCGAATTTGAGTATTCTGGTGGCGCATGCGGCCTACCAACACCATGAGCGGATGGATGGGAGCGGTTACCCCAAGGGCCTGGTGGGCGATGAGATCCATCTGTACGGGCGGATTGTGGCGGTGGCCGATTCCTACGAGACGATGACCAGCGGCCGGGTTTACCGGAAAGCCATCTGGAGCCACGAAGCAATCCGGCAGTTGAAAGAAAGCGCCCCCGAAAAATACGACCCGGAAGTGGTGGAGGCGATGGCACGGTCGGTCGCTTCCTATCCGGTGGGCAGCGTGGTGGTGCTGAATACCCACGAAGAGGCGGTGGTGGTTGATGTGAACGCCAAAAAGATCACCATCCAGTTTGCCAGCGGTCCACGGGTCAATGCCCTGTTGGATTTGGAACCCGATTCCGAGATTAAAATTGAAGAACGTTTGTCGTAGGTAATGATTATTAAGGGATGAGTTTTAGGATGAAAGAAAAAAACCGAGGTTTTAAACCCGGTTTTCTTGTTTGTGGCAGCTTAAATTGGTGCTTGCGGGTCCGGCCCTTGTCTCTTGCCGGTCGCCCTTTCTTCATCCACTAAATCCTGGAGGGTAGTGGAAAAAAGGACTTCGTCAATTTTTGCGGAGAGCTTCTGCCAAAAAGGCATCGTTAAACAGGTATCCATCTTGTCGCATTCGATGGTTCCGCCGCGGTGGGCACAATTGGCCAGGGTGAGCGGTCCTTCTAGAGCTTGTAACACTTCGCCTACGGTAATCTGGTGGGCCGGCCGCGCCAGAACGTAACCGCCGTAGGACCCCCGGATAGCGTTGACTAACCCGGCTTTGCGTAAGAGGGCAAAGACTTGTTCCAAATAGGATTCGGAGATACCCTGCCGTTCAGCGATCACCCGTAAAGGAACGGGTTTTTTTTGCGCGTAGAGGACCAGGTCGGCCATGGACCGTAAACCGTATCTTCCCTTTGTTGAAATCAGCAAGGTGTACCCTCCTTTCTAAACCCAGTAAGTTGGTAGGAATATTGGGTTATTATAAATCTAGCATAAAAGCTCTGGAGAATCAAGTTTCTGATCCGGAAAAGGGAGAGGCGATTTTGCTGGAAAAGAAAGAACCCCAGTGATATACTATAATTATGCTTTTTGTGATCGATTAGCCTCCAGGTTTGGACGCGGGTTTTGGCAATCAATCAATGAATTATTTCTGACAGAAAGGATGCAACCGGATGACCAAACGAAAAAACACACCAGGCAATTCCGAACGAACTAAAGCCGTAATCTTACTAGTGATCACGGCAATCCTTTGGAGCACGAGCGGATTGTTGATCAAACTGATCGACTGGAATCCGCTGGCCATTACCGGGGTACGCAGTTTCTTTGCAGCTCTATTGATGTGGGGGTATACGAAGCGACCAAAGCTGAACCGCTCCGGGTGGCAGTGGGCAGCCGCGCTGGCCTATGCCGGGACGGTAATCCTTTTTGTTGTGGCCAATAAGATGACAACCTCGGCCAATGCCATCCTCCTCCAGTATACTGCCCCCATCTATGTGGTGCTCTTTGCCCGTCTGTTTTTAGGGGAGCGAACAAATGGGATTGATTGGGTGACCATTGTCGTGGTGTTGGCGGGAATGGGCCTCTTTTTCAAGGAAGAATTGTCGCCTGGTGCCTTTTGGGGGAATGTACTTGCTGTGGTCAGTGGTGTATGCTTTGCCTTGACCGCCGTCCTCCTGCGGAAACAACGGGACGGAGTTCCGGTCGAATCGGTTTTGCTGGGGAACCTCATGGCCGCGGTGGTGGCGATTCCCTTCGTGGTCAAGGAACCCCTACCCGACCCGAAGGTCTGGTTGATTCTGGCCTTGATGGGGTTTTTCCAGATCGGACTCTCCTATATTCTCTATACCATTGCCTTGAAAAATGTTTCCGCCCTCGAGGGGGTGCTGGTTCCCCTGCTCGAACCGTTGTTGAATCCGGTCTGGGTCCTGATTTTTACCGGGGAAAAACCGGGCCTTTGGGCGTTGGTGGGCGGAGCTATTGTCTTGTGTGCCGTGACCTTCCGCAGTCTGCTCCTGACGGCCCGTGACGCCAAAAACCGGAGGTTATGTGGGGAGACCGCCAAGGTAAACTGAAAAGCAGGAAAGGCAAGGAGGGAACTCATGATTAAGGACTTAATCAGAAAAAACCGGAGTTACCGCCGGTTTTACGAAAATGAACCGCTCGCCAGGGAAGCTTTGGTCGCGTTGGTGGATCTGGCCCGGTGCACGCCGTCGGCGGCCAACCGCCAGCCTTTGAAGTACTTGCTGTCGTATACACCTGAGCGGAACAGTCAGATCTTTCCCCATCTGCGCTGGGCGGGGTATCTGACCGACTGGCCGGGGCCGGCACCCGGTGAGCGCCCCGCAGGTTATATTGTGATCTTAGGGGATACCACCATCAGTAAAGATTTCGGCTGCGACCACGGGATCGCGGTCCAAAGTATGCTCTTGGGTGCCGTCGAGGCGGGTTTGGGCGGCTGTATCATCGGGGCCATTGACCGGGAGGGTTTACGCCAAGCGCTCCAGATCCCTGCCCATCTTGAGATCCTCTTGGTGCTGGCTTTAGGCCGGCCGCAGGAAGAAGTGGTCCTTGAAACGGTGGACGAAAGCGGCGATATCCGCTACTGGCGGGATGAAAAAGGCGTCCATCATGTGCCGAAACGGGCCTTGGCCGACCTGATTATCGATTGAGTTATTTTCCGCAGCCACCCCGGCCAATCCGGCACAAAAGCAGGTCCGGAGGAGAAAGTCCGGGAAAGGAAAACCCTGGCCCTCGTCGAATGTAACAAGGGGTTCGGATCGATCGTGATGATGAAAGCGGAGGATGAAACACCCATGTCCCTTTCCTATCAGGAGTTCAAAAAGGAAGTTTCCAGGCTTTGCGGGACTGACCTTTTTTTATATAAAAGTCAACAGATGGACCGCAGGATTCACTCGCTCATGGATTTTTGGGGGATTAGCAATTACGATGAATACCTGAATGTCTTAAAGACCAATCCCCGACGTTATCAGGAGTTTGTGAAGCGTTTGACCATCAATGTTTCGGAGTTTTTCCGTAATCCGGACCGTTTTATCGAGCTCTGGGAGCGGATTTTGCCTGAAATTCTGCAGAAACTGGGGACGATCCGGATCTGGTCGGCCGGGTGTTCCAACGGTGCCGAGCCCTACTCGATCGCCATTATCTTAAAGGAGTTGAACGCGCTTCACCGGGCGACGATCCTTGCCACCGACATCGATGAGGTGGTTTTGGAAAAAGCCCGGCACGGAGCCTACCTCTTTAATGAAGTGAAGAGTTTGCCCGGGGATTTGCGGGAGAAGTATTTCCGGCAGGAGGGCGAGGTCTTCTACTTTAGTGACACCTTGAAAAAAGCGGTCCGCTTTAAGAAACACAATTTGTTATTGGAACCATACCCGGCGGATTTGGACTTGATTATCTGCCGGAATGTGGTGATTTATTTTACGGAAGAGGCCAAGCATAAAATCTACCTGGATTTCAACCGGGCCTTAAGGATCGGCGGTTATTACATGACGGGCGGGACCGAGCCGCTCCTCTACTACCGGCAGTACGGTTTTGAGAACGTGGCCCCTTCTTTCTACAAAAAAACCGGCGACCCCAAATTGGAGGCGGAGACCGGCCAATGGAGTCTGTCATGATCAAAGGAATCGGCACCGATATTGTGGAGATCAGCCGGATCGCTGCACTGATCGCCAAACGGGGGGAGACCTTTCTGCAGCGGGTTTTTACCCCGGAAGAGTTGGTCCACTGTGGCCGGGCGGCGCACCGTTTGGCCGGACGGTTTGCGGCGAAAGAGGCCTTTTTTAAGGCTTTAGGCACCGGTTTTCGCGGTTTTAAATGGCATGAAGTACAGGTTTGCAACGACGACCTGGGCGCCCCATATTTTTCCTTCTCCCCGCGCCTGCAGGATTACCTGCAAGCGCAAGGGGTGGACAAGACCCATCTTTCGATTGCCCATAGCAGGGAATATGCGGTCGCCCAGGTCATCATGGAGCGGATGGGAACATGAAAGTGGCAATGGCGCAGGAGATGCGGGAGATCGACCGGCTGGCCATGGAGGAATACGGCTATCCCGGGCTGCTTCTGATGGAACATGCGGCCCTCGCCCTGTTCCAGGCGATCAAGGCCCGTTTTCCCCTGGAAAAAGTGGGCATTGTCTGTGGTAAAGGCAACAACGCCGGGGATGGTTGGGCTTTGGCCCGGTTGCTGACCCTGGCCGGCGCGGAAGTCCTGGTTTTTGCCCCGGAAGAAGAAGGGAAGCTGCCCCCGGACGCGGCGACCAACCGGGCGGTCGCGCGGTGTTTAGGGATTAAGGAAGCGCCCTGGTCGGCTTTGCTGGCCGATCCGTCTTTACTTTCCTCCTTTTCGGTTCTGGTCGATGCGCTTTTGGGGACCGGGTTCAAAGGAGAAGTGGCGGCGGAAATGGGCGCTGTTATTAATGCGCTGAATGCGACGGACCGGCCGGTGGTGGCCGTGGATCTACCGTCCGGGGTGGAAGCCGACACCGGACGGGTGCCGGGGCCGGCGGTACGGGCCACGTTGACCGTCACCTTTGGCCTGCCCAAAGTAGGCCTGCTGGTCTATCCGGGACGGGAGTATGCCGGTGAGTTGATTGTCGATCCGATCGGCCTCCCCCCGCCCTTGTTGACGGAGCGGGCCACCGCCTACTACACTTTAAACCGGGATGAACTGGCGCCCTTGCTGCCAGTCCGGCGGCCGGAGGCCCATAAAGGAACCCACGGCCACCTGCTGGTGGTGGGCGGGGCACCGGGGATGACCGGGGCACCGGTCCTGGCCGGGCTGGCCGCCCTGCGGAGCGGGGCGGGTCTGGTGACGTTGGGGGTGCGGGATGGGCTGAACCTGCCCGAAAAACCCGTAGAACTAATGGTTAAACCTTGGTCGCAGTTGCAATGGGACGATTACGACGCCATCGTGGTCGGGCCGGGACTCTCGACCCAACCGGACGGGATGGCGCTCTTGACAGCGCTCCTCGGCCGCCCGCGGCCCTGCCGTGTGTTCGACGCCGACGCCCTTAATCTACTGGCGTTAATCCCGCGGTGGTGGGAACAGGTCAAGGGGGCGCTTGTCTTGACCCCGCATCCGGGGGAGATGGCCCGGCTTTGCGGCCTCTCGGCCGGGGCGGTTCAGGCCGACCGTTTGGGTTTGGTCAAGGAAAAAACCGGACAATGGGGGGTTACGCTTGTGCTGAAGGGCGCGGCGACCCTCGTGGGCCATGGGGAAGATCCGGTTTATATCAACACCACCGGTAATCCGGCGCTGGCCACCGGGGGGACCGGTGACGTTTTGGCGGGCATGATCGGCGGCCTTTTGGCCCAGGGGTTACCGCCCGCCCAGGCGGCCGTGGTTGGGGTCAACCTTCATGGGCAAGCTGGAGACCTGGCGGCCGCGGAGATTGGCCCGGCCGGGGTCCTGGCGGGGGATCTGCTGCCGCGGATCCCGCGGGTTATGGGAATGGGGGCAGGCCAATGATGAGCAGTAAAACACAGATCATCCGTCCGACCTGGGTGGAGATCGACCGGGCAGCGATCCGCGCCAATCTTCGGGGGATCAAAGCTTTGGTGGGACCGGAGTGCCAAGTGATGGCGGTGGTTAAAGCCGAAGCATACGGCCACGGGGCCAGTGCCGTTGCTCAACTGGCCACGGCGGAAGGGATCGACTGGTTTGGGGTGGCGCTGCCGGAGGAGGGGATCGCCCTCCGCCGCGCGGGGGTAGACGGTAACATTCTCGTCTTTGCTCCCTTCCTGCCGGAGCAGGCGGCGGCATTTTGCACCCACGATCTGGTGGCGACCATCACCACCTGGGAGGGGGCGGCCGCCCTGTCCGCGGAAGCGTGCCGGCGGGGCCACAAGGCGCGGGTCCATATCAAGGTTGATACCGGAATGGGGCGGATCGGTTTTTGGGCGGCCGAGGCCGCGGCGGCCATCGCCAGAATCATGACTCTGCCGGGACTCACTGTTGAGGGGTTATACACCCACTTTGCCACGGCCGACGCGGCCGACCGGACCTACGCCCGGCAGCAACTGTGCACTTTTCAGCAGTTGGTTGCTGAACTGGAAGGCAAAGGGATCAACATCCCCTTGAAACACATGGCCAACAGCGGCGGGATCCTGAATTTCCCCGACAGTTATTTTGACCTGGTGCGGCCCGGGTTGATTCTGTACGGAATGCTTCCCTCACCGTGGTGCGCGCAGGAGAAGATCAGGCTGCAACCGGCTTTTTCCCTCAAAACCAAAGTGGTGTTCGTCAAACGGGCACCGGCGGGGACGGGGATTAGTTACGGCCAGTGTTACCACACCCCAAAGGCGACGACCATTGCCACCCTGCCGATTGGGTACGCCGACGGCTGGAGCCGCGCGCTTTCGGGAAAAGCCCGCGTTTTGATTAACGGCGCTTATTACCCGGTGGTGGGAACGATCTGTATGGACCAATGCATGGTTGATGTGGGTGATGCACCGGTCCGAATCGGTGATGAAGTGGTGCTCATTGGGAAACAGCAGGGAAAGGTGATTACGGTGGAGGAGGTCGCCGCGCACCTGAACACCATCAACTATGAGGTGGTCTGTCAGATCAGCAGCCGGGTACCCCGAATCTATATCTAACCGGGGCCAAGCCATCCAAGCCGGGAAGGGCGACAAGGCAAAAAGCAAAAAGATAAACCGGGGAAAGCGATTACCGGGAAAATGAACCGGGGTTGGCCGCGTGATGCGGACAACCCCGGTTTGGTTTCCGGCAAAAACAATGTTGTGCTCTGTTTTTCGTTCGCTTGTCCCAGTTGGCCTGGGGGACGTGTTTAAAGAATAAGCAGGACCCGGTGGAGTTCGCCGTCGTTGACCAGGGGGATACCGGCCTCGACGTTCTCCACCCTTTCCCCGTCCAACTCCAGGTAGGTGCCGCCCGTCTGTTTCCGTTCGGGATTTTCGACTTTAATCTCGTACCTGGTCTGTCCGTACCAATAACCGACGGTAAACTCGGGCCAGTCCTCCGGGATGCACGGTTGGATATAGAGTCGGGTCCCGCGGCGCCGGATGCCCAGGATCCACTCCAGGCCCGCCTGGTACATCCAGCCGGCCGAGCCCGTATACCAAGTCCAGCCGCCGCGGCCGGCATGGGGCGGGACGGAGTAAACATCGGCCGCCATCACGTACGGTTCAACCCTATAGCGCTGGACCTCATTGTAGGTCCGGGTCTGGTTGATCGGATTCAAGATCCGGAACAGGTCATAGGCCCGGTTCCCCTGGCCTAAAAGGGCCCAGGCGATCACGGCCCAGATCGTGCCGTGGGTGTACTGCCCGCCGTTTTCCCTGATCCCGGGCGGATACGCCTGGATATAACCGGGGCTGGGTTCGGTTTTGTCGAAGGGCGGCGTCAGGAGACAGATGAGCGCGCCATCTTCCCGGCGGACCAGTTTATTGTCCAATGAATTCATTGCCAGGATCGCCTTGTCAGGCTCAGCGGCGCCGGAAATAACGCCCCAGGCTTGGGCGATACAGTCAATCTGGCATTCCTCATTGGTGATGGAACCGATGGGTTCGCCGCGGTCGTTATAGGCCCGCCGGTACCATTGTCCATCCCACCCGTGTTCATTGAGGGCGACGATCAAGTCATTACAGATGGCGGTGTAACGCTCGGCGCGGGCCGTATCTTTTAGTTTGACGGCAAACGGGATGAACTCCTGGAGAACATGGTAGAGGAACCAGCCCAGCCAGACGCTTTCCCCCTTGCCGCCGGCCCCGATCTCACTCATCCCGTCATTCCAGTCGCCCGTGCCCATTAAGGGGAGACCATGCTCGCCAAAGCGGAGGGCCCGTTCAATGGCGCGGACACAGTGTTCATAGATGGTTCCCGTCTCCGTGGAGACCTTGGCCTGTTCATAACGTTCCAGTTCATGGTCGGCCAAGGGCGGACTTTCCAGGAACGGAACCCGGTGTTTCCAAATTCGCATGTCACCGGTGTGCTTGGCGTAACGACAGACGGCATAGGGCAGCCACAAGAGATCATCGGAGAAACGGGTTCGGATTCCATAGCCGGTCTCTTTATGCCACCAGTGTTGGACGTCGCCCTCTAAATACTGGTGGGCGGCATGGAGTAGGATCTGTCTGCGGGCGAACCCGGGCCGGGCATGGAGTAAGGCCAGGACGTCCTGGAGCTGATCCCGGTAACCATAAGCCCCTCCGGACTGGTAAAAGGCGCTGCGGGCCCATAAACGGCAGCTAACCGTCTGGTAGAGCAGCCAGTTGTTGAGGAGGAGATCGAAGGCCCGGTCCGGGGTGGCCACTTGCACCCGGCCCAACAGATCGGACCAGAATTTTCTGACGGTTTTGTAGGCGGCTTCGACGCCGGCACGCCGTCCGTACTTCCGCATGTATTCTCTGACCTGTTCTTTGGAGGAAGCCGAACCAACCAGAATATTGATGGTCCGTTCCCCGTGAGGCGGCAGGTAAACCTTGACTTGCATCGCCCCGCAGGGGTTATACCGGGCTCCCGTCGTGTTCGACAGGCGCTTCCGCTTGAGGGCCGCCGGGAAGGACAGACTGCCGTTGCGGCCAATAAACTCCGCCCGGTCCCCGGTCCAGCTGCGGTCGAGCTCCGGACCGCCGGTCCAGATGCCAAGAAAGGCGTACTGGTCCCGGAAGTCTTTCTGGTAGACATTCCGCGCCAACAGCGCCCCGCTGTGGCGGTCGTATTCGGTGATGATAAAGGGGGCGTTTTTTTCTCGGTTGACGCCTAATGTCCATTCCAAGTAGTGGGTGACGGCAATCTCCCGTTCCCGGTCCTCGGTATTTTGCAAGGTGAGACGGAGGATCTTCACCGGGGCGTCAATGGGCGTAAAGACCAGACCGGTCTGGTTGATCCCTTGGCTGTGGTGTTCAAAGACGGTATAACCCTGGCCGTGGCGCACCGTATAAGGTTCGGTATCCCGGATCGGCAAGGCCGTTAGTGACCATAATAGGCCGGTCTTTTCATCCCGGAGGTAACAAATCTCGCCGGAAGGATCAAGCACCGGATCGTTGGACCACGGGGTCAATTTATATTCCCGGCTGTTGGCGGCCCAAGTGTAGCCACCCCCGGATTCGGAGACCGTAAAGCCAAACCGGGGATTGGCGATGACGTTGCTCCACGGGGTGGGAAGGAGATCCTTCGTCCGCAACTGGATCACATATTCTTTGCCGTCGGGCGTAAAGCCGCCCCACCCGTTGAAGAAAAGCAATTCTTCCGGCGGCTCGGTCGGGATGTAATTGGCTTCCACCGGCGCCGGTAGTTGTACGAGCAAGGGTTCCGGTAAGGTGCGCCGGCGGTCCAAAACCGGCCGGAGCTGGGAACGGATGGATCCGCCGTCGCTGCGGAGCACAATCCGGGCCACCATCTCGAGCAAGATCTGATCCTCTCGGGGTATGGTCGGCGCGGCGAACAGGAAGACGCCGCCCGGTTGCTCGAAGCCTTCCGGTTCCGGGAAAGCGTAGATGATCCGTTGGACCGCCTCGAAGAGGGTTTGGCGGTAACCTTCTTCGTTGTTGATCAGGATCACCAAGTCGGTGATTAATCCTTTGCGCTTCCAATACTGATGGTAGCGGAGGAGCCGCTCGGCAAGGACGGTTCCGTTTTCGTCTTCCAGCCAGAGCAGGATCAGCGGCAGATCGCCGGAGATCCCGTAAGCCCACAGCGCCGATTGGTCTTTGACGTTTTTGGGAAGCACGCTGCTGCGTGTCCGCTGGTAATAGTTGTAGTAAAAGAGCTGCGAAGCCAGCTGCTGGAGCAGACTCACCTGGTGCAGCGGGATCTTCATCTCTTGCAGTTCCAGTTGGGCGCGGTTGTAAGCTAATTCACAGGCCTGTTCGAAACTATAGGGTGTGGCCAACCGGTCGACTAGCGCCAAAGCCTCTTCCCGGGTTGGGGCGACGCCGGTAATAAAGGTGAAGTTGGCGGTCTCACCGGGATTCAGTTGCACCCGCCGCCGCAACGCGAAGACGGGGTCGAGCACCGCACCGGTGGTACCGGATAACCGCTGGTTGGTCTCGATCACCACCGGGATGCGGTAGGAACGGCCGCGACCAACGAACCGGGAGCGGTCGGTCTCAAACTCCAAGGGACCGAAGGTTGGCACGTCGACGTGAAGTGCATGGACCAGCCATGGTGACGGATTGGGTTTGCCGGTCCGGCGGTGGGCCAAGAGCGCCCCGGCTTCCAAGTCCACCTCTGTTTCGATAAACAGTTTGTTGAAAGCAGGATGGGCTTGAAAAGCATCTTTCCGGGCCAACACCGGTTCGAGATAACTGGTGACCTCAAGCATGCAAAGGGAGTTGCCCAAGTTGGTCAGGGAAAGTTGGCGAATCTCCGCATCTTCGTCCGGAACCACGCAGATCTTCAGTTGCGTCTGGATATCCCCGTGGGTTTTGGTGAAGACGATCCGGTCCAGTTCCGCATCCATGGTCATCGGGTCCGCACCGTTCCGGAGGGGATGGAAGGTCGGTGACCAGGTGCTGCCGTCGGCGATGTTTTTAATATAGAAGAAGACGCCATGGTGATCTTTGATCGGGTCCTCTTCCCACCGAGTCAACAGAAGATCCTTATACTGACTGAATCCCCCGCCGCTGTTGGAGACCATCACCAAATAACGGCCGTTGGATAGGAAATGGGCGACGGGCAACGGGGTATCGTACGACGCGTAGAAGCGCGGGTCGAATCCTTCGTCCCGTTGGTAGCGATCCGGGATGTATCTTGGGATCTGCTGGTGCGTCTTGACCACCGTGGGCGCTTGAATCCGCTCGTGTAACAACAGATCGGTGCTGACCACCCGCGGATCGTTGAGGAACCGGCGGTGCATCAAGTTCCCGTGGAGGAGGTTCCCCAACGCCATGAAGGACATACCCTGGTGGTGCGCCATGTAGCTTTTGACGACGGCATAATTCCGTTTCTTTGGGAGGCGCTCCGGAGTAAAGTCCAGGGCTTCGTAGAACCCGAACTCGCCCAAGGCTCCATACTTTTCCATCTGGACGAGGTTGCTCACTGCTTCCTTGGGCGCCACCATGGCGGCCAGGAAGGTGGCATAGGGCGCGACCACCCGTTCTTTCTCAAGGCCTTGTTTCAGGGCGAGGGTGGGAACCCCAAAGGCCCGGTACTGATAGTTTAAACGATGATCAAAGGCATAATAGCCGGATTCGGAGACCCCCCACGGCAGCCCCAGTTTTTTGCCGTAGTCGATCTGGCTCTTCACCATCAGTTGGTAAGTCTGCTCCCAGAGCGTATTGGGGTGGCAAGTCATCACCAGCAAGGGCATCAAGTACTCAAAAGCCGTTCCAGTCCAGGAGATCAAGACCGGTTTGCGGCCGACCAGGGTCGAGGTGCGGCTCATTGACGTCCAATGCTTGATCGGCACCTGCCCCAGGGCAATTGCCATAAAGCTGGCCTGGCGGGCTTCAGAGGCCAAAATGTTGTAGTAGGACGAATCCAGGCGTTGATTGGTGACGTTATAGCCGATGGCGAAGAGACGCCGCTGCCGGTCGTAGAGCGGAGTAAAGTCATGGGCGGTGATAAGCGTCTCCAACCGGGCACAGAGTTGCTGACCTTCGTTGATCAACTCTTCACACCGGGCTTTTGAAGTTAAAAGCAGTTGGGCCAAAGCCGGAGGCTCCGCTTCTGCCGCGCTGACACTCTCCGCTTCAGCCAGGGCAATGACCTCGCCAAAGTTCTTCACCGCGCTTAATTTATGGGCCAGATCCGGCGCGGGTTCCGCACCGGTCGCTTCCACCTGCGGCAACCAAGGGAAGAACCATTCCAGCTCTTCGAGCTGCTGCTCAATGGCGGTCAACGTATGGCGGAGCAGGTCCCGGCTTTCCGGTGTCACCTCTTCCCGGGCCTTTTTTAGCCGGCGATACCAGGTCAGGATGGTAGGTTCGTCCTCAAAGGCGGGTCCGAACAGGGGACGCCAGGAAGCAACGGTCTCCGCTTTTGGCTGCTCCCAGCGGACCGTATCCATCACCCCTTGACCCAAACCCTTGGCCCAAGGCTGCTGTAACCATTCTTTAATCCCCTCTTTTGCCACGAGGAGGTAGACCAGGAGGTTGCCGCTGTCTACCGTGGACACATATAAAGGAAGCAAGGGTTCGAGGGTAACAGTATTATACCAATTGTAGAAGTGCCCCTCCCAGCGGGGGAGGCGTTCCAAAGTGTCGATGGTTTGCCCGATCTTCGCCACCATCTGTTTGGTGGTGATATACCCAAAATCCCGGGCGGTAACGACCGAAGCCAGGTAAAGCCCGATATTGGTGGGTGAAGTCCGATGGGCGATCCCGTTGTCCGGATCCACTTGCAGATTGTCCGGTGGTAACCAGTTGTCCTCTGCGGTGACCACGGTTTCGAAAAAGTGCCAGATCCGCCGGGCGTTTTCCCGCAGGTAGCTTTGTTCCGCGGCATTAAGTACTCTTCGCTGGGGCCGCCGCGGCACGGCCGTCAGATGTACCCAGAGTGGTGCGGAGAGCCAAAGAACGGCGAAAGGAACCATCCAGGGCAGACCGGACGGGACTTTGACCCAAAAGAAGACCAACCCGGCCAGGGTGAGAAGCTGCCCGCGGCGCATACTTTTCCAGACGCCCCATAAAGTATTCGGGGCCTGTTTTCCGGCTTCCGAGGCGGTCCGCCACTCTAAAAGATGGCGGCGGGAGATTTTCATCCGGTACAAGGTCCGGATAATGGCGTCGACCATCATTACGGCTTCATAGGGCAGGACGACCAAGCCGAACAGATCACGGCCCAGGCAATGGAGGAGCGGGACTCCGCCGAAGCGGACCGTCCGGATTAAGCGTTGGAGATAATCCACGGCCAACAGGCCAAGGATTCCCCAGTGGAGGGGAAGGACCTGCACCGCCTGTCCCGGGAAAACAGCGAGACAGAGCCCAATGAAGAGAAGCAGGGCGGGCGCGACCAGACTGCGACGTAAGTTATCCACCATCTGCCAACAGGTGACCGGCGGCAGATGAACAGGCGTCTCGGTCCCATCCTGGTCGGGCACGCTCTTTTTTAACCAGGGCAAGAGCTGCCAATCCCCCCGGACCCAGCGGTGGAAACGGGACAGATTGCCGAGAAAGGAGGACGGGTAGTCTTCCAGCAACTCGATATCACTGACGAAACCGGCGCGGAGAAAGCCGCCCTCCAGGAGGTCGTGGCTTAAAATCGCGTTTTCCGGAAAGCGTTTCCGGAGCAAACGGTCGAAGATCCGGGCGTCGTAGATCCCCTTCCCCGCAAAGATTCCATGCCCGAAGAGGTCCTGATAAGGGTTGGAGACCGCACTGCTGTAGAGGTCGATCCCCCATTGGTTACTGTGGAGGAGTGCAAAGACGGAATGGTTGGCGCTGGCGTTACTGATGGCCATTTTCGGCTGTAAAATGCCGTAACCTTTGACGACGATCCCCTTCTCTTCGTCGACCACCGGGGCGTTCAACGGATGGGCAATCGTTCCGATCAGACGGCGAGCGGCTTCACGGGGCAACTGCGTATCTGAGTCCAAGGTGATTACGTAGCGGATCTGTTTATAAAACTCGCGGTCGCCGGTGACCGTCGTAAAACTGGTCTCTTCGACCCCGGCGAGTAGCGCGTTGAACTCGGTAAGTTTCCCGCGCTTCCGTTCCCAACCCATCCAGACCCCTTCCTGGGGATTGTACCGCCGCTCGCGGTGTAATAGATGGAAATAACTTTCGCCCTCCGGATGGGGGTAACGCTCGTTCAAGGCGGCGATCCCGGCCAGGGCCGCTTCGAGGAGCGGGGCGTCTTCCGGACGCTCCTTTTCCGCGGCATCGGAAAAATCGGTCAGCAGGGCGAAATAGATGTGCGGATCGGTATTGGCCAGATGGTAGACTTCCAGTTTCCGCAGTAAAGACTCAACATCCTCCATACTCCCTAAAATCGTAGGGATCACCACCATCGTCGCCGCCTCGAGCGGAATGCCGTTGCGGAATTCGATCTTTGGTAGGATCTGCGGCGGAAAAACCCAATTCAAGACCGCATGGACCAAACGGACGGCGCTTCCGGCCACCGGGGCAAGCAGCAACAGACCGGCGAAAACCAACTGTAGAGGGGTAAAGGCCTGTAAGGCGGATAAGGACCACAAAAGACCGGTATAGATCAGCAAAAAACAAAGGACCAAAGAGGGGAAATAGACCAAATTCGGCTTTGCGCGCGCGGTCCGCCGGAAATGACGGAGGCCGCCCCCTTTACAATTTAAGGTTTGGGCCAGCTCTTTCCAGCCATCATCCAGCAGATAATACCCGACATGGGTCTTGACATTACCTTCGCCCGGGTTTTTGGTGGCCGCCCGGGCCAAAGCCAACACCTTTTCGGCGATTTTTTCTTCCGGTAACCGCCATTCGCGGGCAAACAACTCCACCTCACGCCGCATTAAGCTGCGGCTCTCGTAATCCATCTCCGGGTAGATCCGGGCCGGATCCTGGCGCAGGGTCTGCTCGACCAGGCTTAACTCTTCAAAATACTCATCCCACAGGGCCAGATTGACCTCCTGCAGCCCGCGGAAGAAGTTGCCGGCCATTGTCCGGTAGCTGGCTTGCCGTTGATGTTCCCGTTCTTTTAAATCGGAAAGGGTGAGATTTTCCGCCTTTACCCGGGCATCGAGCCAGTAGAGGAGGGGTTTTAAATCGGCGGACCGGCGGAATTCCTGTTCCAAAAAGAGCAGAACTGAAGGATCGGCCAGATCCATGTATTTTTCCAACTTGAAAATGGCCTTGTTCAGCTGTTGGGTTCCCTCTTTCAACAGCGGGGCCACTTTTTCCGACCAGATCTTCTTTTGGTTGGCCGGTAACTGTTCTTGATTCAAATGTACATAAAGTTCGCGGAGCTGGTGGAAGATGACAAAACGCAGCATGAGCGGGATCGCCCACAACTCACCGATGGTTAAGGGTTGGATTTGCTGATAAGCCCAGAGAAAACTGACCAAAACTTCCGGATCGGACTTACCCCCGGTGACCTTGAGCAGTTCATAAAGGATGGCATAAATCCGGTACAAACCTTTCATCTTTCCCGAAGTCAGGACCGGTAACCGCCGGAAATGGCTGATGGACAAGTTTTGCCGAATATACTTGTACTGTTCGAGCAGGAGATAATGGTTGTCCAACAACCACTCGGCGGCCGGGGGAAGCATCGCTTCCTCTTCTTCCGCTTTGGCCAAAAAATTACGGTAAACCGCATTTAACAAACGTAGATCGTGTTTTACCTGGCGTTTGAGGCGTACGCTTCGGGAAAATGTAATGCCCTTTTGTTCCCTGGCAAGTTGGCGTGCATATTCCAAAAGTTCTTCCAATTGGAGAGAGGTTGTTGTCGTCAGCAAACGCACCATTCCTTTCTTTAATCAATGTTATTCTCTTCCCGAATTCAGTTTAATAATCAGGATCGTTGAAGCAACAGGCACAGCAGCCTTCTCTTTTTGGTTCGTGCGGAAGGCTGCTGTTCATTGGCAAAGTCGGTCGGAATTGTGTTCGGTCCAAATGATGTTTGGTCTGTGCTTGTTTGAATCGAAGCGGGGAGCAACCGCGGAAGGAAAACCGGTGTGGGTCGCGGTTTTCAAGGTTGTCGCAAGGAAAACGTCGGCAAAAATTGTGGTTTTGTCGCGGTAATTTATTGAAGATTAAAACATTTTGATGTTTAACCCAACTGTTCCTACGTATACAATTATACATAATACGCAAGAATCTTCCTGTTATGTTAAATATCACAAAAGAAACCAAAGGTCAACATGGCTTTCCGTAAAAAGCAAGTTACCGAAATGTTCCCGACAGGACCTCGGTCCGGTCAATTCGGTTGTAAACTGGCCTTTTCTGAACGGTTCCTTTTTCCTTTTTTTACGCCCTTAATCATAATTTAAGGATTAAGCTGAGTGTTTGCGGGCTGAAAACTCTGTCAATAGTCTATGAAAATGTCAGTAAAAAGCCTTAGTTTTATTCCGTGAAAATGTCACCATGGGTTTTTTGCAAGAATTAGATTTCCACGTACAAGATCCTATTGATAAAACGGGTCGACAA
>JAAYHQ010000048.1 GCA_012727425.1 Bacillota bacterium
TGCCGCCGTCGCCGTAAATGTCGCCGTTGTTAGACTACCTATGAGGAATAGAAGTAATTAAAGGTCCCCCGCATCCGGAACGGGGTTTGCCCGAAAATGATAGATTACCGAAGGGGAAGTTAAAGCCAGCCCAGGGTAATCCGTGAGTTCCTGCCGGCTCATACGGCTTAATTCTCTTTTTGTCTGTTTCAGTGTAAAAAACCTTTTGGGGATTACAGAGCAGTATCCCAGTAGAAACCGGGGAAACCTAAGACCCCGGTTTTTTTATGGCAAAATTGGAATAAAAAATAACAAATTTAGCCATAACTGGAAGGATTTCTAACTTGAAGGGCGAATTACAAAATGTAAAAGACTGGGATCCTTGGAAAATTAAAGTGGAGGCGTAGGAGTTAATGATCGACGATCGGGTTATCCATGTTACGGAGCGTCGCAACCCTTCCAGTTGGAATATGGATCTGTTACCAACGGAAGATCTACTAAGGCTGATTAACCGTGAGGATCACCGGGTCGCGGAGGCAATCAGGATCGTGATCCCGGCCATCACAAAAGCAGTGGATTTCATCGCCGAACGGATGAAACAAGGCGGACGTCTGATCTACATTGGTGCGGGAACCAGTGGCCGGCTCGGGGTGCTTGATGCGGTGGAATGCACGCCCACCTTCAGCTTGGAACCGGGAAAAGTGGTCGGGATCATCGCCGGGGGCAAAGGAGCGATGTTTGCCGCGAAGGAAGCGGTGGAAGACAATTTCCAGTTGGGAGTAAGGGAGATTGCCCGTTACAAAGTGGAAAAGAGGGATGCGGTTGTCGGGCTTGCCGCCAGTGGGCAAACCCCTTACGTGTTGGGGGCACTGGCGGAGGCGCGAAAAAGGGGTGCCCTTTCGGTGATGGTTTATTGCAATGAAGGAACGCCGCTGGCACTGAAACTGGATGTGGAGATCAACCCGGTGGTCGGTCCGGAAGTCCTGACCGGTTCGACCCGGATGAAGGCGGGGTCAACCCAAAAGATGGTTTTAAACATGATCTCCACCGCTGTGATGGTTAAATTGGGAAAGGTTTATTCCAATCTAATGGTGGATGTCAATGCGACAAATCGTAAACTGCGTCTCCGGGCGGAGAATATCTTCATGGAGATTACCGGCGCCGATGTGGAAACGGCCAAAGCATATTTGACCCAGGCTAATTACCGGGTTAAACCGGCTATCGTGATGTATAAAAAGGAGTGTTCACTGGAGAAAGCCCAGGAATTACTGGCGAAACATGAAGGTTTTTTGCGTAAAGTTCTCATGTGAAGAGAACTGGGCGAGGAGGTTTTTTGGGGGGAGATTAATCATGGTGTTTGGTGGGATTGATGCCGACGGCACCGCCACCAAGTGTCTCTTCCTTGACGCCGAAGGGAAGATCCTTGGTGGGCATGAAGGACCGCCCGCTCATTATCAGGCAGGCGTAGAAACTGCGATGCAGGTAATCAAGGTGACGCTGCGGGAAGCCATGGCCCGGGCCGGTCTCAGCCGGCTTGCGTCTTTGGGAATCGGTATTGCCGGAGCTGGGTGTAAGCTGGAATTGGCGGAAATGCAAAAGTCTTTGGGCCGGTTGGAGGGGGTAGACCGCTATGCCCTGACCGATGACGGGGAGATTGCCCTGCTTGGCGCCCACGGCGGACAACCGGGGATCGTTTTGGTGGCCGGTACCGGCTCAATTGCCTATGGTCTGCGCCGGGATGGCCGCAGGGTCCAGAGTGGCGGCTGGGGCACTATCTTCGGGGATGAAGGAAGCGGGTACTGGATTGGCCTGCAGGCAATCCGGATGGTAATCCGGTCGGCGGAAGGACGCAGTGGACAAACCGCACTCTCGCTGGTTGTCTGCCAAAAACTGGGGGTTACTTCCCTGACTTCTTTACGGGCGATGGTGTGCCAACACAGTCTCGACCAGAAAGAAATTGCGGCTTTGGTTCCGGTGGTATTAGAAACCGCCCAACAAGGTGATCCGGCGGCGACTGCAATCATCGACGATGCCCTGGCGGAACTGGTCATGCTTGTGAAGGCCGTCGAAAAAAGAATGGATATTGCGGCTCCGAAGGTGGCCGTGGCCGGGGGGCTTTTTACGAATCCGTCTTTCTACGCGGCATTTACGTGGCGATTGGCCGAGTTCTGCGGGATGAAGGTGGTTAAACCGTGTTTTCCACCAGTTTTCGGCGGTGTAATATACGGTGCCCAAAAGGCCGGCTTGCCTTTGTCTTTTCTCTAGTTTTATTTGTTTTTAGCCGTCAATGGCGACTGTCTAACCGATAACCTGAACCGCAAGAGACCGGAAGGGAAAACGGGAAGCGATCAAGACGGGAAATGCTGAGGCGAGGAGGATTTTACGTCATGAATTATTCTGGCGAGCTGGAAAATTGTCTGGTGCGAATTAAAGGTTTCTATCCGTCGTTACGCCCTTCCGAGCAGAAAGTAGCCACTTATATTCTGGAGCATCCGGAGGAAGTGATTCATCTTTCCGTCACGGAGCTCAGTAACCGCTGCGGGGTCAGTGACGCGGCAATCATCAAGTTTTGCCAGCGCATTGGGTATAAGGGCTATCAGGAGATGAAGATCTACTTGGCCAAAGAGCTGGTCGAGCCAACCCTGGAGATCTACGGGGAGATTGAGCGCAACGATGAGATCAAAACGGTGAAGGAAAAAATTTTCCGCATGAATAGCCAAGCCCTGCAGGATACCCGGAAACTCTTGGATGATAACGCTTTGGAGGAAGCCGTCAACGCGCTGGCCGGTGCCGCCAAGGTGAATATTTACGGGGTTGGGGCTTCCGGTTTCGTGGCCATGGATGCCCAGCTAAAACTGTTACGGATTGGGATTCAAGCCACTGCCTTCTCTGATGCCCACGTCCAGACTTATTTGGCGGCCTTGCTCGCCCCGGGCGATGTTGCGCTGGCCATTTCCGATTCGGGAAACACCAAAGACGTGGTCCGGGCTCTGCTGGTCGCGAAGGAACAGGGGGCGAAGACCATCTGTATTACCAGTGTCCCCGATTCGCCGGTCAGTAAAGTAGCCGATATTAAACTGTACACCGCGGCCACAGAGTCCATATTTCGTGGTGGCGCGATTGCCTCCCGCATCGCCCAACTTTCCGTTGTTGACGTGCTTTTCATCGGCGTTGCCCTTCAACGGTATGACGAGGCGGTGGAGAATCTGGCCCGGACCCGGGAAGCAGTCGCAGACCTGAAATATTAGGAACCCAAACCGCAAAGGGGGTGGCGTATGAAGAAACGGTATTGCTGAAAGCAAAGGAAAATACGGATTTTTAAGGAGGTTAAAGTCTTATGTTAAGGCGCAGGAGCCTGTTGTTGGTTCTTTTGGCCCTTGTTTTGCTGGCCAGCTTGACGGTTCAGGCGGCCCGCCGAACGTTGGAAGTCTGGATCATGCAAACCGGGAACCCGGCGGGGGCTGAGCAAATGTTTGCTGAATTGAATAAGGAATTCACCAGGGCCCGATCACTTGGAATGTGCTTTCGAGCCGGAAAGCCTTTGAAACCGGCACGCAGGCAATGATCATTGACGTGGCGCCCTTAGTCCCGAAGTTCTTGGCCAATCCCAACCTCAAAGATAAATTTGCGGTGGCCCCCATCCCCTACTTCAAAACACCGGCCAGTTTCATTGGGGGAAGTAACATGGTCATGTTCACCCAGTCGAAACAGAAAGACTTGGCATGGAAATATCTGGAGCTGCTGATGACGCCGAAATACCAAATGGCCTGGGCGGAAGCGGTCAATTACTTCCCGGGACGGGTTTCCTTGCTGGCCGACCCCAAATTCGCCAATGATCCATATCTTTCGGTTTTCACCGCCCAAATGCAATACGGCCGGGCCTATCCGGCGATCCCCCAATGGGGGCAAGTGGAAAATTCGCAGGTGCTGTTGAAGATGATGCAACAGATTTTGATGCAGAAAATGACCGTCGAAGAAGCAACCGCCGAAGCGGTGAAGACCATGAACATTATCTTTGGGTATAGCGGAGAGTAAACGGGCCTAATCCTTCTTGTCCGGCCGGGAGAGCGTTTGCCGCTGCCCCGGCCGGGCAAAGAACTGCTTTCCGCGAAAGGGGGGATCCCGGTGAAGACACCGGTGCGCATGGAAGAGCTGCAGGGTTGGGAGCCCGCTTTCTGGTTGGCTTTGAAGAAACACCGCCTGGCCTTCGCCTTTGTTTGCCCGGCGTTGCTGGCGATCGGCCTGGTGATCCTTTATCCCCTGGTTGCGGTCGTAGTCACCAGCTTTGAACGTTACTATCTGCTCGAAATTCTAACCAAAGGCTCCACTTACATTGGTTTCGCCAATTACGTGGAGATCCTAAAGGATCCGGAGTTCTGGTACTCACTGGGGATTACACTGTTTTTTACCGCCGCTTGCGTCATCCTGACCATCTTGTCTGGTCTGGCGGTGGCGCTATTGTTGAACTTGGAATTCCCCGGGCACCGGGTGTTGTCCGTTGCTGTTCTGTTGCCCTGGGTGATGCCGCGGGTGGCCTCCTCCATCCTCTGGAAATGGATTTATGATGATCAATTCGGGATTTTAAACTACCTCCTTACCCTGCTGGGGTTTAAAGGAATGGTCAGTTACGCTTGGTTGGCCCATACCGGTTCCGCTTTATGGGCGGTGATCATCGTTGTGGTTTGGCAGAGTTTTCCGTTCATCGCCGTTGCGCTCCTGGCTGGCCTCCAGTCGATCCCCGACGAGCTTTATGAAGCCGCCATGATTGATGGGGCCAGTGCCTGGCAACGGTTGCACTTCATTACCCTGCCGTTTCTCCGTAATCTGCTGGGTGTGTTAACGGTGATCTCGACGATCTGGGATTTTAAGGTTTTTGACCAAATGTGGGTGCTGACCGGAGGGGGGCCGGCCGGGAGCACGATGATCCTGGGGATCCATACCTGGATGCATGCCTTTGCCTATCTGCGGATGGGACGAGCTTCGGCTTTGGCGGTGCTTATGCTGTTGCTGGTCACCGTGATCACCCTTTTTTACCTGAAAGTTTTCAACCGGGAGGAGGAGTAGGATGGCAAAAATCCGCTTGCGAAAAAGAAACCTGCCCGCTTTGTTCTTCATCTATCTGGCCGCGTTGGTCGTCTTTTTTGTTGCGGTCTTTCCTTTCGGCTGGATGCTTTCCACCTCGCTCAAGCGGCCGGAAGACACCTTCACTTCCGTGCCGAAACTGATTCCACCCCAGTTTACGCTGGAGAATTACCGGCGGGCGTTTCAGGATACCCTCCTTGGCCGGTACATTTTAAACAGTCTTTATGTGGCTTCCGTGGTGACCTTGGCCAGTCTCGTCCTTGCCACCTTGGCGGGGTACGGGTTTTCCCGTTTCCGTTTTCCCGGGCGCCAGGCTTGGCTGCTTTTTATTTTATGTATCCAAATGCTCCCGTCCGTGGTGATCATCATCCCCCTTTTTATCGTGATGCGGAATTTGCATGCTTTGAATAGCCATTGGGCCTTGTTGGTTAGTTACCCCACGTTTACCCTGCCGCTTTCGATCTGGATGCTCAAGGGGTTCTTTGACGAGATCCCCCGCGAACTGGAAGAGGTGGCCCAGATCGATGGCTGCTCCGTTCCGGCTGCGTTTTTCCGGGTAATTCTTCCTTTGACCTTGCCCGGGATTACCGCTTCGGGCATCTACGCTTTCATCGGGGCCTGGAATGAGTTTATGTTTGCCATGACTTTTATCAATCATCAGGAACTATACACCATGCCGGTCGGACTCAACGCTTTTTTTGGCCAGTTTACAGTGGAATGGAACCAGTTGATGGCCGCTTCGGTCTTCTTTACCCTTCCGTCGCTGGTCTTTTTCCTACTGGTCCGGAAGTACCTGGCCCGGGGGATCGTCGGCGGGGCGGTGAAAGGTTAAGGGGGTGGCCGGATGTCAATGGCCGGTACCAATGGGTCTTGGCCGGAACTGTCCCTGACGGAGAAGGTTGGGCAGTTGTTGCTGATCGGGTTTGAAGGGAAAAAACCCGCACCGGAGGTCGCCCGGTTTCTGGCGGAAGGGAAAGCGGGCGGGGTGGTTTTACTGGCGCGCAATTTTGACGACGCTGTGGAAGCGGCCGAACTAATCCGGAGTTTGCAGGCGCTGGCTACCGCGCGCCCCACCGGACTGCCGTTACTGATCGCCATTGACCAGGAGGGCGGGCCAGTTGTCCGGTTGCGGCGAGGGGTGACCGTCTTTCCCGGGAACATGGCCTTGGCCGCCACCGGTAACCCGGAGTATGCGTTTCAAGCGGCGGCGGCGGTGGCCGGTGAACTCAGGGCTTTGGGGATTAATCTGAATCTGGCACCGGTGTTGGATGTCAATAACAACCCGCTTAATCCGGTGATTGGGATCCGCTCCTTCGGCGAGGACCCACAAATGGTGGCTGCCCTGGGAACTCTGGCGATTAAAGGGTACCAAAGCCGGGGGCTCGCTGCCGTGGCCAAACACTTTCCGGGGCATGGCGATACCGCCGTGGACTCCCACCGGGGGAGGCCCCGGATCGGTCATCCCCTCTCCCGCTTGGAAGCGGTGGAGCTGGTGCCCTTTCGGGCGGCCATTGCCGCCGGGGTGGCGGGGATCATGACCACCCATTGTGCCTTCCCGGTGGTGGATCCGGAGCCGGACCGGCCGGCCACGCTTTCCCCGGTGGTTTTAACCGGGTTGCTCCGGGAGAAATTGGGGTTTCCCGGTGTGCTGCTCACCGATTGTCTGGAAATGCGGGGCGTGGCGGCGGAGTACGCGCCGGAGCAGGCGGCGGTTTTGGCCGTGCAAGCCGGAGCGGATCTGGCATTGCTCACCCACAGCTTTGAGCGGCAATTGACCGCCCACCGGTTGCTGGTGGCGGCGGTCCGGAGCGGTAAAATCCCCCGGACCCGGCTGGAGACGGCCGTGCAACGGGTCGTCCGCCTGAAACAGCAACTGTTTGCCGGCGGGTTGTCCATCCCTGGACGGCCGGAAGGGGTGGTGCACGGCGGGGAAGGATTAGGAGTAAGCCCTGCTCCGGAGGATCCGGGGGGGAACCAGCGCTTGGCGCAGCAGATCGCCGCTGCGGCCATAACCTTGGTCAAAAACGAGGCGGGACTGCTCCCCTTAAGGTTGACCCCGGAAGAGGAGCTTTATCTCCTCTCCTTCCACCATCAGGGGTTGACTTTGGCGGAGGAAGGGACCGGCCATGACTCCGGCCTCTCCCGGGCGCTGCAGAAACGGCATCCGCGCACGCGGGAACGGGTCTTGCCCCGCTCCCCGACGGCGGAGATGATTGCGATGGTGCTTCGTGAATTGGAGGCGCGCAAACCGGCCTTGGTGCTGGTGGCCACGGCAGACGCGGGATTGGCCCAAGGACAGGTGGTGCTGGTCAGAAAGATCGCTGCCACCGGTCTGCCCTTGGTGGTGGCCGCACTGCGCACCCCCTATGAGTTGGCGCTTTTCCCGGAGGTGACGACCTTTGTGGCGGCTTACAGTTGCCAGCCGGTGACGTTGGAGGCCTTGGCCGGCCTGTTATGGGGCGAATATCGACCGACCGGGAAATTGCCGGTCTCCATTCCCGGTCTTTATCCGGCCGGGTATGGACGGAACCGGTTTTAGGGACGGTTAAATCCTTGGGCAAGATGTCGGTTCCGGTGGTGGCCGCCGGTCGACGGTGGCGGTGCTCTTTCTTGGGCTGACGGTTCGTGGCTGCGGTGGAGGTTCGCGCCGGTGCGTTGCGGGACTGGTTTTAGAGGCCTTGACCCCGGTTAATAGCGGCAAGAAAGGGGGCGGGACAATGCTGGCCTACTGGGAAAGACTTTTGACCAAGACACCGAAGAAAGTGATTGGTTTAAACTCGGGAACTTCTTACGATGGGATTGACGCGGCTCTGGTTGAGCTGGCGGGCTGGGGGCGGCAGACCCGGCTTCACCTGATCGCCTACCGGAATTACCCCTATTCGGCGGCGAGCAGGCGGCAGTTGGCCAAGCTTTTTTCGCCCCGGACGGGGCGGGTCGACCGGCTGTGCCGGGGTAATTTTTACCTGGGGCATTTGTTTGCCACCGCCGCCCTGGCGCTGATCAAAGAAGCCGGGCTGACCCCCGCCGCCATTGACCTCATTGGCTCCCACGGGCAGACGGTTTATCACTTACCACGGCCGGTGATGGTGGAAGGGATTCCGGTCCGCGCCACCCTGCAGCTTGGTGAGCCGGCGGTCATTGCGGAACGGACCGGGATAACAACCGTGGCCGATTTTCGGGTCCGGGATGTCGCGGCCGGCGGAGCGGGGGCCCCCCTCCTGCCCTATGTGGATTATTTACTGTTCGGCCGGGACGAGGGGCGGTGCCGGATCATCCAAAACATTGGGGGAATCGCCAATCTGACCTTGGTCGGGGGCGGCCTCCGTCCGGAAGAGATCATTGCTTTTGATACCGGACCGGGCAACATGGTGATTGACGGGGTTGTGAGCCGCTTAACTGGCGGGCGGTTCCGTTATGATCGGGACGGGCAGATCGCTGCCGCCGGACAAGTCCACGCAGGGTTACTGGCCAAACTGCTCGACCACCCTTATTTCGCGCAAAAACCGCCGAAAACGACTGGACGGGAGGAGTTTGGTGACGACTACGTCACCGCTGTTCTGGCCGAAGGAGCCAAGTATGGGCTGAGTACCCCGGACCTGACGGCGACGGTCACCGCCTTGACTGTCGAAACCATTGCCCGGCATTACGAAGCCTATCTCTTTCCCCGGTATAAGATCGATGAGGTTATTGTCGGTGGGGGCGGCGCCTCCAACCCAACCCTGCTGGCGATGCTGGCGCAACGGGTAGCACCGGTACCGGTCCGGCGCCATGAAGATTACGGCCTCCCCAGCGCGGGAAAGGAGGCGGTCGCCTTTGCCGTTCTGGCCAATGAGACTATCCATGGCCAACCGGCGAGCTTCCCGGCGGTGACCGGCGCGGCCCACCCGGTGGTGCTGGGCAAGATTATCCCCGCGTTCGGTTGCGGCAGGGACCGGCCGCAAGAAAAAACAACCTCCCGCCAGCGATAATTACATATTGACAAAATGGTAAAAACGAGGTACTTTATAAGTAAATGGTTAAACCTTTAATCAAAACTGGTGATGAACGGGATCGGTGCCCAGTATCTTAAAGTGACCAAAAGGCCTTGCCAGCGGAGTGGATTATCAAGGAATAAACACGGGTTGAGCAGGTTGATGAGGGATTAATGCACTGGGATTGCCGTGGTTACCGGCTGGTGTTGATTGTTGTCCATCCAAGGAAAACGATTATTTTTTTGCTAAAAGATTAAACGATTAATCATAATGGAGTGAGGCGTACACATGAAGGTTACAATTAAAGACATCGCGCGGGAAGCCGGAGTTTCGGTAGCGACTGTCTCCAATGTCCTCAATGGAAAGGGACGCGTCTCAGCGGAGACGGCCGAACGGATACAGCGGATTATTGCGGAAAAGAACTTCGTCCCCAGCACCCTGGCGCGGGGCTTGAAGAATAAAAATACCCAGTTAATTAGCGTCATTGTTCCCTATTTAAAAAGAGGAAATTTTGAAGAGAACCCGTTTTTCTGGCAATTAATCAGCGGGGTGGAGATGGGGACAAAAGATCACAAGTTTAATGTCATGCTCACCAGGGTGGAGCAAGATAACGATTTATCCTTTGTCCAGATGCATAATGTGGACGGGCTGATTGTCGTGGGGATTGACGCTGATTCCGAATTATACCGGAGCATCTTGGCTTTAAAAATTCCCACCGTTTTTATGGATAGTTATATCGACCAGCCTGGCCTTTATCAGGTTCATAATGACGATTTACTCGGCGGTTATTTAGGGACGAAGCATCTGATCAGTCAGGGGCACACCAAGATTGTGCTAGTGGTGGGTAAACTGGCGGACCGGGGTGTTGATTTTCAGCGCCTGTTGGGATACAAAAAAGCTTTGGCCGAAGCCGGCTTGGCCTACGATGCGCGTTTGGTGTTGGAAAACGGCGGTAGTATGCTGGGTGGGTATCATGCCGCCCAAAAGCTCATCTCCCTTCCGGAAAAGGTGACGGCAGCTTTTGTCCTGTCCGATATTGGGGCGATGGGTTTAATTAAAGGTTTATACGAGATGGGAAAGGAAGTGCCGGCAGATCTTTCGGTAGTGGGCTACGACGACATTTTTTACTCCGAGTATACGATTCCTTCGTTGACCACCATTCGGCAGGATATTTTCAAGAAAGGGAAGATGGCTGCGGATTTATTGCTGGCACAGATTAATGGGGAGCCGGTGACGGAGAAGAACATTTTGCTACCGGTGGAGTTGAAAGTACGGGCCAGTACGGCCAAGATTTTGTAAGACCTTAGTCCAGTGCGTTGCAACGCTGTTCTTTGTTTTAGAGCGCTAATTGTACTGATGGGGGGTGGGAAAAGGAAAAAACGGAGATGGATAGGTACCGGCGTAATGACAATTAATAGGAGGGATGAAAATGAAGGTATGGAAAGTCATGGTTGGTCTGTTATTGATAGCGGCGCTTGTTCAGAGTCTGGCGGTGCTGGCCGCTCCGGTGGAACTGACCCTTTGGGACTGGTCAACAGCATCTACATTAGCGCTTTAACTACAGTTATTTCCTTGTTTACTAGTGCGCTGACCGGCTATATTTTTGCCAAATATGAGTTTACTGGGAAAAATGTGCTTTTTACCGCGATCTTGGCGACGATGATGATTCCATTTACCGTGACAATGATCCCCATGTATCTCCTCTTTTCCAAAGTGGGGCTTATCGATCATCATCTGTCAATTATTCTTCCGTCTTTGTATAATACCTTTGGCATCTTCATGATGCGCCAGTTTATGCAGGGGTTGCCGACTGAACTGATGGAATCGGGCCGGATCGATGGAGCCAGTGAGTTTCGGATTTTTTTCCAAATCATGCTGCCCCATACCAAACCGGCTTTGGCGGTTTTAGGCATCTTTATCTTCATGTGGCAATGGGATAATTTTTTATGGCCACTGATTACACTACAAAGCGAGTCTAAATTCACGTTGCCGGTTGGCCTGGCGACCTTTTCCCAACAGTATTGGACTGATTATGGTTTGGTGATGGCCGTTGCTACCATTACGGTCATTCCGGTGCTGCTGGTCTTCCTCTGCCTGCAGAAGCACTTTATCAAAGGGATCACCATGACCGGGATTAAGGGTTGATTCGTTATTTGCGGATTTAACCTGTAATAACCAAGCGGGTTGATTATTAGCTAATACCAACTTAAGTAATGATTGTAAAAAGGATGTGAATTGCATTGTACGGAAAGATTAAGCGCTTTCAGGTTGACGGGAACAAAGTAAGAATTGACTATGAACAGATTTCAGCAACGGTGGAGGCAATTACGCCAGAAATTATCAATGTTTTTCTTCCCCTGAGCGGGACAGAGAAACCTTCCCACGCCATTGAAGGCGACAAGCGGGTTCCAGTCGAATTGGCGGTGGACAGGAAAGCGGATGAACTCGTGATTGTCACCGCCCAACTGCAGATCAAGGTGGGCCCCGACTTTAAGGTTGATTTTTATACCAAGGACGGCCAAGTGATCTGCCGTGATTACCGGGGACAACGGGCACCTTTTGTCCGTAGAGGAAAAACGGCCCTCATTAAAGAAGAAGGCCATGCAGTGGTCGAGAATATCAGCGGTAACCGGGTAGAGGTTATAAAGGAAATCATTGGTGATGAGTATTTTTATGGGTTAGGTGAAAACACCGGTCCGCTGAATAAACGGGGTTATCAGTACCAGATGTGGAATACGGATGATCCCTCACCCCATGTGGAGAGTTTCGAGAAACTGTATAAATCCATTCCGTTCTTGCTTACGCTCCGGAAGAACATGGCCTACGGTCTTTTCTTCGACAATTCTTACCATTCCTATTTTAATTTGGGCAAAGAGAATGAGCGCTATCTCTATTACGGGGCCAAAGACGGTAACCTAAATTACTACTTCATTTATGGTCCGACGGTGAAGCAAGTTTTGGCCGGGTATACTTACCTGACCGGTACAACGCCGCTACCGCAGCTTTGGGCCCTTGGCTACCAGCAGAGCCGGCACAGTTATGATAGTTGGCAGCGGGTAATGGAGGTGGCAGCGACCTTCCGGGCGAAACAGATCCCTTGTGATGTTTTACACCTGGATATCGAGTATATGGATGATTACAAGGTGTTTACCTGGCATCAGGAAAGGTTTGCCGACTTTGCGGCGGGTGTGGCCAAGCTGAAAGCGATGGGCTTTAAGGTGGTGACCATCATTGATCCCGGGGTCAAGAAAGAAAAAGGGTATGCGGTTTATGATGAAGGGCTGATCAATGGCTATTATTTAAAAGATAAAGACGGGATTCCCTACGTGAATCGAGTCTGGCCGGGCGATGCGGTTTATCCTGATTTCTCCGCCGATCGCGTGCGACGGTGGTGGGGAGAGAAACACCGGATATTAACGGAACAAGGGGTCGACGGAATTTGGAATGATATGAATGAGCCGGCCAG
This sequence comes from Bacillota bacterium, assembly GCA_012727425.1. Classification (GTDB taxonomy): domain Bacteria; phylum Bacillota; class UBA4882; order UBA10575; family UBA10575; genus Capillibacterium. The sequence continues at coordinate 12,499 of JAAYHQ010000048.1, forward strand.
CTTTGACGGTCCGATTCCCGATGATGTCACCTTCGAGAATGATGGTTATCCGTCCACCCATGCGGAATTGCATAATGTTTATGGACACCTCATGAGCAAAGCCACTTATAACGGGCTGAAAGCGTTGACCGGGAAAAGACCCTTTGTGATCACGCGTGCCTGCTTTGCAGGTAGTCAAAAGTACGCCACAGTTTGGACGGGCGATAACTGCAGCCACTGGGAGCATTTGCGGATGGCGGTTCCAATGCTGCTCAACTTGGGACTGAGCGGGATCACTTTCTGCGGTACGGACGTGGGTGGGTTTAGTTTTGATTGTAACGGCGAATTACTGGCAAGATGGATGCAGTTGGGCGCCTTCACCCCGCTGTTCCGTAACCACAGTAATATGTTTACCCGGGACCAAGAGCCATGGGCTTTCGGGGAACGCGTCGAGGAGATTTGCCGGAAATATATAAGTTTACGTTACATGTTCCTCCCCTATCTCTATGATTTACTGTGGCAAGGGGAAAGAAACGGTTTGCCGGTCATGCGTCCGTTATTCTTGTACGATCAGGATGACGAAGAAACTTACGAATTAAATGACCAGTTCATGGTGGGCGAAAGTCTGCTGGTTGCTCCCGTTCTACAGCAGGGGCAAAGATGCCGGACAGTTTATTTGCCCGCCGGGGAGTGGTTCGATTACTGGACCCGGGAAAAGTACAGTGGGAAACAGTATATACTGAAACAAACCCCCCTTGAGGTCTGTCCCATCTATATTAAGGCCGGGAGCATTATCCCTAACTACCAAGGCCAAAATTATGTGGGAGAAAAGGACCAATCCGAGCTTATCCTCGATGTGTATCCGGGAGAGGGGTGTTATACCCATTATCAGGATGATGGAGAAAGTTTCAAGTACCGAGCTGGGGAGTATAACCTCTACCGTTTCACGCAACGTCTAGCCGGGGATAAACTATTGCTCGAGTTGGAAAAGACTGCTGCTGGCTATGAACGGTCCTATGAAAACTTTATTCTCAAGATCAACGGAATGGAGGCTGCGGCGGTCAAAGCCGATGGTCAAGAGATAGCTTTTTCGCAAGATAACGGCCGTGTTTTGGTTAAAATTCCGGCTACCACCAAGCTGGTAGAGGTAAGAGGAAAGTAATGTTTTATTATGTTGTCGACCCCCGGTAGCGTAAAAAACCCTGGGGGTCGACAACATTGGTATAATTATGGTAACTGTTCATACGGTTTATAGACTACCTATGAAGATTTAAATCGACTTTTTCGCAACGAACCCTTGGCTGGTAAATGATGAGGTTCCCTTGGTTTGCCGGACCCTCAGAATGTCCCCACCAAATATTTTTGAAGACGCCATCCCGTTGTCCGCGGGTTATTCTATGATCTCCACCCGGACGTTCCTGATGTAAATGTCGGCGGTTGACCCACGGTTGCCCATGTTGAACTCCAGTCTGCCGTTGTGGTCGTCCTTTTCGGTCATGGTAAATTCGTAGGTGTATGTCTGCCAGGCGGTCGTTATGGTCAGCGGGGTATCTTTGAAGTATCTTATCCAGTTTCTGTCGGGGGCCGAAACGCACACGATCATGTCGCGCGGGGCGGACGCCCGCGCCTCAAAGGTTATCCGGTATTTCTTCCCCTTGTACATGGGCAGGTTCGCCTGGACTAATTGGACTGAATAGTCGACCCTGCCTTCGTTCCGGGTTTTGATGATCATCATGCCGTTCTTGATCTCTGCGCTGCCTTCTCCGCCCTGGAACAGGAGGAATTTCCAGTTGACCTCGTCGCCCAGGTCTTCCGCTTCGGCAAAATCGCCGTTGTAGATCAGGTTTCCGTCTTCCAGGGGCGCCCGGAATACCTTGGTGGGTTTTTGGACATTAGTGTCGTAGTACGGCTTCTGGTAAACCCTCACATAGTCAATCTCAAATTCAGCCTTGGCAAAGTCGGTTGATTTGTCGGGATTGCCGGGCCAGTTGCCGCCCACTGCCA
>JAAYHQ010000049.1 GCA_012727425.1 Bacillota bacterium
AATTATTGTGAAGTCCAACAAGCTATATTTAGCCCATAATGGTAAGGAGAAAGTATAACCGAAGCTCAACCAGATGTTCAGCTTTTCCACCATCCAGGCGGAGAGCAAACTCAACATCAATCCCAAAATAGCCCCGGCGCCGGAGACGAGCCAGAGCTCCATAGTAATCAGAGCAATAACAGTCCGGTCTCTACATCCCAGGGCCAGATAGGTCCAGATCTCTTTCCGCCTTTTCACGGAAGAGATCCATAGAATCGCCGCCACCACGGAGCCGACTACCGGAAACAAAACGACCATGATCAGGCCTTTCAGTCCCGGAAGCATGGTGACCAAATAGTCAAGGCGGTCCAATTCATCATAGATTGTCTTGTCTTTATTAATCTTGATCCCTTGCTCCCCCAATAGAGCAGTGATTTTTTGCTTCGTACTTAATACTTGTTCTCTTGGGCTAAGCTGAGAACTAATTTGCACGGTTAAAAAATTACGTTGTTTGCTATTCAACAGAAGATCCATACTTTCTGAAGTGATTAAGGCAAAAGTATTCATGCTTTTACCGACGATTACATAGGGTAAAGTATTTAACACGCCATCCGGTGTGCAGGTTGATAAATATAAGGTATCCCCGAGCGCAAAAGTGCCTTGATGAAAGATCTCCGGGATAATGATTTCATTGATCTGTTCCGGCATTCTTCCTGTAACCGGACGGAGAAATCTTTCGGCTCTTTCCGCGAAGCCGGGGGAGAGCTCCCGCAGATTGATCACATCGCTGATTTTTACACTATCCAGCATGGCATAGATATTGGCCTCTATGGTTACTTCGTTCAACCCCAAATCGGAAAGCGATGCTTCAACTTCCTCCCGGTTGAAAAACCCGGTCTGATAATCGATATCCCCGTAACAACTGCGAAGATAATCCTTCAAAGAATCAACCATTGCTCTTCCCCAACCAAACACCCAAAACAGCACAAAAGCGGCCAATATAAAGACTACCAATAAGACCAGGGATGTCATTTTGTGCCGCCATGCATTCCGGTAGACAATCCGCAAAAACCCCTTCATATTTCTGCCTCCCTAAAGACCTCAACCGGGTTTATTTTTGTGGTTAAGTAAACAGGATAAATTGAAGACCCAATCATCGCCAGAATAATGGCCAGGAAGGCAACGAACGCTACGGAAGGGACCAATTGCAAGTGGACTTTCGCCCCGGCAAAAGCCAAGCCCAAACCTCCTCCCAATTCAAGTCCACGAGCGGTGGCCAGACTGATCAACAAATACAGCAGAACCGAGCATCCGAAAGCAACCACGGTAAAGATGATCATCTCCATGAGAAATAAACTCACGATCAAACCGGATTTGGCGCCAAGCGCATACATCGTCCCGAGCTCTTTCTTACGTTCGAAAAAACCCATCATATTCAGGTTAAAAGTTGAGACAACCAAAACAACCAAGATAAATACTTCGATGAAAATACCGATAAAATAGATAAATTCAATAACGCCCCAGATTACCTCAAACCCTTGTTCCCCGTAGAAAAATTGTAATCCGTGCTTCTTCGCCAGCCCCTTCAGTTCAGTTTCATGCTGTAACGTCTGGTCCCAGACCGCCAGATCCGTCGCCGCATCCTCCTCCAGCCCCAAAAGCAAATTAAGGTACTCATATGAGACAAAGACCAAAGGAAACAAGGGAATACTTCCGGTTCCGTCCAGAGCCTTCCCGGTCTTGTTACTGATTATTCCTGTAATGGTGAAGTCAAACGGTAGCGTATTCCCATCAATATCTTCTAAAAACAGGGTGATCTCTTTACCTACAGTCCATCGGTAATAATCGGCCAATTCGGCCCAGACCAGTACACCTTCGGCAAGTTCCGGATTGATTGTCCCGGCTGTGAATTGAAGATTGCTTAGCCGCTTATACTCTTCCGCCAAATCCACTCCGAGAATCGTGACCGGCGTACCCTCGAAATCGCCGTTTTCCTCATTATAAACAACGGCACCGAGTTTGATTCGCTTTGTATAAGCAACCCCTTGCTTCTCCAGTTCCTCATATAATTGCGTAGGAATAAAAGTATCAGGCAGGGAAAGGACGGGCAAGGTAAAATCCTTTTGTTTTCCCTTATACGCCGTAAGATTATAATCCCCCAAAAAAGTACTGGCAAAGAAGTGGCGCCAGTTTTTCCGGGAATTATCCGCCAGACTACCGGTGACCAAAAAAATATTACCGGCCAGAATGATGACCAGACCGACCAGGATATTTTTAATCGGGTGTCGGCCAATATTTTTGATGGCCAGATTAGCTGTTTGCCGGATCGCTTTTCTTAACAACGCCATGACTTCTATTCCACCAACCTTCCGTCTTTCAGTTGATAAAGGTTGGTCGCATATTTTGTCACCGAAAGATCATGCGTGGAAAAGATAAAGGTCACCTTTTCCTCTTCGTTCAACCTTCGCATCAAACTGATGATCGTTTGCGCGGTAGCCGAATCCAGATTAGCCGTGGGTTCATCAGCCAAAACGATTTTCGGCCCGGTAACCAAGGCCCGCGCAATAGCCACCCGCTGTCTTTGTCCGCCCGAGAGTTCATCCGGCTTATGACTAACCTCGTTTTTCAACCCCACTTCTTCGATTAACTGCATTATTTTCGCCCGTTTTTCCTTGGCGGGCATTTGCTCCCTCATAAACAACAAAGGAAGTTCGATATTTTCATAAACATTCAGTACCGGAATTAAGTTAAAGGACTGAAAAATAAAACCGATTTTATTAGCCCGGAAATCAGCCAATTGGTTCCGGTTCAAATTGGTTATCTTCTCGTTGTCAACAATTACTTCTCCACTGTCCGGTTGGTCGAGGCAACCGATGATATTCAACAATGTGCTTTTGCCACTCCCGGACGGACCGACCACACAAACGAATTCCCCCTTTTTAACGCGGAGATTTATCCCTTTTAAAGCCTCAACTTTGGTCTTCCCCAAAACATAGGTTTTCTTTATTTCTCTTAACTGAATCATCATGTCCTCC
>JAAYHQ010000050.1 GCA_012727425.1 Bacillota bacterium
GGTAGTCATGTAATCGGGGAAGGACTGGCCAAAGAGATCGTACGCGTCTGGTTGAGTACCGAGTTTGAGGGTGGACGCCACAGCCGGCGGGTCGACAAAATTCTAAACCTGGAAAAAAGATTATTCCAGAACCGATAGGAGAGGTATGCATGCAGCTGGCTAAAGTCATCGGGACGGTGGTGGCCACCTGTAAAGATCCCTCGTTGACGGGGGTAAAATTATTAGTCATTCAGCCGGTGAATGCCGCCGGGCAGAAGACCGGGTCGCCCTTGGTGGCGGTGGATACGGTTGGTTCCGGTTATGGAGAAACCGTCTTTTACGCCCGCGGTAAAGAAGGCGGGATGGGGCTCCCCGAGCCTTTTACTCCCGTTGATGCAGGTGTGGTAGGGATTGTTGATCGTGTTTATCATTCCGGTACGATCCCAAAACGGAGATACGAAAGGAAAAAAAGCGAATGATCTTAGCGGTGGTTGTGGGGAATGTCGTCGCCACGCAAAAAAACGAAAATTTTGTGGGGAAAAAGTTGATGCTGATCCAACCGGTCGATCCCGAGGGTAATCCAGCCGGTGGCGAGTTGGTGGCCGTTGATGGGGTAGGTGCGGGTGAAGGGGATTTGGTGGTGGCGATTGCGGAAGGCGGATCCGCCCGCCAGGTGGCCAAGAGTAAAAATCCTTTAGCCCCTATTGATCTGGTTATTGCCGGAATTGTTGACCGTGCGGATACCGAAAAAGGAACTCTTTATTTATAACCAGAGCCGAAGAATAAGATTGAGGTGATTTACGATGGAACTAAACCGACTAATTGATGAGATTGCCCAGGAAGTGATGAAAGAGTTGGGGCAATCGGGGGCCTTCGGCGGCTTCGGCGGTTTCGGAGGGATGGCGCAGAGCCAAACGGTGCCAATGGGCTTAAGCTCTGCGGCCTTGGCCAAGATGATCGACCATACGCTCCTGAAACCGGATGCCACCGATGGGGAGATTGAAAAACTGTGCGCGGAAGCCAGAGAACATCAGTTTTGTTCGGTCTGTGTTAATCCGGCCAAAGTCAAGCTGGCTTCCAAACTACTGGCCAACAGTGGCGTCAAAGTTTGCACAGTGATTGGATTTCCGTTAGGGGCCAGCACACCGCTGGTTAAAGCAATAGAAACAAGAGACGCAATTGCCAACGGCGCAACGGAAGTGGATATGGTCATCAATATTGGAGCTTTAAAATCAGGCAATTATGATCTAGTCGCCCGAGATATCGCTGCAGTAGTGGATGCGGCTGCGGGTGCGGCCCTAACTAAAGTAATCATCGAGACCTGCCTCTTAACGGAGACTGAAAAAATCAAGGCCTGTCTTTTAGCCAAGAATGCGGGTGCGCACTTTGTGAAGACTTCAACCGGTTTTAGCAAGGGCGGCGCGACTGTGGAAGATGTTGCCCTGATGCGGAAGACGGTGGGTCCGGATATGGGGGTCAAAGCTTCCGGCGGGGTCCGTGACCGGCAAACCGCCGAACTGATGGTAAAAGCGGGTGCTAACCGGTTGGGGACCAGTTCCGGTGTGGCAATTATCCAGGGTGTAAGTGGCACAAGTGGTTACTAACTAATTGTAACCGGCAGTAACAGTGCAGTTGTTGTAATCAGGTTTGACCGCCCGGAAATATAGTCTTTTCACCGCATCCGCGTGCGGTTAAATGTTCATTGGAAGCAGCAAAAATCATGGAAGAAGCAGCGGTGGCCGCCGGTGCACCACCCGGTGTGGTGGGTTGTTTATCCGTATGTACTAAGGAAGCCACCAGCGAATTAATGCGGCTACCGGAAATCGCATTGATCTTGGCCACCGGCGGGTCGGGAATGGTAAAAGCGGCCTACAGTGCCGGAAAACCGGCTTACGGTGTAGGGCCGGGAAATGTTCCCGCATTTATTGAACGGTCGGCCGATGTCCGGCAGGCGGTGGCGGACATTTTAGCCAGCAAAACCTTTGATAACGGGACCATCTGCGCTTCGGAACAGGCGATTGTCACCGAAGAGGTTATTGCCGATCAAGTTAGCGATGAGGTGCAACGTCAAGGTGGGTATTTTGTACCCCCGGAAGACGTTCCCCGCTTGGAAAGAACGGTTATTTTACCGGGGGGCGGGGTAAACCCAAAAGTGGTGGGTCAGAGCCCAAAAGCCATCGCGGATCTGGCGGGTATTCAGATTCCGGCGGACACCAGGGTGCTCCTGGTCCGGTTGGACCAAGTAGGTCCCAATGCGCCGCTTTCTGCGGAAAAACTCTGCCCAGTACTGGCTTTTTATACGGTAAAGGACTGGGTCCAAGCCTGTGAGCGGTGTTACGAGCTCCTGGAGTATGGCGGAGTCGGCCACAGTCTTGTTATTCACTCCCAAAACAAACAGGTTATTATGGAGTTTGCCATGAAAAAACCGGTGTTTCGCATTTTGGTTAATACACCGTCGTCCCAAGGGGCGATCGGCTTAACCACCGGCTTGGAACCGGCCCTTACCCTTGGGTGCGGGACTTGGGGCGGGAGTATTACCGCTGACAACGTCAGTCCAATGCATTTAATTAACCGCAAACGCTTAGCTTATGGCCGGGGGAAAATACAAGCAAAATGCGATCCCCGGCAAAGATTCCAGTACACTAGAGAGGAGGTAATCAAGAAAGTCGAGGAAGTTCTGGGGTTGTAAAATGAAAACAAACAAGCAAAAACAATGTTCGATTCAATGTTTAAAAAAGTTAACAAAATAAAAGAACAGATGAGGAGGATCACAAGATGGAAAACGCATTAGGTATGATTGAAACCAGAGGTTTAGTGGGTGCTATTGAAGCAGCAGACGCGATGGTAAAAGCGGCCAATGTCCGGTTGATCGGTAAAGAAGTGATCGGTGGCGGTTTTGTAACCGTTATGGTCCGTGGAGACGTCGGTGCGGTGAAAGCAGCGACGGACGCCGGTGCCGCTGCAGCCGGTCGAGTTGGCGAACTGAAGTCGGTCCATGTCATTCCGCGTCCTCATGTTGAAGTGGAAGCGATTTTGCCCAATGTTGACCAGGGAAAGGGCGCAGGCCGGGGCGGAAAAGAGTAAACCCGGCGAAAAAAGAAGAGCAAAAAGAAAACTAGTAGTTCAGCCTGTGGTCATTCAAGCTTGAGCTGGTAACAGTCAACAGTCAACAATGGCCGCGGCGGCGGGGAAGAGTGAAGTTACGATTGCCGGACCTAAGGGTTGTCTCGAGCGGGTTCGGGTCTTAGGTCCGGTCCGGTCGGCGAGTCAGGTTGAAATATCACGAACGGAAAGGAAGGCTTGATCATTGCCCAACGCCATCTACACATGACACCGGATGATGCTAAAAATTTTGAGGTCAGCGATGGGGAAAACGTCCAAGTAATCGCCAATGGTGAACGCAGCCTGGTCTTTGACCAAGTGTTGGTCCGGGTTAACCCACAGTATAGCCTGGAGTTTCATGTGGATACCGATGAAGCCAATGCCGCCGGTCTCCGCCAAGGTGATCAGGTCTATTTATTGTCGAAACAGTTTAAAGCAGGGTTCGAGCCAGGATTTGCGCGCGAAAACAGTCAAGAAAAGGCCGAAACAGACCAAACAAACAACATGACGGAGCCACTTTCGATCATAACCGAGGAGACCGTGCGGGCGGCTTGGAAAAACAAAACGTCTTTGGTGGCGGCCAAAGGGGGCATCATTACTCCCTTGGCCCACGACACCATTAAAGAATTAGGCGTAAAACTGATCTGGGGTGACCGGGATGAATGAACTTGCCAATACATTGCGTTGGGCTGGAGTAGTGGGCGCAGGCGGCGCCGGATTTCCCACTTACGTTAAGGTGAGTGGCAAGGCCGAATGCCTTATTGCCAATGGCGCCGAATGTGAACCGATGATTGGTAAAGACCAGGTTATCATGACCAACCATTCGGCTTTACTCGTGGAGGGGATGCGCCTGGTGATGGCGGCCACCGGTGCGAACAAGGGAATTATTGGTGAAAAAGTGGCGCGTTCGGCTTGTACCTCTTGTGCCCATTGTTCGGAGACTTGTCCCCGTCGGCTGTTGGGTCACCCGGTCCGACCTCATCTGGTGATGAGGGCTGCCAGTTATTATTTCCCGGGCGATCTGACGGTGCCGCCGGCCGTGGAAACACTGCTGGACACGGTGGAAGAAGCCAGGTATTGCGTGGAGTGCGGGCTCTGTGAAATTGTTTGTCCGATGGGGCTTTCGCCCAGAACGATCAATGGTTATGTCAAAAAACTCTTGCCCAAGAAACCGGGGCCGGCAAACTATGTTCCTACTCCGTTAAGCACCAGGCCGGGGCTTTTGATGCCGACCAGCCGTGTGTACCAAAAATTAGGGATTAGCGAGTTTGCCGCCTGCCAGCCGGCGGTTGACGAAAAGGCTCCACCAGTAAATAAAGTACGATTGTTCTTGAAGCAAGGGATCGGGATGCCGGCGGTACCGGTGGTTAAAGCCGGGCAAGAGGTGAAAAAAGGGGAATTACTGGCCGAGCCACCCAATGACCAACTGGGGGTAGCTTTACATTCCAGTATTAACGGGAGAATTAGTCAAATTACCACCGAGGAGATCGTGGTGGAGGAAAGCAGGGGGACGGCGTGAAAGCAATTGGTGTTTTGGAACTAATTAGTATAGCTCGAGGTTTTGAAGCGGCCGACGATATGACAAAGACGGCCGAGGTTAACCTGCTGATGGCCAAACCAATTTGTCCGGGTAAATTCCTGATTGTAGTCGAAGGAGAAGTTGCTGCCGTTCGGTCGTCGTTGGCGTCAGGACGCGAAAAAGCCGGGAGTTTTATCGTTGATGAACTGCTCCTGCCCAATGTTCATCCGGAAGTTATCCCTGCAATTTATGGGGTGACCGAAGTCGGAAGCCCACAAGCACTGGGTTTGATTGAAACTTTTTCCGTGGCGGCGGCCATTCAAGCGGCTGATGCTGGCCTAAAAACCGCTGAAGTGGCTTTGCTCGAGCTTCGGTTGGCTTTAGGCATGGGTGGAAAATCTTTTGTGGTCTTTTCCGGGACGGTTAGTTCGGCGCAAGCTGCGGTTGAGGCCGGGAGCGCGCTCGTTACTCAAGGTTAAAGCCGTCGGGATTTGTGGTTCCGATCCGGCCCGGGTCATGGTGAAAGGGACGTATTCCTTCCCGACGACGATCGGGCATGAATTTGCCGGTGAGATCAGTGAGTGCGGTCCGGGTGTCGAGGGTTGGCAACCGGGTGACCGGGTCACCATTGTTCCGTTAATACCTTGTTATAAATGCCAATATTGTCAAGTCGGCGAATACACCTTGTGTGATACTTATAGTTACTACGGTTCCCGTGAGGACGGCGCGCTGGCGGACTATATAAAAGTTAAAGCAGCCAACCTGCTGCGCTTGCCGGATAACGTTGATTACGAAGAAGGGGCATGCACCGATCCCTCCTCCGTGGCTTTGCACGCGATCCGGAAAGGCGAGATCCAAACCGGTGATACGGTTGCGGTTTTAGGTTGCGGTCCGATTGGCCACTTGACCATCGAGTGGGCCCGGATTTGCGGTGCCGGCCGCATCATTGCCGTTGATGTTGAAGATGAAAAACTGGAGATTGCCCGCGCGGTTGGTGCCGACTTGTGCATCAATGCCAAGAAGGAAGATCCGGTCCGTGTGATCATGGATTACACCGGGGGCGAAGGGGTGGAACGCGTCTTCGAAATGGCGGGGAACAAAGTCACCCAAGAACAGGCGATTTTGATCACCAAAAAATTGGGCGCCGCGGTGTTTTGCGGGATTTCCAATAGCGAATTGACCCTCTCGAAGAAAGCGGTTGATGGCTTATTACGGAAAGAAATGAAAGTGATCGGTTCGTGGAACTCATCCTTTGCGGAGTTACCGGTACATGATTGGAAGTGTTCGTTAGAGTTTATGGGACGGGGACAGATTAAATGCAAGCCACTGATCAGTCACCGTTTTCGTCTCGAAGACGCACCGGAGGTCTTCCGGCGGGTCTTCCACCGGGAAGAGTTTTTTAACAAGGTTCTGTTCTTACCCGAAATGTAAGTGACCTTTTACACCTTGCCGTGTATTTTTATGGTAAGCCATCGGTCAACACTCCACTTTTGGTTTGCTTCTGCAACTTGCCATTGCGGAGTACCGATGGCTTTCCCATTATAAAACTGTTGATGATACAGCACAAAGACCGGCAAGGCATAACCTTGTTTCGACCATTGTTTTGTTGTATAATATGATGGTCGGTGTGATGACATAAATAATTAGAATTAACGGGTTTTAACTGGAAATGTTGTGGTACAATACAATCACATTCCGGTTATAAATATATAGATATATAGTATATATTGTGTGTTTATTGAGGATGAAAAACAAGGCGGGTTAAAGATGCAAGACATTAAGAGAATTGAACTAATGGTGAAGGTGGCACAGTTATACCATGAATACCACCAAACGCAGCAAAAAATTGCCACCCTTTTAAATCTTTCCCGGCCGACGGTTTCCCGTTTGTTAAAAGAAGCGGAGGAAGAAGGAATTATCCGGATCAGTGTGGTCAACCCGTTGGGGGAGGCTTCCGAACTTGAGACTGCCCTTGAGAAACGGTTCAATCTAAAAAAGGTCATCGTTGTTCCCAGTTTGAATTCCAGCCCCCAGAAGATCAAAGAGCGGCTGGGTGAAAAAGCAGCCAAATACCTGCACAGTATTGTACGCGACGGTGATATTATCGCCATCTCCTGGGGTACGACCCTGTACGAAGTGGCGCTCAAGGTCAGTCCGAAACGGGTGAGCGGGGTGAAAGTGGTTCAAAGTAACGGTGCCATCGGGAAAAAAAGCAGCAACGATCATGGTAATGAAACATTGCACTTAATAAGCAAAGCCTTTAATGCCACTTCCTATTCCTTACCGATCCCAGCGATTGTCGATGACAAGCATGTGGCGGAGCTCTTAAAGCGGGAAAGCCTGACCAGAGAGATTTTTGCACTGCTGGATGCCGCCAATATCGTGCTCTTCAGTATCGGGATTCCGACGACCAATTCTATACTGGTTGAAGCCGGGTACTTTACGCCAGAGGATCTGGCGGAGCTTCAGCGAAAAGGGGCCGTGGGTGACATTTGCTCCCGTTATTTCGATATTAACGGGGAGATTTGTGATCCCGAATTGGATGCGCGTACGGTCGGCCTCGAGTTGGATAAACTGCGCGGAAAGCCGTACTCCATCGCGGTGGCGGGCAGTAGGGAAAAAGCGCCGGGAATAATTGCCGCTTGTAAGGCCGGTTACATTAATGTGTTGATTACTGACGAGGCCGCGGCCGAGGAAATATTGCAGTTGGAAAACGAGGAAAACGAGTAGAAAGCCCTAGGTAAATTACCTAGGGCTTAAATTTTTTTAATGGTCGGGGCGACAAGATTTGAACTTGCGACCTTTCGGTCCCGAACCGAACGCTCTACCAAGCTGAGCCACGCCCCGAGAGTCACTTTTAAGTATACCAAAGCTTTAGCAAAATGTCAAAGGAAATTGCGGAATTTGCGGGTGGAATTTTGCCGCGGAAAAGGAACAAAGCAACGGTGGACGGAAGGATTTACCGGCTCTATCGCGAAAGAAAAATTGACGACAATAATAGGAATAAACAAGTCGAAGATGGTGATTTACTTTGCACATAACATTTTTAGGCGCTGCACGGATGGTGACCGGGTCTTGTTTTTATTTGGAAACGGAACGGAGTAAGTTTTTAGTGGATTGCGGGTTGTTTCAAGGCTCTAGCGAAGAACGGAATCTGAATGACCGGTCCTTTCCCTTTAATCCGGCTGATCTAGATTTTGTTCTGCTCACCCACGCCCATATTGACCACTCCGGATATCTCCCCAAGCTCTGTCAGTTGGGTTTCCGGGGGCGGATCATTGCGACGCAGGCGACCACCGATCTTTGTCAGATCATGCTTCCCGATTCGGGACACATTCAAGAGATGGAAGCGGAGTGGCACAACCGGAAACGAGTCCGGCAAGGGGCCCCGCCGATCGAACCTTTATACACAGTTCATGACGCCCATGCCGCGTTGAAACAGTTTTACCCGGTTCACTACGGGGAGGCCATTGAAGCGGGTGAAGGTGTTACGGTGCGCTTTCGTGACGCCGGTCATATCCTGGGCTCTGCGATCTTAGAAATCTGGGTTCAGGAAGGCGATAAACGGAGTAAACTGGTCTTCAGTGGGGATATCGGTCAGTATAAACAGCCAATCGTGCGCGATCCGGCGATCATCGAAGCGGCCGACTATATTATTATCGAATCGACTTACGGGAACCGGCATCACATCAACCACGAAGACCGGACCGAACGGCTGGCGGAGGCGGTAAACCGGGCGGCCAAGGCGGGCGGGAAACTGATCATCCCCTCCTTCGCCGTCGGCCGGACCCAGGATATTCTCTACCACTTGAAGCAGCTGCGGCTGGCGGGGCAGATTCCACGGGATATCCCGGTTTATATTGATAGTCCGATGGCGGTCTCCGCCACCGAAATCTTCCGGCGTAACTCCCAGTATTTTGACGAAGAAACCTATCAGCTCCTGCGGAAGGGGGAAAACCCGTTTGAGTTTTCCGGCCTCCATTTTGTCCGGACGACGGAAGAGTCGAAGCGCTTAAACGAGTTGGAAGGGCAACAGATTATCATCTCGGCCAGCGGCATGTGTGAAGCGGGGCGGATTTTGCACCATCTGCGGCATAATCTTTGGCGTCCGGAGACCCATGTCTTGTTTGTTGGGTATCAGGCGGAGGGGACCTTGGGAAGAAGGCTGCTGGACGGGGCGAAAGCGGTAAAAATTTTCGGCGAGGAGATTTTGGTGAAGGCACAGATCCTGCAGATTGAAGGGTTCTCCGCCCACGCGGATCAGGAAGCGATGCTGCACTGGTTACGCGGTTTTGTCCAGAAACCGGCGGCCGTTTTTCTGGTCCATGGTGATGCCGATGTTTTACCGGAGTGGGAACAAAAAATTCGGGAAACACTGAACTTGACGACGATCATCCCCGAGCTGGGACAGCGTTTTGATCTGGCCGAGACGGCCACGGAAGAAAGAAGTGTAATCCAGGTTCCCGACACCCAGGAGCAACTGCGGCATCTCCTGCTCATGTTGGACGAGAAGTACCTGGATTTTCGTGGACGCTTACGTCAGCAAGCCAACCAGATCGGACCCGACGGCTTATTGGCCTTGGCACAGGAACTTGAAAAGTTGAACCGGCTAATTGAGGGGAAACCCTTTTCAAGTTAAGAGGGTAAAGGAGGGGATACTTAATGACATTTCACGAGGAGCGCAGTTATTGGAACCGGAATCGCGCCAACCGGGTGGTGATCATCGGTGCTGGGATGGTAGGCTCCACTTATGCCTATGCCCTGCTGATTAGCGGTTTGGTTTCGGAGATTGTGATTATTGATCTGAATCAAGAACGCTTACAGGGCGAAGTCATGGATCTCAACCATGGAGTCTCTTTTGTCCGTCCGGTGATTGTCCGGGCCGGTGATTATGAGGATTGCCGGGACGCCGACTTGGTGGTCATCACGGCCGGAGCCGCCCAGAAAGTAGGTGAAACCCGTCTTGACCTGGTCCACCGGAACGTGGCGATCTTCCAGGATATTGTCCCCAAAGTGGTGGCCAGCGGGACCCACGCGCCGTTATTGGTGGCGACCAATCCGGTGGATGTGATGACCTACGTGACCCTCAAACTGTCCGGGCTGCCGAAGGATAAAGTGATCGGATCGGGGACGGTTTTGGATACGGCCCGCTTCCGTTACTTGTTGAGTGAGCACTGCCAGATCAGTCCGGTGAATGTCCATGCTTACATCCTGGGCGAACACGGTGATAGTGAAGTCCCCATTTGGAGTCTGGCCAACATCGCTGGTCTCCGGTTTAAGGAATACTGTCCCGTTTGCGGGAAAGACTGTGGGCCGCTGGCCAGGGAAGAGATCTTTGAAGAAGTTAAAAATGCGGCTTATAAGATCATTAAAGGGAAAGGGGCCACCTACTATGCGATTGGCCTTGGGTTGGTCCGGATCACCGAAAGTATTCTCCGGAACGAGTACTCGGTGCTTACCGTCTCTTCCCTGCTGGAGGGGGAACACGGCATTCACGATGTCTGTCTGAGTATTCCTTCGGTCGTAGCGCGGGATGGAATTAAAAAGCGGATTGTGCTTAATCTGTCACCGGAGGAAGAACGAAAGCTGAAAAAATCTGCTGATGTGATCCGAGGGGTTTTAAAAGAGATCAAATTCGTCGCGGAATGATTGGACCAAGCGGTTAAACGGTCGGATGGGAACAACGAAAGACGGGTACCAGTTTACAAGGAGGCCGAGGATGAAGGAAGTAGAGATCTATACCGATGGGGCCTGCAGCGGTAATCCGGGCCCCGGGGGCTGGGGGGCCGTCCTTCTTTACCAGGGACGGCGGAAAGAACTGTCCGGTGCCGAAACGGAGACGACCAACCAGCGGATGGAGTTAACGGCGGCGGTCGAGGCCTTGTCCCATCTGAAATATCCCTGCCGGGTAAAACTCTACTCGGACAGCGCCTATCTGGTGAATGCCTTTACCCAAAACTGGTTCCGGAGATGGGAGCAAAACGGCTGGTTGACCGCAAAAAAGACCCCGGTGGAAAACAAGGACCTTTGGCAGAAGCTGCTGGCGCTCAGCCGGATCCACCAGATTGAATGGATCAAGGTTAAAGGCCATGCCGATTCGGTTGAAAACAACCGCTGTGATGAGCTGGCGCGCGCGGCGATTAAACAAAATACTTAGGCGTGCTTGGTCACAATGGTCCAGTGGCGGTTGGTTAGTCAACATTGCCCATCTCGATAATTCCGGATCTCACGGTAGAGAACGCGGGCGACAACGTAGAAGGGAACAGCAAAGAGGGCGCCAAGAAACCCGAAGACCGTGACGAAAACCATGACGAGCAAGATCACGATTAAAGGATGGATCTGTAACCGGCTGCCATGGAGACGGGGCGCGATCAAGTTGTTTTCCAGTTGGTTAACCACAATCAGGACGATAAGCACTTTGAGGGCTTGTGACAAGCTGGTGGTAATCCCAATTAAAACGGCGGGCAGGGCGCCGAGGATCGCACCGATAAAGGGGATAAAAGCAGTTACCGTGATGATAAGCGCCAAAATTAAAGCGTTGGGGAGCCCGATAATAAGGTAACCAATTAAGGCCAAGCCCCCTTCAATCAAGGCGACAATCAGTTGACCGGAGATATAATGGGCAAGGGTCTGGTCGGTTTCGTTCAAGATCGTACTGCCCAACTTTCTGAACTTGGCGGGGAGGAGCTGCAGGAAACCGTGGTAAATTGCGTGGTCGTCCCGGAGAAAATAGTAGACAATGACCGGAATGAGGATAATAATCGTCCCCGTGCTGGTAATTTTTGAAAAGAAGCCAAGGAAGTTATTTTGAATACCCGTGAATAATTTGGCGACGAAGGAAGAGAGTTTCTCTTCGAGTTTATACTTTTCGATATAATGCAAAAGCAATTCGTTATCGGCGTTACGGATGCTGTTGCGGATGGAAGTATAATAGTTCGAGAACAAGTGGGTTAGGTTGCGGATTTGTTTTTGAATTATGCTGCCGCCAAAGTAGCTAACGATGATGATGAGAACGGCAATCAGTAAGAAGGTCAGAACAATGGCCAGACTTTTATAACGTAGGTATTTGGTGAAAAAGCGGACGATCGGGCGTAGAAGGTAGTAGAAAAGAATACTGATCAGTAAGGGTGTTAGTAAGAGAGCCAGCACCGCATTGAGCGGTTTGTAAATATAATGCACTTGCCTCCAGAGGAAAAGAATTAAGAGGACCAGCAGGATCGAAAAGCCGATTTTAAAAAACCTGTTCTCAAACATTTTGACCTTCCTTTCGCCCGTGGTAGGGTTTATTTTTCCACAAAGAACCGTTAATTCCTTTCCTGTGGCTGTTTACAGTCGGTTTAAGCTTTTACCGGCGGTGGGGCTAATATACAAACGAGCCTGTTGTGATACAGGCTCGTTTGTATATCTTGAGGTTGGCAGTGGTTAGCGTATTTACTTCCGGAATTGATCCGGAGTGGCGACGTCACCGTAGGTGGCTTTTGCCGCTTCCAGCCGTTTGATCTGTGCTTCCATTTCGGCGGCAAAGGCCTCGGGTAATTTAATATGGCTGAAAGCTTTGGTCATCCGGTCCATCTTCTCCAGGTATTTGGTAATCCGGATTGCAAACTGTTCGTTGTATTCTTCTTCGGTATAATCATAATTCAAGTGTTCTTTAAACAGAGCTTTCAAGTCCTCGTACTTCGGAATCCGGCCGATTGGTGTCTCGATAGCATCGTAGTCGCCGTTGACCCGGCCTTCCGCCCAGAGGATCCAGATCAGTTTGTCAAGTTTGCCGTTGAGGTATTTGCCTTCTTCGTTCTTTAAGAAATAGTTGGTGGCGAAAATGGTCGGGACCTCTTTCAGTCCATCGGCAAATTTGATGTGGTTTTCCAAGTAGGTGGCCAGGGGTACGGAGATAAAGTCCTTGTTCGCCATGGGATCATGGGTCCGTACTCCTTCTTTACCGATGGTAGCTGCGGTGGTCTCTGATTCGACCGTTGCGCCCAAGAAGACCCCGTGCGCCCAAGTGAGCGATTCGGCGATCGGAACGGTGGTATAGGAATCGCGCCCACCGTAAACGATGGCTTTGACCGGAACACCCAACGGGTCGTTTAAATTGGGGTCAACATTGTCCAGTTCTTCGAGGGCAATGGTGTAGCGGGCGTTTTTCGATGCAAAGGGGATCTCCTTCCCATTTTCGTCTTTCTTCCCTTTGTACCATTCTCCGCTGAAGTTGATGCCTTTCTCCGGCGGTTCTTGCCCCATTCCCAGCCAGTAGGGGGTACCATCGCTGACCAGGACATTGGAGAAGATAACTTCCCGCGGTGTTGTCAATGCTTCATAAATTAACGGGTCATCGTCGGGATTAACATCCTGGATAATGCCGAATATCCCCTTTTCTACGTTGACTGCGCGGATCTGGCCGTCAATTTTACGTAAGTAGGCAATATCATCCCCGACAATGCTCTGTCCGGGCAACATAGCCGTGCTGGTTTTACCGCAGGCACTGGGGAAGGCACCGGTGAAATAGGTGGTGCGGCCGGGTTTTCCGTGTACGCCCATGAGGAACATATGCTCGGCCAGCCAACCTTCACGTTGCGCTTTTTGGATGGCCAGGCGGAAAGCCAATTTCTTCAGGCCAACGCTGTTGCCGGCATATTGGTTGTTGACCGTGTAAACCCGGTTTTCCTCTAAGTCGATGTAAATGCGGCGTTTGTCAATATCGGCCGAGACGTTGTTGACCAGGCGGCCGGCGGAGTGTAAAAAGAAGAAGAAATCATCGGAACCTGCCAGCCGTTTGAACTCTTCGTATCCGCTGCGGTACAGGATCTTTTCGCTATGCGTGACATAGGCGGAATCAGTGATCTGCATAGCCCGCAGGGAAAAAGGCGAGTTGGTCGGCCCCAGACAGAAGAAACTGATCAGCATCTCCTTGCCTTCCATGATCCCGTCGAGGAAGGAACGGATCTCGGGTAAACCTTCGTCTTTAAGAATATAATTGATGTCTAAACCCCAGTCGACCTCTTTGGACAACAGGTATTTGGTGTTGGCTTTGTCCCGGGCTTGATCCAATGGGCTGTCGAAATGAACGGTGTGCCCCTTGAGTTTCAGAGGCATTTCCTCTTTGTTTTTGATCGCCAATTCCCGGATATAATTGTAATCTTCTTCGGAATCGGTGATCACCGTGACTTTTGCGGGGCGACAAAGTTTGATGGTTTCTTCCACGTACTCCATTACCTTCGGGTTGTTCAGGGCCTCAAGCTTGGCACGGCTTATGTTGTCCAGCATAATATAATCCTCCTTACTATATATATTATTTGCCTTGACTACCAGTCGGCAGACCAAAGAAAATAAGGAGAATCCGGGAAATAATTCCGTTGCAAGGTCTTTTCACAGTCCGATGCTAAAAATTTCGAATTCTCCCCATAATACCTGCATTAATAACACTTTAACACAACAGGAAATAAAAAAAAATCCTTTGGACTTGAACATTCAGTAAATATCTTGTATAC
>JAAYHQ010000051.1 GCA_012727425.1 Bacillota bacterium
AAAAAGGCGGTGGAAATAGGAATCCGTAAGTTTAACGTCTGGACGGAACTGGCTTTTGCGCACACCAATAAAATACGAAGGGTTTTAAAGGAACAACCTGAGCTTTATGATCCGCGTTCTCTATTTAAGCCGGCAATTGAAGCCATGAAAGAAGTAGTTAAAAGCAAGATTTTATTGACCCAGGCTGGCTGATCCCCCAGTTTTTATGCTTTTTAGCCGTCGCTGAGGATGGTTTCGGCCTGTACATCCCTTCTCCGGAAATTATTGCGGACCAGGTGGGGGGAGTGGTTGGCATAGCAGTATTTACACAGATGCAGACAGGTGTTGTACTGCCCGATATCCTTACTGACAATACAACCGCAGAACCTGCGCTGCCCTTTGTCTTTGAGATTGCTTGACCGCCGGCCGGTTTCTCCGCCGGAAAATAAGCTTGGCTGCGGCGCTTCATACCCAAGAAATTTCATTAAGGCTTGGTCCTGGGGGAAGAGCCGGATCAGCAATTGATCATCGATACATTTATTATGCGTGATCCCGTAAGCCGAGAGATCAATTTCTTCACTGCAGGTCGCAATTTGGAGGCCCCAGTCCCGGTTGATTTTCTGGAGGCTGGCGGCGATTGCTTTCATTTGCGCCTGGTCGAATTCGCAATAGTCGGCAAACCCGCCCTTCGTAAGATTACGCTGCACCCGTCGGTAGATGGAAATGTCGGCAAAACTGATCACCAGTTTTTCTGTGAACGGATGCAGCGCTTCACCGACACGTTTTATTTTTCGGAGAAGTTGCCCGACGGTTAAAGTTTTGCTCAGGATTAACGGGTCAAACCGCCAGATTACTTTCTGCTTGCCGATGGTTTTTGCCAGTTGTTGAAAGGTTTGCATCCTTTCGGAAAGCCTGGGCAGGTTCGGTTCCAGCCCTTCCGCTTCGTAGTCGTTGACGGTAAAGGTAAAGTAGTAATTGATTCCCATCCGGTCGAGGACTGGAAGGTATTTGATTAAGGGCTTTGCGTTTTTGGTCCAAAAGACAATCACCCGTGTTTTGGCAAAGGATACATATTGAGCTTGTCCGTTGAAGGGGTTAACCCACTTGACATAACCGGCCGCCAGCCTGCGCAGGAACCAGTCACTATAAAAGGCTGGAATGTCCGTGGCCCGGCTGGCGGAGATGATCACCGGCGTGATGGCCGGCTTTATCCCGTCTTTGGTTTGCACCTGGGCGCTTTCCCATCCTTGAAAAGGCATCAGCTTAACCCCCTTGGCAAATAAAGTTCCATCTTACATCTTAGATGATGCATTAATTGATAACGGCCCGTGGTCTTTTCCCTAAATCAAAGGCGTCACCGAACCAGTTGATGGAAAATTGCGGATTAATTCGTTGCCACGTTATACCCTTGTTCCTCTCTTTATCGGAGGAAACCAAGAGGAAAAGGGTGTAAATAGCCCCCGGCGTCTCGAATTTTTTACCTCAAACAACCGGCTAACGTTTCTTTAAAAGGGCTTTTTTAGATCAAATTAAAAACATTGATGGACAGGTTAATCGACGCTGAAAGCCTAAGCCCTCCCACGGCACCCAAAGACACTGCATCCGCCATTGTCGCGCCAGCATTCTTCGTGGTGGGGGGTTTCACAAACGGGACAGACGATGGTTCTTTCCGCGGGTTGGATGGCGGTCAGGCAGTAGGGACAGGTGCGCACGGAGTTATCGGTTTGGTTCCGGCCGGGAGGGGGAAGGTTTAAGATGACTTCCCTCTCCGTGGTGGGTGCTCCCGGACGGGAGGTAAAGAGGGACCGGATTCTTTGATATACTTCCTGCCGGTCGTTTTGCCGCCGGAGGCTGCGGACCTGGTTTCTCCTATCCAGTTCAGCTAATAACTCGTTGATTTCGTTTTTTAAGTCGTCAATCTCCTGAAACAAGTGGTTGAGCTCCGGATCGGGCAGCCGGTTTTGGTAAGCGTATTCTCCCATCTGTTCATAAAGGTTTCTTAATATCCCTTTCAAATGGGATATTTTTTTATTGGTGGTATGCAAGCGGTCCCGTAATGGATGGATCCTTTCTTCCAGCTCTTTGCTGTAGTTTAGGCTATGGCGTCTTTTCGCTTCCCTAAGTTCCCGGGAGAGGTAGGCAATTTCCTGCTCCAGTTGATTATTTTCCCTGGTTGCGGTAAACAGTTCGTCATCGAGCGGTCTAATCTCTTGCCGGAAACGGGGGATTTCCCCGCCGCCCCCTCCTTGGCGGTAGATGGTTTCCCCGATTTCGCCGTAAAGCAGCCGGCATTTTTTATTCCGCCGGCCGATGTCGATCCTTGTCTTTACGGTATCCATCATTTCAAAAGCCTTGGAGGCGATCAGACTGGTTGCATGATATGTCGTTTGATATAGGGTCCGTAAGGAGTCTTTCCAGTTCATCCGGAATAACACCTCCCCAGCAAAGCTTGTTGAGGGTTGTTTAATAGACTATCCAGGTTGTTTCTAATTATCTTGGTTATCTTGGTTGCTTCTAAAGGTAAAGATTCGGATTGGTCCGGAGTTTTCCTGCCGTTTCCCTTGTTTTAGCTTCCGGAAGGCCGGCGGGCGGGAAAACTACTTTTTTGTTTTCTTTTCGTTTTTCAGGTTCGTGACCGTGAGGTTTATGGCCATGGACAGCTTTTGTCCGGATCGAGTTTTACAATGAAGATGAAGACAAAGGGGCGCCCCGATTAAAAAGGAGGGACTTTTAGTGAATAAGCTTACCGTGACCATTATTGACCAGACCGGGAATAAACGGACTGATGTGACGGTCCCGGACGACCGGCCGGTGCGGGCGATTATCCAAAAATTAATCGAGGGGATGAAGCTGCCGACGACCGGACCGGATGGACAACCGTTATCCTACAAGTTACATCATAAGGCCAGCGGGAAACAGTTGAAAGAGGATCAGACTTTCGCTGAAGCCGGCGTCAAGGAAGGCGACATCTTAAGGCTGCAACCGGAGATTACCGCCGGGAGGGGGAGAGCATGCCTGACCGGATGGAACTGACTTTCACTCCGGAAGACCGCTATGCCCGGCTCCGGCTCATCTCCTGGTGGGATCAGGACCTGTTACGAGCGGCCAAAGTCCTGGTGGTCGGGGCCGGCACCCTCGGAAACGAAATCCTGAAAAACCTGGCTTTGCTCGGGGTAGGCCATATCTTCCTGGTTGACATGGACCGGGTGGAGCTCTCCAACCTTTCCCGCGCAGTGCTTTTCCGCGCCACAGATGAAGGAAAGTTCAAAGCGAAAGTGGCGGCCGTCCGTTTACGGGAGATCAACCCTGAGCTTGAGGTGGTCCCTATTGTCGGGAATATCAACTTCGAAGTGGGGCTGGGTCTCTTCCGCCATGTGGATGTGGTGATCGGGGGGGTGGATAACCGGGAAGCGCGGATGGCCATCAACCGCCGGTGCTGGCTGACCAACACGCCCTGGATCGACGGGGCAATCGAGGCCTTAAGCGGAGTGGCCCGGGTCTTTCTTCCGCCGGAAGGTCCTTGTTATGAATGCACCATGACCGCAGAAGACTACCGCCTAGTCAACCTGAGGCGATCCTGCGCGCTCCTTTCGAAAGAAGAAATGCTGAGCGGGAAAACTCCGACCACGCCAACCACCTCGGCGGTGATTGCCGGGATTGCCGTGCAGGAGGCGGTAAAACTGCTGCACCGGAAGAAGGAGCCGGCTTTGCCGGTCCTGGCGGGGAAGGGGTTTGTCTTTAACGGGTTAACCCATGATTCCTATGTCGTGACCTATCAGGAGCGGGAAGATTGCTACGCCCACGAAAAGATCGAACGGCTAGTGGAATTGCCCGGTTTTACGGCGGCCGGGACTACTTGGCGGCAACTCCTGGCCCGCGTGCGGGCGGAAATGGGGGCGGAGGCCATTGTGGAACTCCTGAATGATCTGGTCTACCGGCTGGTCTGTGCGCATTGCGGGAAGGAGGAGGATTACCTGGGAAATCTGGCCCAGTTGTCGGCTTCCGCAGCGGTTTGTCCGGTTTGCGGCCAGGTCAGGCAGGTGGTTTTTACCCATCAGATCACCGGGGATGAGCCTTTCCTCGATTACACCTTGCGGTCAACAGGCGTGGCGCCCTGGGAAATCCTGGCCGGACAGGCCGGAGCCGAACGGATCTATTTTGAACTCAGTGGTGACCGGATGTGGAGCGGAAAGGAGGGAGCAAATGCCCATTGATGAACAGCACGTAGAGAAGGGGAAAGATCCAGGAGTTGACTTGGGAAAGCAAACAGAAACTCCGGATAATTTTGAGATCATTGTTGGCCCAAGTTACCGGCTGAGGGAGGTTCCGGCGGTCAATGGACCGGTCCTTGTGGAGCTTGCCCTGCCATTGATGGCGGAATTAGTGGAGTATGCGGTTGGTGACCTCCGCCACGAACAAGGGGGCTTTCTTCTTGGCCGGTGCCGGGAGGCAAACGGCCAAGTGGTAGTGGAGGTGACGGCCTGGGTCGAAGCCAAATACGCCACGCACCGGCAGGCCAGTCTGACCTTCACCCACCGGGATTGGGAGTACCTGGCGAATGAGCAGGAACGGTTATACCCCGCTTTGCAGGTGGTGGGTTGGTTCCATACCCATCCCGGCTTCGGGGTGTTCCTCTCGGCCTACGACCTCTTTATCCACCGTTACTTTTTCTCCTCCCCCGAGCAAGTGGCGCTGGTGATCGATCCGGTACGGAAAAAAGCCGGTGTGTTTGTCTGGAGAAAGGACGAAGTGGTGGAAGGGGCTTTCCGGATTGCCAATGGCGAGCGCAGGATAAAGGAGAAAGTTGGAGCAGCCTCTGGCAAGGAGGAGGAAAGACGGTTGGCCGAGGATGGCTCAGCGGGCGACGCAGGCCGGAAGGAAGTGGAGATGGAAAAACCAACGATGACGGGGGAAAAGGGTCCGGATCCGGAACCGGACGTAACCGGAGAAAAAGAGAAGGAGGGTTAAACATGAGCACACCACGGCTCAGAAGGCTGCAAGCCGATTACGAACAGGTCATGAAGGCTTTTACCGGACATCCCTATATTACTGTCCGGGCCAGTGGCGGAAACCCGCCCACTATTTACCATGTTACTTACCGGGTACCCGGTTTGCGGTTGGGGAAAAACGGGCCGGAAGTGATCGACCGGCATGAGGTTGTTTTCCAACTGACTGCCAACTATCCCCAGATCAAACCGAGATGTACCATTCAAACCCCGATTTTTCATCCGAATTTCAAAAACGGCGTTGTCTGTCTCGGCGACTATTGGGCGGCGGGCGGGGAAACCCTCGTCGACTTAATCGTGAAGGTCGGCGATATGATTCAATACAAAGAATATAACATCAAAAGCCCGATGGACCGGGAAGCGGCCTCCTGGGCCCTGGATAACGAGAGAAGATTCCCGGTCGGTAATTTGGAACTTTACCCGGGGGAACCGCAGGCCAGTGGCAGAGAGGATGATTGGGAGATCGAGTTTAAACCGGCCGGTGGGGAAAAAGATGATTTCGAACTGATCATCCATTAAGGGAGACCTGCTGCGCTTTTCCCCGAGAGACCGGAGCCGGGCGGTATAAAAGTGAAAATTGGCAAGTAAAGGGGGTATTCGGATGTTGGCGTCCATGAAAGGAGAACGGCAACTCCTTTGTGTCTTTCTCTTGCTTGGTGTGATTTTAGGAATCGGCATCGGCCATTTGGCGCCGGCCGGGGAGCAGGTTACCAATTATGTCAAACGTTTGACCTACCCGGCTGTGGTCACCATTGAAACGAAAACGGCCTTAGGCTCGGGCTTTTTTATCTCCTCCGCCGGACATGTGCTCACCTGTTGTCATGTGCTGGCCGGCGGGGACGAGGTGACGGTGGTGAACGGGAATGGCGCGCGCTTACCGGCCAAGGTGGCGGCGGCCGATCCCCAAAGGGATCTGGCGGTGCTGAAGGTGGATGCCGCCTCTACTCCCCTCCTCCGGCTGGGGGAGAATAAAAACGCCTGCGAAGAACGGATTTATCTTTTTGGCCACCGGGGGGGGAGCCCGGAATGGACGGACGGCGAGTTAATCACCACTGAATTGCCGGTTGATGGTCACCGGTATATGCAAATCCAAGGCAAGGTAGTCCCCGGCTACTCAGGAGGACCGCTGCTGGATGCGAACGGAAATGTTTTAGGAGTGGTTACGGAACTTGTGGAGGGAACCGATTTGGCGCTGGCCATTCCGGCCGGGGTGATCAAGGATTTTTTAAACAACCAGCACGTTCCCTATAGTTTTGTCAGTGATGAGCTTTTACCGGAGACCAGCACCGGCCGGCGCTGGATGTTGAGACCTGACAACTGGGCGAATTTATCCTTGGCCGGGAAAGGGCTTATCCTCCTGCTGCCAACAGCCGTGCTCGTGGGGTTCATCTCCTTTCTCCGGTGGTGTCAACGGAAAAAAAGGAAGCGGCGGGAGGATGATTTTGAAATCGAATTCCCGGCGGGCAGCGGCTACTGAAAGCCGGGAGATCATTATTCCGGGTGTTGGGTTAGGGGGAAGGAAAGCCTTCCCCGCAAAGGATGAGGGCAGGTATTGACCGGGGGATGAGGCTGATTTTGGTGGCAGGTGAAAGCCGGTTTGAACGGAGGAAAGGAGGGAGATCCGCATGACCAAGGAGACCGGCGGGGAAAAAGCGGGAGCTGGACTTCAGGAGGAAGCCCAGCAAGCAAAACAGCAAGCGGAAGAACAAGCGGAGACTGGAAGAGGAAAGGTTTGGCCGGGGGAGCAAGACGGGGGGACAAACGCTCCATGCCGTTGGGAAATAACCGCGGAAGAGTTGGACGCTGTGCTGGTGGAACCGGGAACGGCGGCCGGGGCGGCGGAGCATTCTTCCCCTTGGGAAATTACTGGGGCTGAACTGGATGACATTAGGCAGGCGCTGATTTTTACGGCTGAAGAATTGGATGCCGTCCGCCCCAGGCTGGAGTTGTTTCCGGAGGAATTGGATGCGGCGGGCGCGGTTAAAGGGAGTTTCCCGCCGGAGCAAGGAGAACTTCCTTCCCAAAAAATCCCTTCCAAACCGGAAAGTTTCAAGGCCAAAATGCGCGGGCTGATCCCGACCAATCTTTGGCAGATGGCGGTGGCCGGCTTATGCGGCGCGGTGCTGGCTTGGCTGGTGGATGAATGTTTGTTCCCGGATCATTACACTTACGGGAGCTTTATGGAAATGGTGCTGGGAATGGCCTGGTGGGGCTGTCTCATCTCGGGAATCATCGGTTTTTCCTTCGGAACGGTAGAATCATTACTCAACCGTCAGTATGGGCTGGCGCTCCGGAAAGGTTTCCGCTGGATGCTCGGGGCGGCGCTTGGCGGGTTCATCGGGAGTGGAGCCGGTCAAATGCTTTACAGTCTGCTCGGTGGGGGCGGCATAGGCCAGCCCCTGCTCTGGCAAATCATCGCCCGGACGTTGGGGTGGACCCTGCTGGGCGCCGGCATGGGGATGGCCAACGGCTGGATGGCGGGGAATAAAAAAAGGATGGTGAATGGTTTGATCGGCGGAATGGCCGGAGGGGCGGCCGGCGGCTTAGTCTTTGATCTGATCTGTATCCCCTTGCCCTACGGGGAAGGCAGCGTCGCCCGGCTGGTTGGTTTTTTGGCCCTTGGCGGCGGGATCGGCGCGCTCATCGGCTTGGTTGAACATTTCCGGCGGGAAGTCTGGTTGGCGGCCGTCAGCGGCCCCATGCAGGGAAAGGAGTTCATCCTCTTCGGCGCCCGGACTGTTTTTGGGTCTTCCGGCAAGGCCGACATCGTCCTGTATGGTGATGCGTCGGTTCCCCCTTACGCTTTCCGGGTTGACGTGATTAATGATTCGAGCTACCGGGGAACGGATTTAACCGGGCGGGGGATGGTCATGCATAACAATCATTCCGCTCAGCGCTTTACGTTGCGTAACGGGGATCTGATTGGCATCGGCAAGCACCTTTTGCAATTCCGGGTCAAAGAAGGGTAAGATGAGAAAGAAAAAAACTACGGAGCGGGCGGACGGGCGGGTTTTGAGCGGCCAGCAGAAGTTTAAGAGTTTACTTTGGGCGAGAAAGCGAAAAAGAAAGCGTACCACAGGGTCGTAAGCGAGTGGCGGGGACAAGACGGGTAGAAGGTCTTGTCCTCTTTTTTATTATGCTTACTTTTTTTCAAAAAGGAAGGAATCCGGTAAGTATAAGCGAATTACATAATAAATTGTTAAATTAGAATTTAAGCCGGAAGGTGGTTTCGTGGCGGCGCCGCTGTCCGAAAAATTCGAGGAGTTTTGTCTGGAGTTCGAGCAATCCCCTGATGCTTCGCTGGCGGAGATCGCTTCCCGGCTGGGGCTTTCGGTCAAAACCGTCCAGCGTTACCGGGAGAAATACGAACAGATTTTAAAAGGCGAATTTTTTCAGATCGATGATTTTTCCGGACGGGCCATCCGGTTTCTTCTCTGGTTGTCCAGATGCCGTTTTCCCGTCTCCACCGAGAGGGCCCGTTCCTTTTTTCGTACCGAATTTGAGGCCAGCGATAAAACCTTTGACCGCTTTTTGCACCGGCTTGGCCAGGAAGGGTTAATCCGGGAGACGGCCGAAGGGTGGCAGTTGGGCGAAAAAATCTTGCCCCGGCTGAATTTCTCCTTTGCCGAACTGGAGAGTATGATCCGGTTTATCCAAGGCTACGAGGCGAAGGGCCCTTTAGGGCCGGAATTAAATGCGGTCTTGGCGAAGTTGCGGCTAAGCATGGTCAATCTTTCGCCCCGTTTGTTGGAGAGGGCGGCCAAACGCCAAGCCCGCCTGGTCATTAAAGGACCCCTTTGCCGGCAGAATGGGACCGCCTTCCGGGTGATGGAGCAATTAACCGCCCTGGTGGCCCAGGATCAGATGGTGACTTTTACTTACCGCTGCCCGCAGGAGCCGGCTTCCCGGTGGACGGTCTTGCCCTGTTATGTCGTATATAACCTGGCCTTGGACCGGTGGTACCTGGCGGCCGTCAATCAGACGGACGGCGGGGCCGGATTCTTTCGCCTGGACCGGATGGCCAATCTGACGGCCGGGGGCAGGCCGCCGGCCGGTTTGGATCCGGCCAAGTGCGAACGGTTAACCTATGCCCTTGGCGCGGAGGACGGTCCCTTATGTGAGGTGAAGATCCGTTTCCGGAATGACTTTAATGTTCTGGACAAGGTGAGAAGGGACGCGTCCTTGCGTCCCACCGCCCAAGTGCAGGAGGAACCCGACGGGTCGTTGCTCTTTACCGATACGGTCTCCGGCCTGGGGGAGATTAGCCGCTGGGTCCGGCAGTTTGGCGCTTCGGCCGAAGTATTGGCGCCGGTGGAGTTGCGGGAGCGCATCATCGCCGGCGCCCGCCGGAAATTAGCCCGCTATGCGGCGGAAAGTCAAGGGGGCGCGCAGGACAATGGATGAAACCTTGGACCGCCTCAGTCGGCTGGTTTATTTGCTGAAGAAAAACCCGTCCGGTTTAAGTCTGGAGGAACTGAGCACCAAATTGGGGGTCAGTCGGGCCCGGGTGCGGACCGATTTGGAGATTCTTAGCCATGAATTGCCGCTGACTACCCAGGATGATGATACCGGCGGCGGGGAATGTTGGTCATTAATCTCCACGGAGGTCTCCGCGCCGGCGCCGGCCTTCACCCCGGCCGAAGCCCTGGCTTTGCTGTGGGCCCTTGAGCGTCAGGATTCGCCGGAACTTAACCGGGTCCGGGCCAAATTATGCCAGGCCTTGCTGGGAAAGGGAGAGCAGGCGGCCTTGGGTAAACGGCAAAACAGGCTGCTCGTCAAAGGCTGGCGGGGACTGTACGACTCCCCCACTACGGAAAAAATGGTGACCAGCCTGGAAGAGGCGATCTTGGCCGAACGCCGCCTTTTCCTTGATTATGTGGATGCCGCCGGCGCGGCTTTCCGTTTTGAAATGGAACCCTACGGGTTGGTTTATTACTGGGTCTGGGGCTTTTGGTACCTGGTGGGTCTCATTGAAGGGAAATTGACGGTCTTGCGGGTTGATCGCATCAGGGACTATATGGAGACAGGTAAATTCACCTACCCTCCTGATTTTTCTCTGGAAGAGGTCTTTGCCGAGGCTTGGGGGGTTGATCTCAGTTCGCCGTTGGTTACGGTGAAAATCAAGTTTTACGATGAGTATAACGTCTGGCGGCGGGTTCTGCGGGACACAGCCCACCGGAAAAAGGCGTCGGTGACAAAAATGGAGGGATATCTCATCTATACCGACCAGGTCCGGGGGATTAACGAGATCAAACCCTGGATCCGGAGTTTTGGCTCGTCGGCAGTGGTGCTGGCGCCGGAGGAACTGAAAGACGATATGATTCGTAGTGCTTATAAGGTTTTGGATTTATACCCATCGGATTAAAGGCGATTCAGCGGAGAGGTTGCAGCTTTAGGATTCGGATTGCGCCGTGAGGGAGGGGTGACTTAATGGACAACTTCGGGTTTTTAAAAACAAAATGGCCAGATTTGGCGGAAGTCGGCCATTTGGCCGAGACTCTTCTCGGGGTGGATCCGAAGGCGACTTTATCGAAATTACGGTTGTTTGCCGAGTTGGTCACCGGCCAAATTATGCAGGAAGCGGGGATCCTGCAGTCGTCTGTCTGGGAAGACCACCGCTTTTTGCGGGAACTGACGACGCTTCGGAAATATAGGGCAGCCCCCGACTTTATCCTCAATTACCTGCATACCTTAAGGATCGAAGGGAATAAGGCAAATCACCGAAATTACGGCAATTACTATCTTGCTGCGGCCATGCTCCGGAAAGCCTTTGCCCTAGGGATCTGGCTGATGAAAACCTACGGACCCCCGGGTTTTGTTCCGCCGGAATTTTCTTGGGATTACGGCCGGGAGGAAGCCGGAGAGGAAGAGAAGGGAAGTGTTCTCCTGCTTAACATTTTTGCCCCTTTGGACAAGGTTAATGATGAGGAGCTAAGATCCCTTGTTGCCATTTTACAAAACATCACCCTGGCCAACTATCTAAAGGAAACCGGGAGTAAAATCGGGAGTTTCCTCACGAAAAAATTGAACCAGGCCGGAGCGCTGATCGGGCACGGCGATTGGGTGCCGGAGGTGGAGATTAAAAAGGTTTCCGATCTGATTGATGAGGCCACCCAAAACCTTCAGGGCTATCGTCGCGAGGAACTTATTTCTCTCTTCCAAGCGGAACTGGCGAAACGGGTCAACCTAAACGGGGAAATCAGCCCGGAAGCCCTTTCGGTGACGATAATTAATGAAGCCGCCAAGGGGCTCCGTCTGGATAGCGGTTTATCTTTGGCTCAAAAAGCGCAGCTGGTTTATGAGCGTTACAAAGAACGCCTCTGGGAAGAGGCGCAAAAGTGGGCGAAGCGTTTCTCAGGAGAGGAGAAAGAGAAAGCGGCCGCGCGCCTGGACGAAGCGCTCAGTGGACTTAAAGAAGAGGAGCGGCGTGCCCTGGAAAAGTCGCTAGGGGTTGACCGGTTAACTGGAACGGTGATTATGAAAGCCCTCACGGGGGCGGCCGGCCCGCTTTCCCTGATTGCGCTGGTCGAATTGACCGGGTTTGGAGCTTATCTGATGTTGACGACAGTGCTGCACGCCGTCTTTACGACGATGCTCGGGATTACCCTTCCCTTTTCCATTTATACCGGCGCGGCCAGTCTGTTAAGCTTTTTAACCGGGCCGGTTGGTTGGCTCCTGGCGGTCGGCTTTGGCGGTTTCCAGCTCCAGAAAGGGACTCTGGAGATAAACCGTAACCTGTTGGCGATGGTGATCTGGTTTAGCCTGAGCCACTATCAAGGACAGGTGGCCCCTTGGGATGAGGATTTGCCCAGTTGGGCGGAGGGTGAGGAACGGGCAAAGGTGGAGGCGGTGGACCGGCGGCTGCATAAACTGGAGGCAGAGCGGGCTGATTTAACGGCAAACCTGAAGACGGCCGCCGGCCGGTTGGATAAAGCAGAGGCCTTGCGGACGAGGCTGACTGAGGAAAAGCAAAAAACAACGAATCAACAGGAGATTTTGGCCAAGGAGTTGCGTCAATTGGAAGAGGCCTGGGCGAACGGGACCTGGCGGAAGCAGCAAATTACACCGGGCTACCAAGCGAAGGCCAAGGTTTGGGTGGAAAAGCTCACCCGAAAAGTGCCAACTCTTTCTCCACTTGAGAAATTATTTCCCGGCGAAGAAGAACAGTATCAAAACGTCCTTCGGAAGAAAAGGGAAGAAGTTGAGCGCTTGGACCAAAAGCTGGCGGAGTTAGAAAAGAAACTGGCTGCTACTGCCCAGGAGCTGAAGCAGGCAGCGGACGAAAAAACCACTCTGCAAAGAGCGGTCGAAGAAACCGGTCAGCAAGTGGAGGCTTGCCTCCTTCCCCGGGCGCAGGAGATCCAAAACCTATGGGAACTCCATTTCCGGCGGCTTTTCTTTGCCGAACCGGCCTTACGTCAGGTGGCTGCGCTGCCCTTGGCCCGTCGGCTGGTGCTCGAACGGTATTTGTTGGAGCTCAATGAACTGAACAACCCCGTTTTGCTGGCGGAGGGAAAGACTACGGTGGACGGGAGAAATTGCCATTATCTCTTTATTACGCTCGCCAAGGGAGAAAAAATCCGTCTGGTTTACTTGGCGCAGCCGGACGGGACAACGAAAATCCTACAAATTAGTGCTTCTTAATCCCTACCTTTACCAGTTGGGGATTTAAGAGTTTGACCAGGTCCTGCGGGTCCATTTCCACCAGGAAGCCGCGCTTGCCGCCATTGATGTAGATTCTGGGCAGGTCCAGAATGGTCGCTTCCATATATACCGGCATCCGGTGCCGGGTGCCGAAGGGTGAGGTCCCCCCGACCAAATAACCGCTGTGCTTATTGGCGGTTTCCGGAGTGCAAGGCTGGATTGTCTTCACGCCGAGAAGCCGGGCCAGTTCCTTGGTGGAAACCTCCAAATCGCCGTGCATCAAGATGATGAGGGGTTTTTTCTTTTCATCTTCCATAATCAACGTTTTGATGGTGGCGTGTTCGGGGATGCCCAATTCCCGCGCCGCGACCTCCGTCCCACCCCTGTCTTCATAGCGGTACAGATGTTCCGTGTAACTGACCTTTGCCGCCCGCAAAAAACGGATTGCCGGGGTAACCGGGTATTTTGCTTTATCTCCCATGGAAACACCAGCTTTCAGAATCTTTGTTATCCCTTACTAAACCTTTGGTATTATTTTACCTCTTCCTTGTTAAAGATTGTAGCAGAGCAATGAGTAAAGTAAGAAAATAAGAAGAATCATGTCTAAACCGGTGTCTGTTCCGGTAGCTGTCTTGCCGACGAAATTGTCCGGTGGAAGCAGCAAAAGACCACGTGGGTTATGATCCGTCCGGGGTTCTGCACATATGAAAAGAAGTTTTAATTAAAATAAAAAGGCTGCCTAAAGCGGCAGCTTTACAATTAGGTCAACCAACCATCAACCATGTAACAAAATCCGGTCATCGGTCAATTCCCGGCCGCTTTTCGCGGCGAACTTCGCCAGCAGGTCGTTGACGGTAAGCTTCTCCCTTTCTTTCCCCTTGAGATCAAGGATGATTTCCCCCCGGTCCATCATGATCGTGCGTTTACCCATGGCCAAGGCCTGTTTCATGTCGTGGGTGACCATCAGGACGGTTAATTGGTACTCTGCGACGATCCGGTCGGTAATGGCCATGATCTGCTGGGCCGTACTCGGGTCCAGAGCAGCCGTGTATTCATCCAGGAGGAGGAGCCGGGGATGGCCCATAGTGGCCATGAGCAGGGTAAGGGCTTGCCGCTGCCCGCCGGAGAGCAGTTTCACCGGGCAATCCAGGCGGTTTTCCAGGCCCAGTTCCAGTAAGGCCAAGAGGCGCCGGAACTCCGCCCGCCTGTTTTTATCCAGCCCCAGGCGCAAACCCCGGCGCTGACCGCGTTTGACGGCCAGCGAAAGGTTCTCCTCGATCGTCATTTCGGCGGCCGTTCCTTGCAGGGGATCTTGAAAAACCCGGCCGACGAGGGGCGCCCGTTTGTAAACCGGCCAGTTGGTGACATCCTCGCCGTTGATCTCCACTGTTCCCGCTTCCGGGAACAAGGTCCCGGCGATCAGATTCAGCAGGGTGGATTTGCCCGCCCCGTTACTGCCAATAATCGTGATGAAATCGCCTTTGGGAACCTCCAGGTTAATATCCTTCAGGGCGTAATTCTCGTTGACCTTGCCGTAGTTAAAGATTTTGTGCAGATTAGTTAGTCTGAGCATCAGAAACGCCCCTTTCCATCAAGCGTTCGGCGAATTCGTCCTGGATCATGAAGTGGCGCAGGGTCGGGGCGCCGAGGGCCAGGATCACCAGCAGGGCCGTGACGATCTTTAGGTCGGTGGGGGCGAAGCCCAGCTGGAGAGCGACCGTGATCGCCAGGCGGTAGATGACGGAGCCAACGATCACGCCAAAGGTGGCATAGATTATTTTGCTGGTCCGGATCACAACTTCCCCAATGATCACCGAGGCGAGGCCAATCACGATCATGCCGATCCCCATGCCCACATCGGCAAAGCCTTGGTACTGACCGGTCAGGGCTCCGGACAGGGCGACCAGGCCGTTGGCCAGGCCAAGGCCAAGGA
>JAAYHQ010000052.1 GCA_012727425.1 Bacillota bacterium
GGCTTCGCTGGGCGATTTTATTCACCGGATGGAGATTACCGTCGATCAATTTGGGAATGTGATTAAGAGTAGAAGAATTCAAGGGGCATAAAAACGGGAAAAGGCAGAATATTTAACGGCGATTCATTGACACAAACCAGATCCAATGCTATAATTAAATCTGCCGTTAACAGTCGGGCCGTAGCGCAGTTTGGTAGCGCACTTGACTGGGGGTCAAGTGGTCGCAGGTTCGAATCCTGTCGGCCCGACCAGCTAAAACAAGGATTCTGAAGAACAGAATCCTTTTCTTTTTTGCGTATATTCTGCCCCCGGATGCCGTTGACGGCGGGTTTTTTCTTTGCGACCCCGGCCCCTGAGCGGAAGACATACTTGACGGGTGGTCTTCATATAGATGAAATAAAGTTTGGGCTGGGGGTGGGACTTGTGGTTAAACAAGAGCGCCCGGCAGTAAATTTCCGCCTGGTCCTGACCGCGGTTTTTGCCGGATTAAAGTATGTCTTTGTTTTCTTGCTGTTGGTGACCCTCTTATTGGCGCTGACCTACTGGCTGGGTTGGGACTGGAGTGCTTACGAGCAGACAATCTACCAATATACGATTTATACTGCAGTTGTCCTGGGGGCGTTGGCCACCGGTTATAAGGCAAGGGCCAAAGGTTGGCTTATGGGCATTGTGCTTGCCGTCGCCGCCTGGTTAATCTTTTTTATTCTCGGCCGTATCT
The DNA here is from genome assembly GCA_012727425.1 of Bacillota bacterium. Lineage (GTDB taxonomy): Bacteria > Bacillota > UBA4882 > UBA10575 > UBA10575 > Capillibacterium. The sequence goes on from JAAYHQ010000052.1 coordinate 719, forward strand.
GCGGGTTGGAGCAAAAGATTAACGCAGGCTTAATCAACGGAGCCATTGCTGTCCTCTTGGGGATCGTGGGTGGGGTGATCGGGATTAATCTCTAAAGCTCAGTGGAGAATGGATCCTGGGAAAAAGTCCGTCTTCTTTAAGACTTGACACCAGGAAGAAATCCATATATAATACATATTGTGGATAGTACAGGGGAGTAGCTCAATTGGTAGAGCGTCGGTCTCCAAAACCGGTGGTTGCGGGTTCGAGTCCTGTCTCCCCTGCCAGAAGTGTACAAACCGGATCAACCGGTTTTTTTCTCTGTTTTGGTCCTGGTACCGGTTGTTGACCAATGTGGATTCGAGAAAGGAGTATATAGAAAATGTCGATCAAAGTACCGGTCGGAGTCTCCAACCGCCATGTTCATTTGTCGCAGGAAGATCTGGAAACTCTCTTTGGCAAAGGGGCCACCTTAACGGTGAAAAAGGACCTTTCCCAACCCGGCCAGTTTGCCGCTGAAGAGACGGTTACCCTGATCGGACCGAAACGCTCAATTCCCAATGTACGGATTTTGGGGCCGGTGCGGGCACAAACCCAGGTTGAAATTTCGTTAACCGACTCTTATATGCTGGGGATTACGGCGCCGATTCGTGATTCCGGTAATCTCGAGAATACTCCCGGGCTCATCATTGAAGGGCCGAAGGGCCGGATTGAGCTCAAAGAAGGAGTAATCGTTGCCCAGCGCCATCTGCATTTGCATGATTCGGAAGCCGCCGAGCTTGGGCTGAAAGACCAAGATTATGTCCAAGCCAAAGTAGAAGGGCCCCGTGCGCTTATTTTTGACCGGGTTTTAGTCCGGGTTGGCCCGAAATATAAAAAAGATTTGCATCTTGATATTGATGAAGCGAATGCCGCCGGCCTTAAAACCGGGGATCTGGTCACCATCATCAAACCGTAACTGGCGGAGTAATTTGGCAACACGGCTGATCCGAGGTGATTAGGTGCCAATCTATGAGTTTAAATGTCCGGAATGTGCGCATAAATTTGAGGAATTATGCAAGAGCCACACGGAGGAGATTGCTTGCCCCAAATGTGGTGCCCCAAAGACCAAACGTCTTTTTTCACCCTTTGCGGTGACCGGCGGCGCGGCGACAACCGGTGCCAGCAGCTGTGGCAGTTGTGCCGGTGGACGCTGTTCGACTTGTCATTAACGGAAGGATGCTTAATACACTAGAGCAGAAGGCCCCGTTATCCTGGAATAGCGGGGCCTTTTTGTGTCGGCTTCGCACCGGACCGGCCACACTGCGCACTTACTTATTAAATTTTCATTAAAAAAGGCCGGTCAAGGACGGATGAAGAGGAAAAAAGTGCAGCCTTGTCGTATAGATAATACTGTTAAAATATGAATTTTGTATTCATAACCACCTTAAATTGGTTAACCTGATCCTGGCTTACCTGGCCTATAGACCCAAAACATAACAAAACTAAGCGTTTTACCCACGAAACATCTTGAAAGGAACGTGAAAATCTAAACATTAGTGGGTTCTTTTTATGAAAAGAAATGATTATTTGAGAAGGAGTGTAAGTGGAATGAGTGTATTGAAAGGTGCAGCCATCTTTGGACAGTCCGGTGGACCGACAGCGGTAATTAACGCGAGTGCGGCAGGGGTATTTCAGGAAGCCTTGAGACAAGAGGCAATTACGGCCGTTTACGGTGCGGCGCACGGGATCAAGGGGATCCTGGAGGAGAAATTTTACGACATCGGTAAGGAGGACCCCTATGAACTGGAGCTTTTGAAGACAACTCCTTCTTCGGCTCTGGGCTCTGTTCGGTATAAACTGAAAGATGCGGAAGAGGATGAGACTGACTACAAACGGCTTTTGGAAGTTTTTAAAAAATACAATATCAGGTACTTCTTTTACAATGGCGGCAATGATTCGATGGACACTTGCAATAAAGTAAGCAAGTATCTGCAGAAGGTAGGCTATGAGTGTCGCGTGATGGGCGTGCCCAAAACCATCGACAATGATTTATGGGGTACTGACCACTGCCCCGGATACGGTAGTGCCGCCCGTTATATCGCCACCTCAATTATGGAAGTATACCACGACGCACGCGTCTATGATCAAGGCCAGATTACGGTCCTGGAAATCATGGGCCGGAATGCGGGCTGGTTGACGGCGGCTTCCGCATTAGCCAAGCATGCCGGGTACGGACCGGATTTAATCTATCTTCCGGAGCTTCCTTTTGATCTGGAGAAGTTCGTGGACGAAGTGAACGATCTTTATAAAAAGCAAAAACACGTGATCGTTGCTGTTTCCGAAGGGATCAAAGATAAGAACGGCAAATACATCTCCGAGTATGGGGCGGAACTGACCCAGCGTGATTCCTTTGGCCATGTCCAGCTGGGCGGGCTGGCCAGTGTCTTGGTTAATGTCCTTAAGGAAAAAACCAAAGCGAAAACCCGGGGGATTGAATTTAGTCTCCTGCAAAGATGCGCTGCCCATCTGGGTTCCAAAACCGATGTGGACGAAGCAGTGATGGCCGGTGAAATGGCAGTCAAGTGTGCGGTCGAGGGGAAAACCGATTACATGGTGGCTTTCGAGCGTGCGGCCGGGCCGGAATATAAATGCAAGGTGAAGCTGGTCGAACTCAGTGAAGTCGCGAACAAGGAAAAGAAGATTCCGCTTGAATGGATCGACGAAAATGGCACCGGGTTGAAGCAAGAGTTTATTGATTATGCCCTGCCTTTGATTCAAGGCGAGTCCTCACCGCCGATGGTCGACGGCCTGCCCCGGTTTGCCAAACTGAAGAAAGTTTTGGCAACCGAACCGGCAATCTGTAAATAAGAGATGGACGCAATCCAATAGCCCGACAGGCCGGGCAACAGATCGACAAAGCCGTAATACGTAAAAAAACCCTGTTATCCTTTGGATAACAGGGTTTTTTTACGACCGAACGGCAAGGGTGAATGTAAACAAAATGTTAAATAGGTTCGGTAACGGTTTATTAAACAGAAGAAACGTCGATAACTATTATGTCGAAATATGTTATTATTAGTGAACGATTAAAACATTATTTTCAGTAAAGCGCGACAAATGATTTAAGGGGGTCAAATCGAACTGATGAAAAAAGTTTTAATTGTGGATGACGCGGCTTTTATGCGGATGTCTTTAAAGAAAATCATGGTTGAAAACGGCTTTGAGGTTATTGGTGAGGCCGAAAACGGAAAAGAGGCAGTCACCAAGTACAATGAACTACAACCGGACATCGTAACGCTGGATATAACCATGCCGGAGATGGATGGGATAACGGCATTGAAAGCAATTATGAAGATAGATCCCGAAGCCAACGTTGTAATCGTATCCGCGATGGGGCAGGAGAGCTACGTCCGCGAGGCCGTGATGGCCGGGGCGAAAAATTTCATCGTGAAACCCTTCAATAAAGAACATGTCATCAAGGTGTTAAATTCGCTTTAATTCTGCACCATCCCAGAACGGGATGGTTTTTTGCTGTAATGTCAATTATTTATTACATTTTATTACCGCTCTTTACCGGGAAGAACGGACTGAGTATAATAGGGGTGTGAACTGGACTTAATTCTTACGATTTTCGCATACATCCTAGTCGGGGGTGGCATGTTGAAAAAAGCGCTCATTGTTGATGATTCGACTGTGATGCGAATGATGCTGAAGCGAATATTACGAAAGAATGGTTTTGAAGTTATTGGCGAGGCTGATAACGGTTTAATGGGGGTCGAAAAATACCGGGAACTTAACCCGGACCTTGTCACGCTGGACATCACCATGCCGGTGATGGACGGACTTACGGCGCTGAAAGAGATTATGAAGATTAACCGTGGGGCGAATGTGGTGATGGTCTCGGCCATGGGTCAACAGTGGTTTGTCGACGAGGCGCTAAACTACGGTGCCAAAGGATACCTTGTTAAACCATTCCGTGAAGAAAACGTGCTTAAAGTGCTTAATGGTATCTAGCCAATTGGTGCTGGACCGGGACGGTAGAGCATTTTGCCAAGGTGGTGCTGGGGATTGGAACAGTTGCCAACAGCAAAAAGCACAGAGAAACGGAACAGACCAGCAAAAACCGGATGTCGCCGCAAAGAGGAAACTACACAGCCGTTTTCTAATCAAGCGGGCATCCTGGCGCAGACGGCGTTGACGATTAATGCCGCCTTGGAACTGAACGAAGTGCTCGCGACGGTCTGTTTTGAAGTCTTGAACAGTTTAAAAGCCAGTTGTGCGACGATTCGGCTTTTGGATGCCAAGCGTCAGAACTATAGATTGTATTACAGCTGCGGGAAGAAGACCACATGTTTCACGCCGGCGATTCCCGCTTCTTTGTTTGATCGGTATTTTGGCGGAACGGAACAGGTTATTGTGCTTGAGGATGTGGAGGCCATCAAAGACCCCGCCTTTCAAAAAGTCTTTGGCCATCTCAATTTGAAGTCATTGGTTGGCATTAAGTTATATAACGGAAAAGAAGTCAACGGTGCGATTTTACTTTTTCGCGAAGGCGAGACCTGGCCGGTTTCCGGGGAAGAAATGGTGCTGATGCAAGGATTAGCCGCCCAGGCTTCGCTGGCGATCCGTAATGCCCAACTTTACATGGAGCTTAGAGACAGTAAGCAAAAACTGCACCAGCTTCATCACCAGGTGGTACAGACGCTGGAGGAAGAGCGACGGCGGATCTCTTGGGAACTCCATGATGAGCTGGGCCAAGCGCTGGCGGCGATCAAAATTAAACTGGAACTGGTTGCTGATACAACTTGCCTGAATTGCGCAAGCCGAGCGGAGCTGACCAAGATCATCGCCCTTTGCCATGATGTGGTGGAAAAAACAAGACATATCGCCTATAACCTGCGTCCGGCGGCTCTGGAGGCGGTGGGGCTCATTCCTGCGCTGCGCAATTACTGCCGGACTTTTAGTCAACGGTTTGGGATTCCGGTCATTTTTACCTGTCCCCAAACGGAATTACCAGTGCTCTCCGAAGCGGCTAGTATCACGCTTTACCGGGTGTTGCAAGAAGGATTAACCAATGCCGCCAAGCATGCTCAAGCCTCCCGGATCGAGGTTCTTTTACAGACCGATGCCGAGTTTATCTCTCTAACCGTGCAGGATAACGGGTCAGGACCGATACTTTCGGCCCTGTCGGCCGAGACTGGCTGCGGTGGAATCGGCCTCTTGGGGATGGATGAAAGATTGGCGGCATTGGGAGGAACGTTAAAAACCACGTTTTTACCGGGGCAAGGATTCACGCTCACGGCACAGGTGCCATGGGAGGGGTTAAAATGATTCGGGTGGTGATCGCCGAGGATCATCATATTGTGCGCGAAGGGTTACGGGTTTTGCTCGAGCGAACCGGGGAGATTGAGATTGTCGGTGAGGCGGACGATGGCGACAAAGCTTTCCGGCTGATCAAGGAGTTGTGTCCTGATATCGCCTTAATCGATATGGTGATGCCAACTTTTAATGGTAATCAATTACTGGTTAAACTCAAGGAACTTGGTTTACCCACGATCCCTATTGTCCTTTCGATGTATTCCGAACCGGAGGTGGTGCGGGAGGCATTAAAAAATGGAGCCCGCGGTTACCTTTTAAAGAGTGCTGTTTTTCAAGAGTTAATGATTGCCATTCGGGCTTGTTTAAATAATAAGACCTATTTAAGCCCCGCTATTTCCCAACTTTTAGTTGAGGATTATATCACGGAAAAGGAAAACCCGGGTCGGAACCTGACCCCCCGCGAAATTGAATTACTGCAGTTGATCGTGAAAGGTTATAAAAACCGGGAGATTGCCGAACGGTTGATGATTGCCCTCAAGACGGTGGAAAACCACCGGGCCAATATTATGAAAAAGCTAAATGTGACGAATACGGCTGAACTGATCGTGACGGCGGTGAAAGAAGGGATCGTAAAGCTTGATGGGCAGTAGGTCAATATATATACGCTAATGAGTGAAGAAAAGATCAAGTACGGTGTGGGAGTTTGACACGGGAAAACGGTGGTGGAAACAGGGAGCGTTGCCAAGCAGGAAGAAGGTTTGGTGCCGCTCTTTTTTGTCTGGCCGGAACGAGACGGCGGCATCTAGGGGTTAATCACTAGATAAAAATGGGGAAAAGGCCTTATGGTAAAAGGGCGAAAAAAGGGCGATAATAAGAATGACGGTATTTTCCAAACCAACAACTACGGTTAACGGAAAAGGGAAATATAGCCGCACGGGAAGGAGCAAGATGATTGTAATGCAGCTAGCTGAGCTACGGAGACAGATTAACGAAAAAAAGCAGGAGCTTTACCGGTATTATCGGGAACAGGGAATCAGTAGTAATGTTTTAAAGGTGAGCATGGATTTGGACAAATTGATCAATCAATATATTATGCTAACCCCTCTTCCTTATTATAAAGGAGACACTGTTCAAAAGTGAATCTTAAGGTCTAAGGAGTTTGTCTGACCGCCGTACCGTTAAAAGCCGGAGCGGATTTTTTTTGCTTGATTGAGAATAGTATTGTCGGGTAAAGGGATGGAAGTGGCGAAAAAAAACAGGCCGGCCCCGTCCTCCTTTCCGGTGGGGGATGGGGTCGGCCCTTATTTGGTCCGCTTCTTTTTTTAATGGGATTTTACCTCGGTCCAAATCCGGTCGTAGACTTTTAGATAATCGCCGAGGTCTTTAAAGATATCGTAATTGACAAGATCTTCTTCTGAGGGGTAGGCGGCCTTGTCCGCCACCAATTCCGGATCAAGCATTATCACCACTTCCGTGTGGGGACTGGAGTAGCCGATATAATCCGCATTCTTAAAGGCGATCTCCGGGTCGCACATGAAGTTGATGAAGAGTTCGGCTTCGGCCTTGTGTTTGCTGGTTTTGGGAATGACCATCGCGTCGACCCAAAGATTGCTCCCTTCTTTGGGGAGAGCATACTCCAGATCCGGGTTTTCCCGTTTCATAAAGACCGCATCGCCTGACCAAACCACGGCCAAAGCCGCTTCCCCCGCAACCATTTTGTCCTTGACATCGTCACCGACATAAGCCAAGACCAGCGGCTTTTGTTGGATCAGCGCTTGTTTGGCCGCTTCCAGTTCCTCAAGATTCCGGGTGTTCATGTCATAGCCCAGCATCTTCAAGGCGACACCGATGGAATCCCGCTGGCTGTCTAGCATCAGGATCTGTTTACTGTACTTTTCGTCCCAAAGAATCCGCCAGCTGGTGACCGGTTCGTCAACCATCGTTTTATTATAGAGAATACCGACGGTTCCCCACATGTAAGGAACGGAATACTCGTTTTCCGGGTCATAATCAAGGTTTTTGAAGCGGTCGGCGATGTACTTATAGTTGGGAATATTGTTAAAATCCAGTTTGTGCAGCATATCTTCCTTAATCATCCGTTCGATGGTGTAGTCGGAAGGGAAGAGCACATCGTAGTCGGCCCCGCCGGACTTGATCTTGACGTACATATCTTCGTTGGTGCTGAAAGTATCGTAATTTACTTTAATGTTGTAGGTTTTTTCGAACAGATCGATCACCGATTCATCGATATAATCGCCCCAGTTGTAGACGTTCAGCACCACCCGTTTGTCTCGTCCGCAAGACGAGAGGGTTAAGGCAACGGCCGTCAAGAGGACCGCCGCCAGCAGGAGACGGCTTTTTTTGCTCATGTTTATTCACTCCTTGTCCAATATAGTTGTCGATTGTGGTTGTCCTGTTAATATTTGCCATTAATGGCCTGTTTTTTATTCTGCCCGTTGGTTGTTCCGGACGTCCGCAAATTAACAATTACCAGTAACAGCAGGACCGTAACAAAGAGCAAGGTCGAAAGGGCGTTAATCTTTGGATTGATCCCGCGCCGCGCCATTGAGTAAACGATGATCGACAGGGTGGAGACCCCGGAACCGGTGGTGAAGAAACTGATCACGAAATCGTCGATGGAGAGGGTAAACGCGAGTAGAAGTCCGGTAATGACTCCCGGCATGATCTCGGGTAGGATCACTTTTCGGTAGGCATAAAAGGGCGAGGCTCCCAGATCCAAAGCCGCTTCATAAAGGTTTTTGTCCAACTGTTTTAATTTAGGAAGGACGGAAAGGATCACATAGGGAATGTTAAAGGTAATATGGGCCAAGAGTAAAGAGACGAAACCAAGCCGGAAGTTGGTGAAGATAAACAAGAGCATCAACGATAAGCCGGTCACGATATCCGGATTGACCACCGGGATATAGGTCAGATTCATCACAATCTTCCGCTTCAGCTTTTTCATGTTGTGAATTCCGATGGCCGCCGCGGTACCGATGACCGTGGCAATAGTGGAAGAGAGCACGGCGATAATGATGGTATGATAGAGCGCTTTCATAATTTGCCGGTCTTGGAAAAGTTCCCGGTACCATTTCAGGGTGAACCCCGCCCAGACTCCCCTTGATTTGGAAGCATTAAAGGAAAAAACTAGGAGAATAAGGATGGGCGCGTATAAAAACAGGTAGATCAAAGCGGCGTAACTTTTTTTCAAAAACCGGGTCAAAAGAGCCCACTCCCTTCATTTTCCTTTTCGTACTTGGACATCACCCCGATGCTTACCAGGATGACCAGCATCATCACCATAGAGATGGCCGAGCCGAAATTCCAATCACCCACCAGCAAGAACTGTTGTTCAATGAGATTGCCAATGAGCGTGAACTGGCCGCCGCCTAAAAGACGGGAGATGACAAAGGTGGTGACCGCGGGCATGAAGACCATGGTGATTCCGGAGAGTACCCCGGGCAGGCTCAGCGGGAAAATGACTTTCCGGAAAACCGTAAATCCGTCGGCACCCAGGTCCTCGGCGGCTTCAATCAGGCTTTTATCAATTTTCCGGAGCACCGAATAGATGGGGAGCACCATAAAAGGAAGAAAATTATAGACCATCCCCAGAACAACCGCTTCCTCCGTATAAAGCAGATTGAGCGGGGGCAAGCCCAACCAGGAAAGGAAGGTGTTGATCAGGCCTGTTTTTTCCAGAAGGGTCATCCAGGCATAAGTGCGGAGCAGAAAGTTCATCCACATCGGCACCACAAAGAGAAAAACCATGACCTGCTTCCGTTTGAAGCCATTCCCGGCTAGAATCATGGCCATGGGATAACCCAGGATCAGGCAGATCACCGTACTGAATAAGGCCAACTTAACCGAGCGGAAGAGGACACGAAGATAAATGGGCTCCATAAACCGCTGAAAGTGCGCGAGCGTAAAACGGAGCCCGTCCTCCGTCCGGGTGGTTAAACTGTAAAAGAGCACCAGGAGGAGGGGGAGAAAGATGAAGAGGAACATCCAAACGAGATAGGGATAACTGAGCCAATTTTTCTTCATTTTGTGGCCACCTTTTTCATGATGTGAATGGCGTCGGGGAGAATTTTCAACCCGACTTTGGCACCGACCGGTGCCATCTCTGTACTGTGAATCTTCCAACGGAAGGCCGTGCTGTCAATCAGCATTTCATAGTGTACACCTTTAAAAGTTACGGCCTTGACTTCCCCTTTCAGTTTGCTCTCGTCTTCGGCCACCACTTGGATGTCCTCCGGACGAACCACCACATCGACCGGTTCCATTTCGGCAAAACCCCGGTCAACACAGTTAAAATCCAAACCGGCGAACTGCACCAGATAATCGCGGAGCATCACACCGTCAATGATGTTGCTTTCACCGATAAAATCGGCGACAAAAGCGTTTTTCGGTTCATTATAGATGTCAATAGGGGTCCCAATCTGTTGAATGGTCCCGTCTTTCATAACCACAACGGTGTCGGACATGGAAAGGGCTTCCTCTTGGTCATGGGTGACGTAGACAAAAGTGATGCCCAGTCGTTTTTGCATATTCTTCAGTTCAATCTGCATCTCCTGACGTAACTTCAGGTCAAGGGCGCCCAAAGGTTCGTCCAGGAGTAGGACCTCCGGCTCGTTGACCAAAGCGCGGGCAATGGCCACCCTTTGCTGTTGGCCCCCGCTTAACGAATCAATCTCCCGCTCTTCAAAGCCGGCCAGGTTAACCAGGGTGAGCATGTTCCGGACTTTCTTTTCGATCGTTTTTTTATCCAATTTTTTGATCTTCAAGCCAAAGGCCACGTTTTCAAAGACGTTCAGGTGGGGAAAAAGGGCGTATTTTTGAAAGACCGTGTTGACCCGGCGTTTATACGGCGGGAGATCATTGATTTTCACCCCGTTAAAGAGCAGGTCGCCGCTGGTGGGTTCTTCAAAGCCGCCGATGATCCGCAAGGTTGTTGTTTTCCCGCAACCACTGGGCCCAAGTAGAGTCAAAAATTCATTCTTGCGGATATACAGGTTGATGTTTTTCAGCGCTTCCGTTCCGTTATAATCCTTGCAGATGTCGACCAGTTCAATGATATTTTGCTGCACTGCACTGCCCCCCGTGTTGGTAGTAGTCAATTGTTTCCTCCCTCCGTCACGCCGGTAATCCAACGGCCGTTAAAAACTGGGTGGCGTTGAAACCCATAATACTTTCGCGTTGATGGTGCCGGGATTGGAGAGATAATGGCTAACGACGGCCTTAAAATAAAAGCTCTCGTTCTTTCTGGCCTTGAAGACCTGTTTACCCAGATGAAGATTGATGGAACCGGCCAAAACATAACCAAATTCTTCGCCATCGTGGGGGTCATCCACTTTGGTAGTGCCTCCCGGCTCCAGCGTGATCAGGATGGGTTCCATCCGGTTTTTCTGGGAGTTGGGCACAATCCAATGAATTTGGTGCTTTAGCTCCGGATCTTCACGGATAAAAATATCGTCTCGTTTGAAAACAATTTTTTCATCAACCGTTTCGTTGAAAAAATCTTTAATGTTTGTTCCTAAGCATTCCAGGATGTCAAGCAAGGTTGCGATCGAGGGGGAAGTTAGATCCCGCTCCACTTGGGAGATGAAGCCTTTCGATAACTCGCAACGATTGGCCAGTTCCTCCTGGGTTAGTTGGTTTTTGATCCGTAATCGTCTGATTTTTTCCCCGATTTTCATCAACTTCATCCTTGTCGCATCTTAATTAAATTAAACTTAAAGTTTACCATAGCTAAACCAAAACAACAAACATAATTATAAGCAGATTATTAGGAAGAGTCAAGGGCTTTTTCTCTTTTCCTGTGTGTTGAGAACAGAAATAATTGCCGGCCCCGTTTTTGTTCGTGCGTGCGCAGGGAGCCGGGGCCTTTTAGGGGAAAAGGAGCGGACACAAAAGAAGGTATAATTTGATCCTGGGCGAATTATTATTATCTACAAGGAAGGGCATATTACCGAACCTTTTAGTTAGTATGCACGACAGGCGACGGTGAATCGGTGCCAACAAAGATTGGCCCGGATTCGGATACTGCCTTTCCTTAAGGGCTTTAATTTTTAGGAGGGGTGTTTTCATGAAAGGGACAGAATTACGTGACCACTTAAGTACGATTCTCTTCAGTGCCTTTGCGGTCATTGCCGTTTTTTTTCTGTTGAGACCGATGATCACCGACACCACTGAAACATTGGTGATCAACACGCAAAAAATTTATATCAATCTCGGTTGGGTGAAAGGATATGGCGTAACGTTATTTATTACTTTCGTCTTGATGGTCTTATTTATGAATAAGCATCAGATCTGGTCCTTAATTATCGGTCTGCTTGTGGGCTCGCTTCCCCTGCTCGAACAGTACCAGATTCCCGGTGTGGCCCGGGTAATGAATGTGTTCGGGCAAAGTGCCGCCCTCAATGTCCAAACCGTCATTCCTTATTTGGCGATTATCCTTGGCGCCCTTTTGGTTCTGGTCCTGCTCAAGATTGCCAACCGGATCTTTAAATAATTTACCTTCCGAAAAACGAAGAGACCAACGAAAAAGAGGAGCGCTTTCCCCCAAGCAACCGGGGGTATGCTCTCCTCTTTCTGTGTCTTGTTTAAAAATGGGGCCAACGGGAACGGAACCGGGATGGTCAAAACAGATTCCAGATGCCCGGATCTTCGTAACCCAAACGCCAAATGGCGATCCCGCGGAGGTTGTATTTGTCAACCAATTCCAGTTTGGCTGCGGTACTCCGGCGGTTTTCATACCATACTTCATGGCGGACCCCGCCTTCGGTGTAAGTGAAGTAGGGCGTCTTATACTCTTCGTGCCATTTTGGGGCTACTTTGTGTTTAGTGATTAAAGATTGGATGGCGGCGTAGTTTAAAGCCCGCCCGGAACGGTCGCTCCAGTCGTACCCGTAGGCGGCAATGCCCATGACCAGTTTTTGCGGGGCAAAATAACGGAGCGCATAAGTCAAGACGCTGTCAACCCAAGCCTGGGCGGCGACGGGGCCGGCCGCTCCACCTGCATAATGTTGGTCATAAGTCATCAGGACCGCTAAATCCAGGTAAGGGGCGATTGCTTGGTAGTCATACGCCCCCGACCAGGTGGACCACTCTTCGGCCGCGGTTTTGGCGGGCAGGGCGGCAGTGACCAGTAAATTATTGGCCCGTAAGGTAGCGGCCAGTTCACGGAAGAAGGCGGTTAAATATGGCCGGTCGGCCGGCGGGACTCCTTCAAAGTCGATATTGACCCCGGAATACCCGTTCTCCTTTAGCAGATTAAGGATTTCTCTGACCGCTGTGCTCCGGGCGGTTTTATTTCTTAAGAGGGAGCTTACTGTCTTTTTGCTAAAATTGGAAGAGGAATCAATGTTCGTGACGACCGCCAAGATCTTCACACCGGTACTCTTTGCTGCCTGGATCAATTGGGGTTTGGTCTGACCACTGACTTTTCCGTCTTGGTCAACCCGGTAGAAAAAAGGCGCAATGGTCGTAATGGTGCCGGTATTTTGCACAAAAGAGTTTAAGGCGCGGGAATCCCCGTTGTAACTTTCCGCGTAGTAGCCCAGGACTTCCCGTTGCTGCAAGGTTGCCGGAACCGTAACATAACCGGGTTTTACCGCCCATTTCACAATCCAGCCGGAATTGCCTTCTCCGTCGGTCACTTGGTACCAGCCGTCCTTTTCGTCTTCAACGGTGAGTACGGTCCCCTTATTAAGCTGGCGAATGACGTTTGCTTTCGTTACGGGTTCGGTGCGCATGCTGGCCACATCCGCCGAAACCGCTACGGTTGACGGTAAAACGGCAACCGGGGAGGGGGATTGCTCCAGGCTGGCGGTGGGCGGGCGTTGCGGATCGGTTGCTGCGTTGTTGCCTCCAAACAGAGCGGAAGAAAGGTAAACTAAAAGCGCCAGGACAGTGGTGAGAATGTTTTGCTCCATTTAATTATCCCTCATGTTAACATAAATTAATCGCTTTAATTAGTTCGCGCTCGGTTGGGCGGAAACCTTTATGTAGATTAAGCCAGGTGAGGATAGGATTGCAAATTTAAGAGTGGAGTGGTTCTTTATAATAGCTTAAATATATAGAAACAAAATATATAGTATAAAGTAAAGGATTGATTGCAATTATCCGGAAAAGAAAGGGGTTTTCCAGTTGCATCGCGAATAAAACCGGGTTCCAGGATCTTTTCATAGGTGGCAAGTACCGTGCAAACCGAGCCAAAACAACCGAAAAGAGAATGTTTACGCCGCCGCTTTCTGGAGAATATGTTTACCAAGAATCAGAATGAGGAGATTTGACGCATGTTGAACCAAACAAAACTGGATAACGGCTTAACCTTAGTCTATGAACAGATCCCAAACGTTCGTTCCGTCGCGATTGGTTTCTGGGTGGCTTGCGGTTCACGGAACGAATCCCCCACGGAACAAGGCATTTCGCATCTGCTCGAGCACATGCTCTTCAAAGGAACTGAGCAGCGGTCGGCCCGGAAAATTGCGGAAACCATTGATGCGGTGGGGGGACATTTGAACGCTTTTACCACCAAAGAATACACCTGCTACTATGTGAAAATCCTCGATCAGCATCTACGTTTGGGCCTGGATCTGCTGGCCGATATGGTGATCAATCCTTTGTTTGCCCCGGAAGAACTGGAAAAAGAGAAAAATGTCATCCTCGAAGAGGTCCGGATGTACGAAGACAATCCCGACGAACTAATCTACGACCTTCTGGTCCAGACCCTGCTGAAAGATCACCCCCTCGGGCATCCGATTCTGGGGACACCAGAAACCATCTTAAAGACCAGCCGTGACGATTTAATCCGCTATAAGGAACGGTTTTACACGCCGGAAAATTCTTGCTTGGCCATTGCGGGCAATTTCGAGGTTGGTCAGCTTTTAAAGGAATGCGATGCTTTTTGGCGAAAATTACGGGGGAGTTTTACACCGGCGGAGGGGACTCCGGTCCAGACCAACGGGACAACCTGTTTGCGGAAGAAAGACACCGAACAGGTTCACCTTTGCATTGGGGTTCCCGGTTTCCACCGGCAACACCCGGACCGCTATGCTTTATTGGTACTCAACAACCTCTTGGGGGGCAATTTTTCCTCCCGTTTATTCCAAGAGTTAAGGGAAGAGCGTGGACTGGTCTATTCCACAGGTACTTATTACGCAGCGTTTCGGGATACCGGTCTGTTCTCCATCTATGCCGGAACCAGCCGGAAAAACTTCGCCCGGGTCCTGGCGCTGATCTGGAAAGAACTAAAGCGTCTACGGGCGGAGCCGGTACCGCCTGAAGAATTAAACCGGGCGAAAGAACAGATCAAAGGGAACCTCTGGCTCAGTCTGGAGAATACAACCAACCGGATGAGCCGCTTGGCGAAGTCCCAATTGTTTTATGGCCGTTTTATCCCGCCCGAAGAAGTGTTGGCGGCTGTCGAACGGGTGACGGCGGAAGATTTAATTCGGATTGCCAACGATCTTTTCACTGAAGAACAGGTTACCCTGGCCGCGTTGGGTCCCTTTCAAGAGGAAGACGAAGTGATCGCCAAAGGATGGAAGAATAATGTGGCCACCGATTCAGATTAAAATTAAAAAACTGACGCACGCGGTTGATCTTCCTTTACCGCAGTACATGACGGACGGGGCGGCTGGCATGGATCTGCTGGCCGCGGTCGAAGAGACGGTTCTCCTGCCCGCCGGAGAGTACACCTTAATCCCAACTGGGATTGCCATCGCGCTGCCGGCCGGCTACGAAGCACAGATCCGGCCCCGCAGCGGTTTGGCGGCCAAGTTTGGGGTTACCGTGTTGAATGCCCCGGGAACGATTGACCAGGATTACCGGGGCGAGATTAAAGTCCTTTTGATTAACCACGGCCGGAACGGATTCCCGATTAAACGGGGCGACCGTATCGCACAGCTGGTGGTGGCTCCGGTAGTAAGGAGTACATGGCTTCCCTGTGCCGAATTGGATGAGACCGGGCGCGGGGACGGTGGTTTTGGCCATACCGGGCGGCGCTGAACACTACGGCGCTTTCGCTTTATTTTAGGGTTGCGGGAATAATAAGATCAACCAGGCCGTTGATCAGCGCCACCAGGAGTAAACCTAGCCAGGAAAAATCGATGGTGGTAACCATTTTTAAACCGATCAGCGCAAACAAAGAAAGGAAAAAGCTGATTAAACCATGGGTGAAGGGTAAGACTTCTTTTTTTAAAAGGACCGTTTCCACGAAGGAATGGAGACCGGCAATGGTCAGCCCCACGCTGACCGTTGTGGAAACCGGAAGGACAGAAAAGACGGGTAAGAGGTAGCCAAGGCTTAAAATTGCGGCACAGGTGACGGCAAACTTAACGCCAAAGCGTCGCCAGGACATGGCAAAACCTCCTTTCGCCCTTATTTTCTCCTTTTTTCTGCTCTTCACTCGCAATTTGGGAAATGACAAACGGAGTTGGATTGGGAAAGGAGAAACTAGACCAGTGTTTTTAACGTTGATCAAAGGAAGAAGCTACTTTGCGTAAGCCAAAACCCGCGGCCGTAATTGCGTCCGTGACGCCTCATAGTTTAGCTTTCCGCCTTGGTTTACAGCCCGGGGACCGGATCGTCAAGATCAACGGGCAAAGGATTCCCGATCTGATTGCTTATCAATTGGCGGAAGCCCAGGAACACCTTGTTTTGGAAGTGGAAAAAGAAAACGGCGAGTATTGGGAGTACGAGGTGGAGAAGGCCGAGACCGAAGGGTTGGGATTGTCCTTTCAGGCGGCCGTCTTTGATGGCATTAAGCGTTGCCACAACCGTTGCCTTTTCTGTTTTGTCGACCAGATGCCGCGGGGACTACGGTCTTCTTTATACATTAAAGACGATGATTACCGGCTCTCCTTTTTGCAAGGAAGTTATATTACATTAACCAATTTGACCGCGGACGATTGGCAAAGAATTCACCGGCTCCGGCTAAGCCCGCTCTACATTTCGGTCCATGCCACCGATCCGGAGGTAAGAAGGCGCCTGCTGCGCAACAGACGGGCGGGGGATCTTCTCGCCCACCTTCAGCGCCTGGCGGCTTGGGGCTGTCATTTTCATGCCCAGGCGGTCCTTTGCCCCGGAATCAACGACGGTCCGGTTCTGGAAAAAACCATTGCCGACCTGGGAGCGTTTTGGCCACACCTCCAAACGCTGGCCATTGTTCCGGTGGGGTTGACCGGACACCGCGCTTTGCTTTCACCTTTGCGCCTCTTTTCATCGGATGAGGCCCGGGCGGTGTTAGAGATTGTCCACGCCGCGCAGCGGCAATTTCTTGAAGACTATGGGAGCAGGCTGGTTTTTGCGGCTGATGAGTTTTACCTCCAGGCGCAGGAGGAGTTCCCGCCGCTGGAGGCGTATGAGGATCTGCTCCAACTGGAAAATGGGGTCGGTTTGTGGCCGTTATTCAAAACCGAGTTTCAACAGGCTTTGTATAAATTCAAAGCGGCCGGGCGGCACCGGGAAGACCCCTGCCCCGGTCATTATACGGTTGTGACCGGAACAGGTGCGGCAGGGCTCTGGACGGAGCTGCGCCACATGTTTACGAAGGTATTTCCCCGGATTGAATTGGCGATCTTACCGGTAACCAACCATTTTTTCGGACCGGAAGTCACAGTGACCGGACTGGTCACCGGGGTTGATATCCAGCGTGCGTTGGTGGAGACCACCCTAAAGCCGGAAACCTGCCTGTTGCTACCCCAGGTTATGCTCCGCCGGCCGGAGAATGACTTTTTAGACGGCATGACGGTGGACGAGTTGCGGGCACGCATTTCCTACCCGGTGAAAGTCCTTCCCGTAGACGGTGAAGCCGTGGTCAAGACATTGCTTGGATTGGAGGAAGAGTAATGCCCAAACCAATTGTGGCGATTGTTGGCCGCCCGAACGTGGGAAAATCCGCTCTGTTTAACCGGATTATCGGGGAGAGGCTGGCGATTGTGGAAGACACCCCCGGGATTACCCGAGACCGGCTTTATCGGGAGACCGAATGGATGGGAAAACCTTTTTTGCTGGTGGACACCGGCGGAATTACCAGTAACAAAAAGGATGTTTTTGACGTCAAAGTTTATAGCCAGGCCATGTTGGCGATTGACGAAGCCGATGTGATCTGGTTTGTCGTTGATGCCAGAGAGGGTCTTCATCCTTTGGATCGGGAAATCGCCGATCTTTTGCGGAAAGCACAGAAACCCTTGATCTTGGTGGCGAATAAAGCCGACACCTATGATCCGGCTCTGGCCAGCGACTTTTACGCCCTGGGTTTTGGCCCGCCGGTTCTGGTCTCGGCGGAGCACGCCTTAAACCTGGGCGACCTTTTGGACCGAACCGTGGCCGAATTTCCGCCCCAAGAACAAGAAGTAGAGGAAGCGATCCGCGTTGCTATTATTGGGCGTCCGAATACCGGCAAGTCTTCTCTGCTCAACGCGATCTTGGGGGAGGAAAGGGTGATCGTCAGTCCCATCCCGGGAACAACGCGCGATGCGATTGACACTCCTTTTCAGTACGGTGGGACCAACTATATCCTGGTGGACACCGCTGGTATCCGGCGTAAAGCCCGGGTGGAGGAGGCTGTTGAGTATTATAGTGTCCTCCGGGCCATCCGGGCGGTGGAAAGGGCGGATGTCGTCCTTGTGGTGCTGGACGCCACCGATTTCCTGGCCGAGCAAGATAAAAAAGTTGCCGGGATCGCCCATGAAGCCGGGAAAGCGGTGATCTTGGTTGTCAACAAATGGGATCTGGTGGAAAAAGACAGCCGGACTGCGCAAGTGTTTATCGAGCGACTCCGTACGGAGCTTTCCTTTTTAGAGTATGCGCCGGTCCTTTTTATCTCGGCTAAAACCGGACAACGTGTGCAAAAAGTCCTGCCGGAAGTTTTTAATGTGGCGAATGAGTATAGCAAACGGATCCCAACCCGGGCTTTGAACGCGCTGCTCCGCGAAGCTTTGCTCCGCCACCAGCCGCCATCCCGTAAAGGAAAACAACTCAAGGTTTATTATGCAACACAAGTTAAGGTCAAGCCCCCCACTATTCAATTGTGGGTAAATGACCCGGCGCTGATGCATTTTTCCTTTCGCCGTTTTTTAGAGAACCAAATTAGAGCAAACTTTGGTTTCACCGGTTCGCCCCTTCACTTTTTGGTACGGGCGAAAGCGAAAGCATAACATAAATAAGCGGGAGTGTACATTATGCGGGTAATTTTGGCAGTTCTCCTTAGTTATCTTCTCGGTGGCCTTTTGTTTGGGGAATTGATTGCGCTTATTTCCCGGGTGGATCTGCGGAAACGCGGGAGCGGAAATCCGGGCGCCACCAATGTTTACCGGATTCTGGGACCGCTCTTCGGGTTGATTGTCTTGGTCGGCGATACCTTAAAGGGGATCATTGGCAGTCTGATCGGTAGCTGGCTGGGCGTTCCCGAAATCGCTCCGTGGTGCGGTCTGGCGGTGATTGCCGGCCACAACTGGCCGCTGCAGTTTAAATTTAAGGGAGGTAAAGGAATCGCCACCTCGTTCGGGACCATTATTGTTTTAGCGCCGGAAACACTATTGATCATCGCTCCCCTCTGGATCATCACCTTGCTGTTGAGCGGTTACGTCTCCCTTGCCTCCATGATTGCGGCGATTGGCCTGCCCTTGAGTTGTTTGCTTTTCTATCCGGGTGAAAAAATTCTGCTTTTATACACTGTACTGGCCTGCGCCTTGGCCATCTTTCGACATCGCGCCAACATTCAGCGGATTATGAACGGCACCGAAAACAAAATCTTGCGGAAAAAGGCGAAGGAGGATCTGAAATGAAGATTGGAGTTGTCGGAGCAGGGGGCTGGGGAACTGCGCTTGCCAAATTATTGACGGAGAACGGACACCAGGTTAAAATGTGGGCTTATGAGCAAGAAACGATGGCCGAGATCAATCAGAATCACACCAATGAACGTTTTCTGCCCGGAGTGGTCTTGCCCGCCGAATTGACGGCCAGCACCGATCCGGAGGAGGTAGCAAAAGATGCGGAACTTATGACTTTTGTCGTTCCTTCCCAATGGTTACGGACCACGGCGAAACTTTTCACCGCGTACCTTGCGCCGGAGACGGTTGTGGTCAACGCCGGAAAAGGGGTGGAGATCCAAACGCTAAAAACCCTGACCCAGGTTCTTAAAGAAGAACTGCCCGCCCTCCGCCGGGAAATCGTAGCCCTTTCGGGGCCAAACCATTCGGAAGAAGTGAGTCGTCGCCTGCCTTCGGCCACCGTCGTGGCGGCCCCCGATTTAAAAGTGGCCGAACTGGTGCAAGAGGTTTTTATGTCGCCATATTTCCGGGTCTATACGAATCAGGACCGGCTCGGCGTGGAGCTTGGTGGCGCCTTGAAGAATGTTTTCTCCATGGCCGCCGGGATCTGTGACGGCTTGAACTTTGGCGACAACACCAAAGCCGCTTTGGTAACGCGGGCTTTAGCGGAAATGCGCCGCTTGGGAGTGGCGATGGGGGCCAATCCGGTGACTTTTTCCGGCCTGTCGGGGTTGGGCGATCTCTTTGTAACGGCCGCCAGTCGCCATAGCCGAAACGCCTGGGCGGGCCGGGAGATCGGGAAAGGACGCCGTCTTGAAGAAGTCCTGGCTTCGACACCAATGGTGGTGGAAGGCGTTCCTACCACGAAAGCGGCCTATGCCCTCAGTAAAAAGTTCCAGGTGGAATTGCCGATTATTGAAAAGATGTATCAAGTGTTGTTCGAGGATTATCCACCCCGCCAAGCGGTGGAAGAACTAATGATCCGGCAGCGCCGTTCAGAAATGGAGACGCTTGACTAAACGACGCCGGGGTTTCCAGCAATTCCGCAAAAGGGATCTGTCCGGTCCGTGCCGAAGATGGCACCGACATCCGGCGGCGGAAAGGAGCGATCAAAGTGACGAAAAAACTGGTTAAAACCGGCTTTCTGCTGTTGTTTTTGCTGTTGGTGATGGAAACCCTCTCCGTAGCGGCGACCACGTCTTTTAAAGCCGTCCGGGTTGATGACGGTTTGCACGGCGCTTTACCGGAGCAAGTTTGGGCGGAAAAGACGGCGGCCTATGATTTTTCTTTGCCCGGCGGCTTACGGATCCGTCTGTACACCGGTTTCGATCAGGAGCATTTATATTTAGGCTTTTCGGTGAAGGATCCTTTTTTAACTTTTCAAGATGATTTCTCCTTGGATTTTCAAGGCAGCGACCATCTGCGGCTCTCTTTTTGGCCGCCGGATTCCGATCCGGTGACCTTATATCTGTTGCCCAGCAGTAAGATTAAAGAACCTCTTTTGAACATCTCCGGGGCCTTCTGGCGCCAGGCCAGTGTCGAGGTGTGGTCGATTCCGGTTCAACACGGCTATTTTTTAACCGTTGCCATTGCCCTGGCTAATTTGGGCGTTACTCCTGGACAACGGGAAATCCCGGTACAGATCGGGGTGAACGAGATCAGCAGCACCGGGGAGGCCAAAACCTACTGGCTTTTTGGGAAGGGGCCGCAAGATTTTGCTACTTTGCTCCTTTCTCTATAAGTTCCAGCAAACGGAGGCAAGTGAAAAAGGCAAAAGCGCGCAGGATGGTTTCTCTATGGATTGCCGGCCGGCGGCAGATGAGTGGCGTATTAAGTTTCGGCCAAGAAGAAAAGAGCATGCCCAAGAGAGTGAAAGCAACCCGGAAGGGTTGTTTTTTTGTCCTATTTTTGGCTTGTTTTTCATATAGATAAGCAGAACGGTGTTCCGGGCGACCCACGATCGATCGGGGAATTTAGGTAAAAATGGCATAACGGTTCGTCTTCGGTTGTATATATATTGAGATCATAACTGCGGGATCGGAGGACAAAGAAGTTGAGGCGTTTGGGGAGGTGTGTTAAAGGCACTTGACGTTTTAGGTGAACTTGAAGGAGAAAAGGGGGGAGGAGGATTGGAACGGTTTGATATCTTCAAAGATATCGCCGAACGCACCGATGGTAACATCTATATTGGCGTTGTCGGACCGGTGCGGACCGGGAAGTCCACTTTTATCAAGCGTTTTATGGAATTGATGGTCTTGCCGAACATCAACGATCAGCACCAACGGGAGCGTACCCAGGATGAAATGCCGCAAAGTGGCGCCGGCAAAACGATTATGACGACGGAACCCAAGTTTATTCCGGATGAGGCGGTTCCCCTCCGTTTTGACCAGGTGGAATTAAAGGTACGGATGGTGGACTGTGTCGGTTATACGGTTGAGGGGGCCAGGGGTTATCAAGATGAGCAGGGACCACGTATGGTGATCACCCCCTGGAGCACCACACCGGTTACTTTCCAAGCGGCGGCGGAGATGGGCACGAAAAAAGTAATCCAGGACCATTCCACCATCGGTTTGGTGATCACGACCGACGGGAGTATTACCGAGATTCCACGGGAGAACTATCTGCCGGCCGAGGAAAAGGTCGTGGCCGAGTTGACTGCCCTTGGGAAACCCTTTATTGTCCTTGTGAACTCTACTCATCCGGAGGACACGGCGACTTTAGCGTTGGTCGCCAGTTTACAGGAGAAATACAAGGTCCCGGTGTTGTCTGTTGATTGTTTGCGGATGGAAGCGGATGATGTGAACCGGATTATGCAGAGTGTGTTAAAGATGTTCCCGGTCCGGGAGATTCAGGTTAATTTTGTGGAGTGGATCGAAGAACTGCCGACCGCCCATTGGCTCCGTTGCGCGTACGAGGAAGCGGTGTGGTCGGCGGTGGCGGCCGTGGAGAAAGTGAAAGATATCGAAGAAGCCTTGGCCAGCCTGGGTAAGGTCGAACACATGGCGGCGGTAGTTCTTGATAAGGTCGATTTAGGAAAGGGTACAGCCGTAATCCGGATCCAAACGGCCGAAGACCTGTTCTATCAAGTGTTACAGGAAATGACCGGTCTTTCCTTGCGGAACAATGGGGACCTTTTACGGAGTATTCAAGAACTGGCCGGGATTAAAAAGGAATACCAAAAGGTTGCCGGGGCGCTTGAACAAGTACGGCAGACCGGTTACGGTCTGGTTATGCCGCAAATGGATGAGATTGAATTCGCCGAACCCCAGCTTATTCAGCAGGGGAGCCGGTGTGGGGTGCGCATCCGCGCCGCCGCCCCATCATACCACTTTATCAAAGCGAATATCCAGACGGAAGTCATCCCGGTGGTCGGTACGGAAAAACAAGGCGAAGAATTTGTCCGCTTTTTATCGGAGGAATTTGAGAAAGATCCGGAAGGGATCTGGAAGACCGAGTTTTTTGGAAAAACCCTACATGACCTGGTGAAAGAGGGGATTCAAGCTAAACTAAGCCGGATGCCACCGCATGCCCAGGAAAAACTACAGGAAACGTTGACCAAAATTTTGAATGAAGGCAGTGGTGGGCTGATCTGCATTATTATTTAAAACTCCCGCATAGCTGGGGAAGCCGTGTAAAGCACGGCTTTAATTTTTTCGCGAAAACCGCAAAAGAAGCGATCTGACAAGGCCCAACAAAATATTTTTTCGGTTAGTCGGAAGGAGAACGGGGAATTATCTAGAATAGATAATTGCAATTTCCAAGGTAAGTATTGAATACTACTTTCCATAATGCGCCGGTTGGTGCACTAGAAGGAGGTGAAGGTTAATGACCAAAACTGAGCTCATCGATGAAGTCGCCGAAAGATGTGGTTTGACGAAGAAAGATACGGGGAAAGCGATTGACGCGCTTTTTTCAGTGATGACCGAAACATTATCCAAAGGAGACAAGATTCAACTGGTTGGTTTTGGCAGTTTCGAGGTGAAAGAGCGGAGCGCCCGGATGGGACGGAATCCACAGACCGGAGCTGCCATCGAAATCAAAGCCAGGAAGGTACCGGTATTTAAACCTGGAAAAGCACTGAAAGAAGCGGTGGACCGGTAAGTTCCCGTAAAAATTTCTTTCTTTTGGAAAGGCTCCGTTTATCTCGTAATACAAGGCCCTCCCGTATTTTGGGGGCCTTTTATAATATGATTTTTGACGCGAGGCGGAACCGTCGCTCCTTTTTTTCGTTTCATTATTTATATGTCGATCGATTCCGCTTCGTTATCTGGGAGGAGATTGGCTTTGAAACTGAAAAGTATCTTCCGGGAGATTCTTGAGGTCGTACTCCCTGCATTAGTCCTGTTTTTGCTCTTGCGTACTTTTGTCGTGGAAGCGCGGTATGTCCCCAGTCCGTCAATGCGTCCGGCGATCATCGAGTGGGACCGTTTTTTAGTGGAGAAAGTATCTTACCGTTTTCGCGAACCCAGACGCGGTGAGATTGTTGTTTTCCACCCTACGGAAAACGCCAATTATCTAGCCAACCAACAACAGGGGCGCCAGGGTAAACCGGTAAAACTAGATGATTTTATCAAAAGGATCGTTGCCTTGCCCGGTGAAACGGTGGCGATTACCGAAGGCAAGGTATGGGTTGACGGTGTCCCCCTCACCGAGGAGTATATTGCCCCGGAGCGGCGCCCCATCTATGAATTTGGACCGCTGACCCTGGGTGAAGATGAGTATTTCGTTTTGGGGGATAACCGGAACCAAAGCTGGGATAGTCACTATTGGGGACCGCTCCCCCGGGAAAATATTATCGGCCGGGCTTTTTGGCGTTTTTGGCCGCTCAAGCGGATTGGGCCGATCCGCTAAAACCGTTAAATAATTAAGGGAGGGACAAACATGAGACTGCAACGGTTTGTCCTGGGCGAACTGGAAGTCAACAGCTATCTGTTGTGGGATGAAGAAACCCGGGAAGCCTCCTGCTTTGACCCGGGCGGTCCGCCGCAGGAGATCCTGGCGGCGCTTAAGGAGAATAATTTGCAGTTAAAGTATATTCTGCTGACCCACGGCCATTACGACCATATTGGCGGGGCCAATGAGTTAAAATCCGAGACGGGTGCTCTTGTCGCCGTCCATGCCGCCGACGCCGCGATGTTGGCCAATCCGCAGCTTAACCTGTCGGCTGTTTTTGGCCGGCAAATCATCATCAAGCCGGACCAACTGTTGGCCGATGGCGATGTTCTTTGCCTGGGTGCGCAAATGCTGAAGATTCTTCATACTCCGGGGCATACTCCGGGTGGCATCTGTGTCTCCACGTCGCTCCTGTTGTTTAGTGGGGATACGCTTTTTGCCGGGAGTATTGGCCGGACGGATCTGCCCGGTGGCGACCAGGCGACTTTGGACCGGAGTTTGCAGCGGCTGGTGCAACTGCCCGACGCGACCCGGGTTTTCCCCGGGCACGGTCCGGAGACGACCATCGGACGGGAAAAGCAGATCAATCCGTTTCTCAAGTAGTGGCTCGCGCTCTCGGGCTGGGGCGCATGAAGAGAGGTAAATCCACTAGGGTGTACCAGCTTTGGTGAGAATGGTTAGTGTAATCCAGATTTCTATCGTCGGTAAGGCTTTTTGCTAAATAGTTTGGTGGGGAAACGATGGCTTCTTATGAACTGGCGTGTAATTTACCAGGAAACGAAGCGAATATGGAAAATATGGTGCGCGCGGCCGATCCGGAGGCGGTTTTTGGCACTGGATCCGCCGACTACCGGATCGAAATAACGGTCAGCGGGACGAAGGAGGGGCTTACCTGCCGGGGATGGATCGGCGGGCGGCAGACCGCCGAAGTAACCTTTACCGACCGGGAGATTGGCGATCCCCGCTACGGAATGGACGCTTTTGCGCAACGCCAAAAGGAGATGGTGCGCAAAGGAGTCCTGTTATTACTCCAAAGAACCGGCCGGCCGGTGCTGCCGTGGGGGATTCTGACCGGCGTCCGTCCGAGCAAAATCTACCATTACCTGCGGGATTTAGGGTTTAGCCCGGCGGAAGTGAAGGAGAAATTGGAAGACCAGTTTATGCTTGGTCCGGAGAAAGCCGCCCTCTTGGCCGCGGTGGGGGAGGTTCAGAGGCCTTTTTTCCAAAAGGTTGCGGGGCGGATCAGTATTTATGTGGGGATTCCCTTCTGTCCGACGAAATGTCATTATTGTTCCTTTGCTTCTTATCCCTTAACCACCCATGCGCATTTGGTGGAGGGTTTTTTAACCGCCCTGGCTTACGAAATTGAAGAGATCGGAAAAGTCCTTACCCGGCTTGGTCTTACCCCGGCCACGCTTTACATCGGGGGTGGAACCCCTACGGTCTTAAGCCGGGCGCAATTAGGGGACTTGCTTGCACGGATTCACCGCTGCTTCCCCCTGGCGGAACTGTTGGAATACACGGTTGAAGCCGGACGTCCCGATACTTTGGACAGGGACAAATTAAAACTGCTCAAGGATTATGGGGTCACCCGGGTCAGTGTTAATCCGCAAACCCTCAACCCCCGAACCCTGGCGCGGATCGGGCGGCAGCATACGGTGGCCCAGTTGGAAGCGGCGGTGGCTTTAGTGCGCGCCCTGGACTTTCCCTGCTTAAACATGGATATGATTACTGGTTTACCCGGGGAAACAGAGGAAGATTGGGATTATTCCCTCGAAAAGCTCCTTGCTTACCGGGGCGAAAATATTACCGTGCATACTTTGGCCCCGAAAAGAGCGGCCACGTGGGACTTTTCTGAAGTGAAAGGGGAAATTGCCGCCGAAAGGGTTGCCGGCTGGTTGGAAGCCAGCAAGCAACGGCTGCATACGGCCGGATATTATCCGTATTATCTTTACCGGCAAAGAAGGAGTGTAGCGGAGCAGGAAAACTGCGGTTACACCCTTCCGGGCCGGGAGGGGATTTATAACATCATTATGATGGAGGAGCGTGCAACTGTCTTAGGTTTAGGGGGAGGAGGGATGAGTAAATGGGTTGATCCGGTCAATTTTCAGGTTTCCCGTACTCCCAACCCCAAATGTCCGGCTACCTACCGGGAGCGCATCAAGGAACTGGTTGCGGAAAAAGTCGCTAAACTCATGGCGAGTGTGAATTGACAAGATCTGTGGCTTTAGGTACAATTAGGGTTGGTGCTTACAATGGTCATTTTGGATTTACTTGCGATATTGTAAGATATTGTAAGGTAAAATCAGTTGTTAAGGAGGAATTTTATTGGCTGGGATTATGCGTCTGCGCCGGTTGTCGACGACACTACTGAAACCGGTTGTTATTATTTTGGTCTTAGGCCTGGTTGTTGGTTTGTTTTATGCCATTCCGCGCTTAGGTGACGCAGGTACCTTGGTTTTCTATAAAGGTCCTTCCGCCAGGGTGAACGGGGTAAAGATCTCCGACCGGGATTTTAACCAGGTGTACCTCCGTTATTTACAGCAATATGGTACTTTCCTCAGTGAGGACCAGCTCAGACTGAACACAATGGAAAATTTGATCGGGCAGGAACTGATCAAACAGGAGATAAAGAACCGGAAGATTAAAGTCTCCGACCAGGAAGTGGAAGATCTGCTCGCCGAGATTAAATACTATTATAATATCAGTAGTGAAGAAGAGATGGAGTACCTGCTCTACCAATGGGGTGTCGGGAGCCTCAAGGAGCTCAAGTCCATCCTCCGGGAGAGCATAGCGGAGACAAAGCTCTATACCGTCCTGGGGAAAGAAGCCCAACTGGAAGTGGACGAAAAAGAGATCGTCGAACGTTATGAAGCGGTGGAACCGGCCCACATCCTCATTGCCACCAATTCGGCGATGGCCGCCGAGCCCCTTTCCGATGAGGAAGCCCGCCAGAAGGCCCAGGATATCTACGAACAATTACAGGCGGGCGCCGACTTTGCCGAACTGGCCCGGGAGCACTCCGACGGGCAATATAAAGAGCAGGGTGGAAACTACGGGCGTATTCCCCTCTCCTACCTGGATGTAGCCTTCCCGCCAGAGGTTGCGGAGGCAATCTTACAGCTGGAGGTGGGCGAATACAGCGCACCGATTAAAACCTACCTTGGTTATCACTTGGTGATGCTGCTTGACAAACGGCTGGCCCAGGGTGACGAGTGGGAACAGGAGAAAGCGAAGATCAGAGACGATCTGATTGCCGACCGGTTTAGGAGCGAGAAAAGGAGCGAATGGCTCCGCGAGCAACGGACAAAGCATGCCAAAGTTGAGATCTTAGACCCCTACCTGTTGGGTTACAGTTTGGCGTTGGAGGAGAAATGGAAGGAAGCCACCTTGGCCTATGAGAAAGCGACTCAGGATAAACGGTATAAGAAAGACCTCAAAACTTTCCTGGCGTTGGCGGAAGCCTATAAAGAAATCGAAGCATACGACGCCGCCCTTGGTGTTTTTGACCGGATCCCAAAGAACTTGCAGGATAACTTCCAAGTTTATTTAGGAAAAGCCGACCTTTATTTAGCCCAAGGAGATCTGGACAATGTTAAAACGGTCTTGGCGACGGCGGAGGCCAAAGCCGGCGAGGATCTGACCCTTCTCAACCAGATCCGGGCCAAGTTGGAGGAGGCGGAATTAACCGCTGAAGCGGAAGCCTTGGCGGTGAAAATTGCCGATTTGGAAGAGCGGAACCGACAGGAACAGGAAGAGCTTAACCGCCGGTTGGAAGAGGAACAGAAGAAACGCCAAGCGGAACAGGAACAAGAGGGGATCATTGAAATCCCGGTGGAATAAAAGATGCCATCGGACAAGGTGTGGGGGTGAAGGGCAGGTTCCTTCACCCTTTCTTTCCATAGATGTCAGTAAGTTAGTTTAGGAACGAGGGATGAATTTGATCACTGCGCCACGTGGTACTTTTGATCTAATGCCGCAACAAGCTTTAGCTTGGCAATGGATGGAGACGAAAATCCGTGCCGTCTTGCAAGCTTATGGTTACGGTGAGATCCGGACGCCCATCTTTGAACATACCGAGTTGTTCCAACGCGGGATCGGCGAAACCACCGACATTGTGGAGAAGGAGATGTACACGCTGACGGACAAAGGCGGGCGCAGCCTGACACTGCGTCCCGAAGGGACCGCCTCGGTTGTCCGGGCGTACATCGAGCATAAGCTGTATGCCCAGGCTCCTGTCACGAAACTCTATTACATCGGACCGATGTTCCGGCAAGAACGGCCGCAGGCGGGCCGTTTCCGCCAGTTCCACCAGTTCGGGGTTGAACTGCTCGGCGAAGAAAGTCCGGTTGCCGATGCCGAAGTGATCATATTGGCCCATGATCTTTACCGGCAGCTGGGCTTGACCGAGCTGGAGATTCACCTGAATACGGTGGGTTGTCCCCACTGCCGCCAAGCATATAAAGCCGCGCTCACTTCCGCCCTGGCGGCGGTGGCTGAACAACTCTGCTCCACTTGCCGGGTCCGCCTGGAACGGAATCCCTTACGGGTTTTGGACTGTAAAAGTCCGGTCTGCCAAGAACTGATCGGCCGGGTGCCGTCGATCCACAATTATCTTTGTGCCGACTGCCGTGACCATTTTGACCGGGTGACCACCCTCCTTGAACAAGTCGGTGTGAAATATGAGTTGTCGCCCAAGTTGGTCCGGGGCTTGGACTACTACACCCGGACGGTGTTTGAGATCATTAATGTAAACTTGGGTGCCCAGAACGCCCTGTGTGGCGGTGGTCGTTATGACGGTCTGGTCGAGGAATGCGGCGGTCCGGCTGTTCCTGGGGTTGGTTTTGCGTCCGGAATTGAACGGCTCTTTACCACTCTGGAACAACAGAAGAAAATTCCGGCGTTGACCAGTGGCCCCCAGCTATATGTCGTGCCGTTGGGGGAGGAGTTAACCGTGGTCGCCTTTGAAGTGGCAACGGTTCTGCGCCGCCAGGGCTTCAGTGTGGAAATGGGCAATGGGACGAAAAGCCTGAAAGCGCAGTTGAAAACGGCCCATAAAGCGGGGGCTGCGTATACGCTGATCATCGGCGAAGATGAATGGCGGGAGGGGCAAGTGACCCTGAAAACAATGGCCGATGGAAGCCAAAAACGACTCCCGGTGTCCGGACTAGTGGCGGAGATTGCCAAACTGGTCAGCCTGCAGGGACCGCAAGTACCGCTAAGGGAGGAATAGATTTTGTCATCGCTAATCCGTACGCACAGTTGTGGTTTAATTGGGTTAAACGAAGTTGGCCAGACGGTCACGTTGAATGGGTGGGTTAACCGTTACCGTAACCTCGGGGGGTTATTGTTTGTTGACCTTCGTGACCGGACCGGCCTCGTCCAAGTGGTCTTCAACCCCGAACAACAGCCGGAACTTTTTAAAACGGCGGAAACCCTTCGTAACGAATATGTCATCATGGTGAGGGGGCAGGTCCAGAAACGGCCGGAAAACATGGTCAACCCGGAAATGGCCACCGGAGCGGTAGAAGTGGCTGCCACCGAATTGGTCATCTTCAACACGGCCAAAACGCCGCCGATCTACGTGAACGAACAGGCGGAGGAGGAAGAGACGCTCCGTCTGCGTTACCGCTACCTGGATCTGCGCCGCCCGGAAATGCAGAAGAACCTGGCCCTGCGCCACCGGATTGTAAAACTGATCCGTGATTTTTTAGACTTAAAAGGGTTTTGGGAGATTGAAACCCCCATGTTGACCCGGAGCACTCCAGAAGGGGCACGGGACTTTTTGGTTCCCAGCCGCGTCAATCCCGGGCGGTTTTATGCCTTACCCCAATCCCCGCAGCTCTTTAAACAATTGTTGATGGTGAGCGGGGTCGAAAAGTATTTTCAGATCGCCCGTTGTTTCCGGGATGAGGACTTAAGAGCGGACCGGCAACCGGAGTTCACCCAGATTGATCTGGAAATGTCCTTTGTGGAGCGGGAAACGGTCCTCGCCTTGGTCGAAGAGATGATGGCGATGCTCTTAAAAGAGTTAAAAGGGATCGACGTTCCCCGGCCTTTCCCCCGTTTGGACTACGCCGAAGCGATGAACCGTTTCGGCAGTGATAAACCGGACACCCGGTTCGGTTTGGAACTAAAGGATATCTCCGCTTTGGCAGCCGCCGGGGAGTTTGCCGTGTTCCGTAAGATCGTGGCTGCCGGGGGGAAAGTGGTTGCCTTCAACGCCCCGGGATGCGGCAATTATTCCCGCCGGGAGTTGGATGCCTTGACACCGCTGGCGGTTAAACACGGGGCCCAAGGCGTGTCTTATTTTGCCTTAACCGAAGGAAAGGTCCGGTCGCCAATCAGCAAGTTTTTCACTCCGGACCAGTTGGCCAAGGTCTTTGCGCAACTGGAAGCCAAAGACGGTGATCTGATCCTCATCATTGCCGACCAGGACCCAACCCAAGCGCTTACGGCGCTCGGGGCTTTACGTCTCGAGTTTGGCCGGCGTTTAAATCTGATCCCCGCCGACCAGTATAATTTATTATGGGTGTTGAACTTCCCCTTGTTTGAAACGGATCCGGCGAGCAACCGCTTGGCTTCCAAGCACCATCCCTTTACCGCACCCCTGCCGGAAGACCGGGCGTTGTTGGATTCTGAACCGTTACAGGTCCGCTCCAACGCCTACGATTTGGTGATGAACGGGATGGAGTTGGGCAGCGGCAGCATCCGGATCCACGAACGCGACCTCCAGGAGAAAATCTTTGCGGTCCTGGGGTTAGCCCCTGAGGTGGCGCGGGAGAAATTCGGCTTTTTACTGGAGGCTTTTGAATATGGGACCCCGCCCCACGGCGGCATCGCCCTGGGGTTGGACCGGTTGGTGATGCTGCTGGCCGGGGCCAAAAGTATGCGCGATGTGATCGCCTTCCCGAAGACGACCAGCGCTACTTGTTTGCTGACCATGGCCCCGTCGGAGGTAACCAAAGAACAGTTGGATGAGGTGCATTTGGTTACCAAGTATAGAAAGGACGCAACCGCCAGCGTAGACTTGCAAGAATAAGCCCATTTGTGGTATTATCAATATAGAAATTGCGAAACAACAAGCGAAACCCTGCTGTGCGCGTGACGAAGCTGATGTTTTGAACCAACACACATACCTAGGGAGCCCAGCTCCGGGTGTCGCGTGTAAGCCTTCGGGAAAGAAGGACACACAAAGCATCTGGGAGGCACCCACCTTGCGAGAGCGGGTTCAGGTAACCTTCAGCCGTAAACGACATAGCGGGGTTTCTTGATCCTTTCGGCAAGATGGACCTAGGGGGTTGGGTCTTTTTGTCTTTTGCCATAAAAAAAAGAAAAAAAGAACTGCGTGCCGCCTACCAAGCCAAACTTGGCCTGCTGCCGGAGGAGGAGATCCGGCGGCGAAGCGAGGTAATCTGTGCTTTGGCTTTGGCCTTGCCGGTTCTACAGAACAAACAAGTGGTGGCGGCTTATTCCTCTTTTCGTCAAGAAGTGGTTACCCGGCCGCTGCTGACCGGCTTGCTAACGGCGGGTTATGTTTTAGCCCTGCCTGTTGTGGACCAGACAAACCGGAAGATGGATTTCCGGCGCGTGGATAGCCTGAAAACCTTAACACCGGGGGTTTATGGTATTTTGGAACCCAAAAGCGGCCGGCTGTGTCCTCCGAACGCGATTGAGCTGTTCTTCATCCCCGGCCTTGCCTTTGACCGGCAGGGTTACCGGTTGGGCCGCGGAGGCGGATACTATGATCGGTATCTGTCAACAAGCAAACCTGGTGCGGTCAAAATCGGGCTGGCTTTTCACCTGCAGCTCACGGAGGCCCTCCCCGTTGACCCCCACGATATAAAGGTCGACGCGGTCATTACCGAACAGGGGATCATCGAGTTTTAACTGTTACGCTTAAAACCGCCAAAGAGAATGGTAAGACCAAGGATAATCAGGATGAACGGGATTAAGTCCCGAAAACGCGGCCAAGGAAGCAAGGCGCGCAACAAGAAAAAAAGACCTGCCACAATTAGGATTATCCCGCTGCGGCGCCACTGCCGTTCTTGGTCTTCCGAGTCCGCCTCGCCTTCCGTTCTTTCCCAGGAGTCGTTTTCTTCGGGGATGAGGAACCAAGCTATCAAATAGACAAGACCACCGCCCATAAAAAAAGCCAAGATCCACAGTAACCGGATTATAAGGACGTCAACGTCAAAGTATTCGGCCAATCCTCCGGCGACCCCGGCAATCATCCGTTCTCTGCGGGAACGGTACAAACGTCTGCGCCCCATTTCAAGCCTCCTCTCAACTCCAGTCCTTCAGGATTATCTTACATCATGTTTTACCGATAAGCAATCTTCCAGCAGGAAAATAAGGCCCGCAACAAGAACCTGATCACAAGAATCAGGATGGGGGCGGGATTTATGCTGCAAATTATTGAACATCCCGATCTTTACCGGAATCCGGTTGGTGCGGTCCGGGATCTGCTTGGTACGGAATGGCAGAAACCCGGTGACCGGAGACCGGTGTTTATATTTCCCACCCAAACGCTTTTGGAGTATTGGGAAGAGCAATTATTACCGGCGTTCGGGAGTTGGGGCGGGGTTCGTTTTGTCTTGTTCGACGGCTTTGTCCGGGACCTTTTACGGGAGACCCGTCCGGACCTTGCCGACCTGACGCCCGGGGGCAGCGTTTTACTCTTACGTTTGGCCCTCTCCATCCTGGCGCAGGAAGGGAAGATCCCTTATCTGACACGTGCCGTGCCGACGGCCGGTTTTTATGCCGCCCTCCGTGAGGAAATTAGCCTGTTGAAGCGGATGGGGTTCGATCCGTCCACCTTTAAAAATTTGGTGCGGGGGACAAAGCAACCTTTGTCCGAGTTGGCCCTGGTTTTTGCCCGTTATCAACAATTACTGGACGAACGGGGTTTGGCCGATGGAGAAGAAAAATTCCGCCTGGCGGTGGGCGAAAGCGCCCGGGCCACCTACTGGTTCCGGGAAAAACAACTTCTGGTGATCGGTTTTACCGATTTTACCCGGCAACAGGAGGTCCTGTTGCGTGAACTTGGCAACCGAATGCCGGTGACGGTGGTCTTTGACCACGGGATTGCCAACCGGCAAGGGCTGCCCCTGCCTACGCTGGCGGGCGGAGAAAAGAAGGCCGTCAACGTTTCTTTTCCTTTTCAGCCGCCGCCGGCGCCGGCGGCCCAAGCGGAAGAGCAACAAGGGGAAAACCGCCGTTTACTGGATTACCTCCAGCAAAATCTATGGGCCAGCCCGCCAGGGCCGGTTCCCCCTCATCCCGACGGGAGTGTCGAATTACTTAAAGTGAAAGGGGGGAGCCGTCACGAGCTGGTGGCGGTCGCCAACGCGATAAAAAGGTTATTGACCACCGATCCGACTCTGGCGCCGGAAGAAATCGGGGTGATTACCCCTTATCCGGTAGACCAGGTTTACCAGATCCTTTCTTCCCTTGGGCTTCCGGTAACGGCCCAAATCAGCGGTTCTTTGGCGCAGGAACCGGTCGCCCAGGCTTTACTGCAACCTTTTCGTGTCATTTTGGCGGACTTTGATTGGGCCGAGATGGTTAAATACCTGCGCTGGGGTGGGATCGATCCACCGGAACAGCTTTACCGGGTTGACCCGCTCGCCTCCTTGGCGGAATGGGATACAACCCTGGCGGCGCTTTTCAACACGGAGGAGGGGAAGAAAAACCGGAGCAAAGCCCTACTTGCTTTTCTGGCCCAGATCCCGCTCCAGGCGACTTACGACCAGTATTTCCAGCTTGGTTTGGACTGGGTGGGCCACCCGTTGCTTTTGTCCAACGTCTTGCCCCCAACCGGGGCCGGGGCACCCTTTGCCCAAGTCCGGTTTGTCCAGACCGTCCTCCTTGGTAAATTAAGGGGCCTCCTCCAGCACGGCCGGGATTTGGTGGCGTCCTTGGCCCCAAGCGCAGTCGGACTGGGCGATTTTTACTTAACCCTCGAGGCCATGCTGGCCCAGGAGTTTACGGTCAAACCGACGTCATGGCGGAACGGCGTTCGTCTCCTTACGCCCACCGCGGCCCGCGGGCTGAGTTTCCGGGTTGCTTTTGTGGTCGGGCTCAATGAGGGTGTTCTCCCGCGTTTGACCCCGTCGGGTTGGCTTTTAAGGGAAGAGACGGTCCAAGACTCGGCCCTTGCCCCCTTTTTACCCACCAATCACCAGCAGTTATTACGGGAGCGCCTCCTTTTTTTACATCTCCTGAACACCGCCCGGGAAAAACTGATCCTTACTTGCTGCCAGACCGATGAGGAAGGGGAAACGGTAAATCCCAGTTCCTTCTGGAACGACGTGAAGAACTTGTTGCCAAAGGGGCAGCCGGTGAAAGAAGTGGAGACCCAGAGTTTGCTGGCGCCGCTTTGTACAGTGCACACGGCGGCGCAGGAGAGGGAGGTGGCCGCCAAGATTCAGGCCGCCTGGGCGCGGCGCCGGGCCGGACGCGCCCGCAACGGTTATTTGGGCCCGCCGGAAGCCCGGCTCCTCCGTGCCAAACTGGGGGAGCGGCCCTTCAGCATATCGGCTTTGGAAGAGTATGGGATTTGTCCATTTCTTTATTTTTGCCGGCGGTGGCTGAAGATTGACCCCTTTACCGAACCGGAGGTGATCCCTTCCCGGTTGGTGGAAGGCGGTATTGCCCATTTGGTCCTGAAGGAGTTTTTCCACCGCCACCGGGGCCATACCTTACAGCGGAAAGATCTGGACACGTATATTGAAGAGATCCGGGCTTTAGTCCAAACGTATTACCCGCAGGCCGACGCGGCAAAATCCACTCTCCACCACAATTTGCTGGTCTTGGGGCGGGAAAACCTGGTTACCGTATTAACCCGGGTCGTCGAGGAAGAGGTGGCGTGGGGGGAGAAAACCGCCGGCCGTTTTGCTCCCCGCTATTTCGAACTGGGGTTTGGCGGTCTTAACCACGATACGGATCCCAATTCCACCCCGCAGCCGCTGGTTTTGACCGCGGAAAAGACCGCCCCCGATCAACCGCCGTTAAAACTTTGGGGTAAGATCGACCGGGTTGATACGGACGAAGACGGTAATTTTATTGTTTATGACTATAAGACGGGAGATCCGCCTCCCCGTGCCGAGATTGTCAGCGGCAAGCGCCTGCAGCTTCCCCTGTATTTGCTGGCGGTGCACCGTCTGTTTCTGCCGGAGGGACAACCCATAGGGGCGGCCTATTACAGTCTGCGCCAGACCAATCGGTTGCGAGGGATTTGGCGCGAGGAAGCACAAGCGTTTGGGATGAAGCGCCGGAACACCCTTGCGGCGGAGGAGTGGACGGAGACGCTGCAGAGCGCCGTGACGGCAGTGTTACAGTCCTACCACGCCATCCTCCAGGGCGCCTTTCCTTTTTGTCCGCCCAATTCGTGCCCGGGCTACTGTGAGTTTCGCTCCATCTGCCGGCAAGGGATCTGGGGAAGGGAGGATCAGGATGCAACTGAATGCGGAACAACGGCGTGCGGTTGAAGATTTTTCCACGGATCTGCTGGTGATGGCCGGCGCCGGGACCGGTAAAACCAGGGTTCTGACCCAAAAATATCTTTACTTATTGCAGACGCGAAGATGTGAGGTTCCTCAGATCGTGGCGGTCACTTTCACCAACAAAGCCGCAGCGGAAATGCGGGACCGGATCCGCAAGGAAATGAAGGTTATTTACCACCAGAGTACCGGTCCGGAACGGGAGTACTGGTCCCGCCAGTTGGAACTGTTGGAGGTGGCGGCCACAATCACCACCATCCACGGTTTATGCTTGGCGCTTTTACGGCAACACCCGGTGGAAGCCGGCATCGATCCGCAGGGACAAGTCTTGGATGAAGGGGAGGAGTACCTGTTTAAGGCGAAAGCGGCCAAAACAGCTTTAAGTACTCTCTTGACCACGGATGAAAGTGGGTTTCACCTTTCGGTGGTCCTGGCGTTGGGCGCCAACTTTTTTTTGGATCAGCTTCCTGCGTTATACAGCACCCTGAAGGAAGCCGGGGTCGAGGTGGACAAGCTGGTCCCGGCCGCTCCGGACGGGGGGAGCCACCAGCAATTGGCCGCGGCTAAAAAGCAACTGCAAAGCGCCCTCTGCCAACTGGAAGAACAGGCCGGCGCGGTGAAACTGACCCCTCGGGCCCAAGCCCTGCTGGCCGAGCTGTTTACCCAATGGCCGTCCTACCGGGGGGAATTGGATAAGCTGGAACGGTTGACCGAAGAGGGGGCGCAGTTGCTTGCGGATCTTCTGGCGTTCCTGCCGAAAAACCTCAACAAGCAACTGCGCCCGGCCATTGACGCCGTGCACGACCAGGTCGCAGCGGTCAAAACGGCCCTGGTTTCCCGGGAAGCAGCGACACAACAACCGGTGATCCTGGCCTTTCTCCGCCTTTTCGATCAGGAGTATAGCCGGCTGAAACAAACGGCCGGGAAATTGGACTTTACGGATCAGCTCTTCTTAGTCCGGAAAATGCTCCGCGCTTACCCGGCCATTGTCCAGGAATACCGGAGGCGTTTCGCCTACTTTATGGTGGATGAGTTTCAGGATACCAACGGCCTGCAATGGGAGATCATTCAGCTCCTGTGCGGGAAAGGACACCATGGTGGCCGGATGTTTCTGGTGGGCGATCTGAAACAGTCGATCTACCGTTTTCGCGGGGCAGAGGTGGAGATCATGACCGCTTTGGCCGCTTCAAAGTTGGACGCGGCCGGTCAAGTTCTGGTCCTGACGAAAAACTACCGGACGAAAGCGGCGGTTGCCGCCGTGATTAACCGTCTTTGTGGTGCCATCTTTACCGGTGAAGCCTTTCCTTACCACCCGTTGGTTCCGGCGGCCGCAGCGGAGACAGACCAGGCCGAAACCGGGTTCGAAATCTTACTTGCCGACGAAGACGAACCGTTTCTGCTGGCCGCCCGGATTAAACAGTTGGTGATGGAGGGCGAGCTGCTTGTCCGGGACGGGAAAACCACCCGTCCGGTGCAGTACGGCGATGTAGCTTTACTCTTTCGGACGAAAACCCGTCTGAAAGCCTTCGAAGACGCCTTCCGGGCCCAGGGCATCCCTTATCAGGTTACGGCCGGGGTCGGTTTTTACGCCCGGCAAGAGATTCAAGACCAACTGAACCTGCTCCGTCTCGTGGAATGTCCCGATGATGCCCTGGCCTTGGCGGGGGTGTTAAGATCTCCCTTCGCTTGCCTTTCCGACCAGGCGCTGTTCTGGTTGGCCCACCCCGACGGGCTGGCGAAAGGTTTTTATGCGGGGGAGAACGCCGCTGATTACCCGGCGGAGATCGCCATAGCGGAAAGGAAACGTTTGGCGCGGCTCCGCCGGTTGTTGGCCGCTTTGGGTCAAAACGCCCACTTGCTTACGATCCCGGAGATCCTCCGGACCGCTTGGACCGAAACGGGTTATTTGGCTACGGTTGCCGCCCTGCCGGAAGGCGAACGCAGCCTGGCGAATCTAGAAAAACTGATCCTCCGGGCGGAAGATTTTGCGGCCAAGGGCTACTCCGGGTTGCGGGATTTCATCGCCTTCCTGCGCCATCTTTCCACCCTGGAAGTGCGGGAAGGGGAGGCGGCGGTTCCGCAGGGCGACGGGAACTTTGTGCAGATGATGACGGTACATGCGGCCAAGGGGTTGGAGTTTCCGGTGGTGGTCATTCCGGAGTTGGACCGGGAATTTAACCTGTCCGCCCGAACTACCGTTGCTTACCATAAAAAATGGGGGCTGGTCCATAAGGTAAAAGACCCGAGCGGGGCATGGCTGGACACGGCGGCGACCGCAGAATTAAGGGAAGAGGAGAAAAGAGCGGAGATCTCTGAATTAAAACGCCTGTTCTATGTCGGCCTTACCCGGGCCCGCGATTACTTGTTATTATCCGCCACCGTCAAGGAGGTTAAGGCGCAGACCATTGCGGAAGGCCGGTCCTGGCTGGATTGGCTGGAACTGGTGTGGCCCGGTTTGACTATGGCGGACGAAGGTCTCCTGGTCCGGGATCACCTCCCCATTAAGCTCACCCGCTCGGTGCCGGTAACCGCCGGGCCGGAACCGGTCCTTGACCGGCGGAGCACCGGTGCCGTCGAGAGCGCGGCGGCCTTGGAATTACCCGTTACCGCGCAAAAAATGACGACCCGGCGGCTTTCGCTCACCCCGCTTTTAACCTTTCAGGAATGTCCCCGGCGCTTTTTCTGGCAACACCGTTTGGGAAGCGATCCGGCTACGGTTCCCCCGCGCGATGAGGCACCGGAAGAAAGGGTTGCCAGCAATTACAGTCTGCTCCTGGGTGAAGTCTTTCACCGGTTGATCGCCGGCCCCGTTTTAAGTGCGGCGGAAGTAGAGCCGGCTTTGGCGGGCTGGTTCCAAACTTTACCGCCCGTGGAACGGCAAGCCGCTGTGGACCAGGTGAAATTGATGTACCAACATTACCTGGCCAGTCCCTTCTTGCCGGCGACGGGCGTGCAGGTGGAGAATGAGCTGCCCTTTGTTTTGGCGTTACAAGGCGTCATCATTAAAGGAGTCATCGACCGGGTTTTGATTTATCCCGACGGCCGGATTGTGGTGGTTGAT
Organism: Bacillota bacterium; assembly: GCA_012727425.1. Lineage (GTDB taxonomy): Bacteria > Bacillota > UBA4882 > UBA10575 > UBA10575 > Capillibacterium. The sequence continues at coordinate 39,235 of JAAYHQ010000052.1, forward strand.
TTTAAAACCAACCGCCGCTTGCCCGCGCCGGGAAAGATCCGCGACCGCTATTATTTCCAGGTGTACCTTTATGCCCTGGCGGTTCGCGCCATCTATGGACAGCTCCCGGCGGAAGCCTGGATCTATTTCGTCCGCCCCAATATCAAGCTGCCTTGTCCCCTAACAGAAAAAAACCTCGGTGCTACCGAGGAACAGATCCTGAAAACCGTTGATTATATTACCACCCACGACCGGCCGGAGGATTATCCCCCCGGCGCGGATTGTGAATTTTGTCCGTTTACACCGTGGTGCAAGGAAGCGGTCTCTTCTTCACAGTAGGCAAAGGCGCTATGGTTATGGATGGATTCGAAGCTTTCCACTTCCAGGCGGAACCAGGCCACTTTCGGTTCCCGGCGTAAAGCGAGGACCGAGTCGCGGAGGATATCTTCGACAAACTTGGGGTGGTCATAAGCCTCTTCCGTCACGTACTTTTCGTCTTCCCGTTTCAAGACAGGATACACACAGGAACTACCCTGTGCCCGAAGAAGGAGGATCAAGTCTTCAATCCAGAGATAACTGCCGGGCCGGCAACGGACCGAGGCACGGATCACCGCCCGTTGGTTGTGGGCACCGTACCGGGAGATGGCTTTACTACAGGGGCAAAGGGAGACCACGGGCACATGAACGGTGAGGCGAAAATCATAGCCGGCTTCGGTCAGCCGCCCCCAGAACTGACAGAAAAAATCCAACGGGGAGGTCAAACCGCTGACCGGTGCGGTGACCGGCATGAAATAGTGAAAATCTAAAGTTATATCGGCCGCCGACGCTTTGAGTTTTGTTCTCAACTCCGTCAACATCAGCTTCAATTCCCGGCCGGAGATGGGTTTGTCGCCCCAGGCGACCAGGACCTCCATGAACCGGCTGAGGTGGGTTCCTTTGTATTGCTTGGGCAGATTCACGGCGGCGGTGATCTTCCCCAGAATTTGCTGATAGCCACCGTCGCGCGTGGCGATCAGAAAAGGAAGGTGGACGTCCTTCACGCCGACCCTTTGAATTTCAATACCCCGCTGGTCCAAATGATTCTGAACGTCTTCCATGGCAAAACCCTTTCCGCCGGTTCTTGAACCGGCTGGATTTTTCCTTTCTTCTCTATATTCGCATTTTGCCCGGTGCTTCCTTTTTTTTAACCCAGTGTTTCCACGCATAATGCTTCTTCCTTTTGTCAAAACTTTTAAAGACGGGAAATTAAGGAGGAAGTATGATGCGGAAGCGATGGCAAACAATAGTGATCATTTCCCTTTTCCTTGGCTTACTGGTGGTCCAGAATGCAATGGCGGCCCTTCCCTTTAATATCCAATCGGAATCGGCCTTGCTGCTGGAAACCACCACCGGTGAGATCCTCGTCGATAAAAACAGTAAGAAACCGTTACCGCCGGCCAGCATCACGAAGATGATGGTTATGCTTCTCGTCATGGAAGCGGTGGAAAAGGGCCAGATTAAGCTGGAGGACAAAGTCATTGCCAGCCCGGAAGCGTGTCGGATGGGCGGTTCCCAGATCTGGCTGGAGCCGGGGGAAGAAATGACCGTTGAGGAATTGATGAAGGCTGTTGGGATTGTCTCCGCCAATGACGCCAGTGTGGCGTTGGCCGAATACATCGCCGGTTCGCATGAAGAGTTTGTGAAACTGATGAACAAACGCGCAGCGGAGCTAGGCCTCAAGGACACGAAATATGTAAACGCCACCGGCTTGACGCCCGACGGCGGCGGGGCCGGCAACCAAACCACCGCCTACGACCAGGCCATTCTCGCCCGGGAACTGCTGAAATACCCGACGGTTTTAAAATGGACGGGGACCTGGATCGACAGTCTCCGGGGCGGGGAATCCTTTCTGCGGAACACCAACAACCTGGTCCGGTTTTATGAAGGTTGTGACGGTTTAAAGACCGGATACACCAATGAGGCTGGATATTGTCTGGTAGCCACCGCCCGGCGGAACGGGGTGCGTCTGGTTGCGGTGGTGATGAAAGCGCCCACCTCCGCGGTGCGCAACAGTGAGATCACAAAGCTGTTTAATTACGGTTTTAGCCAGTACAAGGCCATAAAAGTGTTAAACGCGGGCCAGGTCGTCGGCAAAACCAAAGTCATGAAGGGTTGTGACAGTGAAGTCAACCTTGTGGTCCCGGAGGATCTGCTGATCGTGCTCAAGAAAGAGGTTCAAACCACCCCCGAAGTGATTGCCCGGATCCCCCCAAAGGTAAGGGCACCTTTAGCCGCCGGGGAGCCGGTTGGCCAGATCATTGTCAAGGTTGACGGTGAAACGAAAGTCACCGCCGACCTGGTGGCCGCCAACGCGGTGGCCGAAAGCGGCTTCTTCCGGTTTCTGTGGCAAATCGGCAAAAGTATCATCGAGGGGTTTTTTCGCTAAACCGAATCGACCGCCCGACCTAAAACCGCAGACAATGGGCGGTTTTTTCTTGTTCAATGCTTGTGCAGCCGGCTTTCGCCGGCTTTTTTCATTTTTTAAAGCTGTTGCCGGCCGGTGAGAGCAAAGCTTTTGGAAAAAAGATCCTTTTCCCCGGCAGGAAAATTCCGTCAGATGCCGAAAAGAGGTTGAGAGCCATGCCATGATTAGGGGGGATCCCGGTTTGAAACTGGAACTGAAACGCGACGGGACGGTGTTGACCGTGCAGATCTCCGGGGAACTCGATCTATCGACTTCCCCGGCTTTTCGGAGCCGCGTTGAAGAGGAATTAGGACATAACCAGGAAATTGCCCATCTGGTCCTGGATTTGCAAGAAACAAGCTTCGTTGATAGTTCCGGCTTGGGGGCGATTCTGGGGCGCTATAAAACCATCGCCCAACGCAACGGGAAGCTGACGGCGGTTAATGTCCCTCCTCATCTCCAACGCCTTTTTGAACTGTCCGGTCTGACGAAGGTCATGACGATCTGCCCTTCCCTCGAGGAAGCGCAAAATTTTGATTAAGGAGGCGGGCCAGGGAATGAAGGAAAACTATTTGCACGTCTCTTTTCCCAGCTTATCCGAGAATGTCAGTCTTTCCCGTGTGATTGTGGCTTCTTTCGCCGCCCAGCTTGATTTTACCCTTAATGAACTTGAGGAAATTCGCGTTGCAACCTCGGAAGCGGTGTCCAACTGTGTGATCCATGCCTATCCGGACCAACCCGGGGAGGTGCGTTTGGAATTAAAGATCAAAGACGACACCCTGATGATTAAGGTGATTGACGAAGGATGCGGTATTGAGGATCTGGAGCTGGCCAGGACGCCGGCCTATTCTTCCAACCCGGAAAGAATGGGGTTGGGGCTGGTCTTTATGGAATCATTCATGGACGAAATGACCATCGAATCCCAGCCGCAAAAGGGCACCCAGGTTTTAATGGTGAAAAGACCCGAACGGAGTAAAAACGGTAACCATGATGGTCAATGATGGTCAAGCCGCTTCTAATCTTTTATCCCCAGAGGAGACCCGCGCTTTACTAAGTCAAGTTGCTTCCGGGAATGAACAGGCCAAAGCGGTTTTGGTCGAGCGCAACTTGGGTCTGGTCAAAAGCATCGTTGGTCGTTTTACCGGGCGAGGGGTGGAATATGATGACTTGGTGCAAATCGGCGCCCTTGGTTTGATGAAAGCGGTTGAACGGTTCGATCCAAAGCAGGAGGTCAAGTTTTCCACCTATGCGGTTCCCTTGATCATCGGCGAGATCAAACAGTATCTCCGGAACGACGGTCTGATTAAAGTCAGCCGGAGCGAGAAAGAGCTGGCGCAGAAGGTCATGCGGGCGCGGGCGCAATTCCTCGCTGAGCAGGGAAAAGAGCCTACCTTAGCCGAGTTGGCCACCCGCACTGCTTTGAGCCGGGAAGAGATTGCCACCGCCTTGGAAGTGAGCAAACCCCTTACTTCCTTACACGAGGTGGTTTATGAAGAAGAAGGATCGGCCTTGACCCTTGAAGACCAGGTTGGAACCGAAGTTGAGGAAGAATTGGTCGAAGATTTTGCGCTCCGGCAGGCTTTGCACCAGTTAGAACCAAGATTGCGCCTGCTTATTGAAGAGCGGTTTTTTGGTGAAAAGACCCAGCGTGAGCTGGCGGAGAAGTTCGGTGTCTCGCAAGTCCAGATCAGTCGCTTGGAAAAAGCCGCCCTCTGCCGTCTCCGGGAACTCCTCCAGGAGCAGGTCTAATCCTTTCGAATTGATTATGGCCTTTACGGCCTTTTTTATTTTTTTCCGGCCGGAAAACGGGAGGATCTCTGGGGGCAACAACGAAGTACAAAAGAGTTACCTGTGTGTACTGCGCACTACTGATTAAAGTTAAAAGTTATAAGAAAATAAGGAAGGAAAACAGCGATGGCCTTTTCATTACGTCTGGTCGCCGCCACGCAACCGGAGGAAGTTTGGAAAGAGATGAACCGGATTGGGGTTTCGCCTGAAGGATTGGAACTGATGATCGGTAAAGGCGAGTTCATTATCGTTAAGGTTGGCAATATCCCGGCACCGGCGGCGAGTATTCTAAAACAAGAGATGCTGGCCAAGGGGGGCGAGGTGGCCCTGGGGAAAGAAATGGCCTATCTGCGGGCGGGGGAGGGGGAAGCCATTATCATGGGTACCCGTACCCAGTACCGGCGTTTACTAGACTTATTATCCCGGCAACCTTTCGGCCTTGCCGCCTTGGCCGAGGATTTGAACCGGCTCTTGACCAACCTGCAAGTAGGACCACCACCCCTGACGATTAAAAACCGGCGCTTTGAATGGGGAAAAAGAACTTATATCATGGGGATCATTAATATTACGCCCGATTCCTTCTCCGGGGATGGTCTGTGGGCGCAGGACCGTTTACTGACCAAAGTCTTGCGTCAGGCGGAAGCGTTTATGGAAGCCGGCGCCGACCTCTTGGATATCGGAGGGCAATCCACCCGGCCGGGTTATACTGAGGTCAGTGTCGAGGAGGAGAAAAGACGGATCCTTCCGGTCCTGGAAACCCTGGCCCACAAAATTCCGCTGCCGCTTTCGGTGGATACCTATAAACCGGAAGTGGCGAGAGCGGCTTTGGCGGCGGGGGCGGATCTAATCAACGATATTTGGGGTCTCCAAAAAGACCCCGCCATGGTTAAAGTCGTCGCGGACGCCCAAGCACCGGTGATTGTGATGCATAACCAAACGACTCCGGAATATACCGATCTCATGGGTGAGATCGCTTCTTTTCTCCAGAAAAGTATTGATTTGGCCGTTGCCCACGGATTGCCGCGGGAGAAAGTGATCATCGATCCGGGCATCGGTTTTGGGAAGACGCCTGCTCAGAACTTGGTCGTTCTCAATCGTTTGGATGAGTTAAAGGCTTTAGGCGCTCCGATTTTATTGGGAACCTCCCGCAAATCGGTGATCGGACATGTTCTGGATTTACCGGTGGACAAACGTTTGGAGGGGACGGCCGCCACCGTTGCCGTGGGGATTACCCGCGGGGCTCATCTGATTCGTGTGCATGATGTGAAAGCAATGGTCCGGGTGGCCCGCATGACCGATGCGATCCTCCGTTCCGCAGATATTTTTCACTAAAAATAAGATTTTCGGAAAGGACCAGAGACTTGCCGATTGTAGCTGTTGCCTTAGGGACAAACGTTGGCGACCGGGAGGGCCATCTGCGGAAAGCCCGCGAGGTACTGACGGCCCTGCTGAAAAAACCGGTTTTTTCCCGGGTTTATGAGAGCGAACCCGTTGGCTACCTGGACCAACCTTGGTTCTTAAATCAAGTGTGTGTCGGCGAAACCCGGGAGTTGCCTATCGCCTTACTGTACAAGTTCAAAATGCTGGAAAAGGCGGCCGGCCGGGTGGAGGGACCACGCTTTGGTCCCCGTCCCCTTGATTTGGACCTTCTCTTCTACGACGCTTGGGTGATGACCTCAACCATTCTGACGCTGCCCCATCCCCGGTTACTGGAAAGATCCTTTGTGATCCAACCTTTATTGGAACTGGTTCCCGACTGGGTGGATCCCCGCAGTGGGCAAAGGTTGAAGGATGTTTGGGAAGCAAATAAAGACCGCTTTTCCCGTTGCTATCCTAAGACATAGCCTACTTACTTACCATCGAAAGGAGTTTGTCCATGACCGAAGTGATTGATTTACGCAGTGATACAGTGACCAAGCCCACCGCGGAAATGCGCAAAGCAATGGCCGCCGCCGAGGTGGGGGATGATGTCTACGGCGAAGACCCGACGGTCCGCAAGCTTGAACAGATTGCCGCGGAGAAGATTGGTAAGGAGGCCGCCCTTTTCGTCCCCAGTGGCACGATGGGTAATCAAGTGGCGGCTATGACCCATTTGCAGCGGGGTGAAGAAGTGATCGTGGAAGCCGAGTCTCACATCTTCTACTATGAAGTTGGCGGACTCGCTTTGCTGGCGGGGGCCCAGGCCCGGACCATTCCCGGGCGGAAAGGTTTCATGGAGCCGGAGTTGATTACCGCAGCCATCCGGCCGGATGATCTTCATTTTCCCCGGACCGGATTACTTTGCCTGGAAAATACCCATAACCGGGCGGGCGGAGCGGTGCTTACCGCCGAACAAACCAGACTGATGGCCAAGGCAGCCCAGGAACAAGGGATACCGGTCCATCTGGATGGCGCGCGCATTTTTAACGCGGCCATTGCTTTAGGAACGGATGTCCGGGTGTTAACGGCACCCGTTGATTCGGTTATGTTCTGTCTCTCCAAGGGTCTGGGTGCACCGGTCGGTTCGATTCTGGCCGGAACAAACGAGTTTATCCGCAAAGCCCGGAAAAACCGCAAAGTATTGGGTGGAGGATTACGCCAGGCCGGAATCTTGGCGGCGGCCGGCATTGTCGCCCTGGAACAGATGGTTGACCGGTTAGCGGAAGATCATGCCCACGCCCGGTTTCTGGCTGAGGAGTTGGCCAATATTCCCGGGCTGACGATTGACCCGGCAGCTTTTCCGACGAACATCCTGATTTGTTCCGTAGCCAAACTTGGCATCTCCGCTGCGCGTTTCTCCGCCCTCCTGGCTCAACATGGGGTTTTGGCCAACCCGGTTTCTGCCACTGAACTCCGGTTTGTCACCCATAAGGATGTAACAAAAGCGCAGATTAAGACCGCCATTAGTATTGTTAACCAGATTGTAAAGGCGATTAATCAATTTTAACTGATGGTTAAAGGATTGACATCTTTTATTACCGCAGGATATAATTTAAAAGAACCGGAAGACTTGTGAAATTTGGAGCAATCTACTTGAAGGAGGAAGGAACATGACTTCGCTGGCGGAATTGGAAAAAATCCGGGACCAAGCACGACGTCTCACCGAATTACGGGGCGAGAAGCCACAAATAAAAGTAAGTGTTGGGATGGGAACTTGTGGCATTGCCGCCGGGGCCCGTGAAACGATGAAAGCGCTTCTTGACGAAATTAACAGTCGCAATCTCGTGGGGGTTGCGGTTACGCCAACTGGATGTTTGGGCCTGTGCGAACAGGAACCCATTGTTGAAGTGGAAATTCCGGGTCAGCCCCGAATTGTATATGGAAAAATTTCGGCCGAGAAAGCCCGGCAGATCGTGACGGATCATTTGGTGAACAGTAAGATCGTGGATGAATGGGTGATTGGCCGTAAATAGGCGGGAGCTTGACCGTTCATTAAAAAATAAAAATGCCAAGGGCATTTTGTAGCCGGAACGCAGATAAGGCAATTAAATTCGGAATCAATACATACAAGTGGATACGGTAAATTGTGAAAGGAAGTGAAGACCTTGGTGATGGTAAACGTGACCGTGGATGGTCAAAAAGTAGAGGTGCCAGCGGGTAGTACCATTTTGGAGGCCGCGGAAAAAGCGGGGATAAAGATACCAACCTTATGTCACCACGAAGATTTGAACGTGAACGCCATGTGCCGGATCTGTGTGGTGGAGGTTGTTGGGGCGCGCACCCTTCAATCGGCGTGTTCGCAGCCGGTCGCGGACGGGATGGAGATCATTACCAACTCGCCGGCGGTCCGTCGCGCGCGCAAAATGAATTTGGAGCTTCTCTTATCCAACCACCCGCAGGATTGTTTAAATTGTATCCGTAACCAGCGGTGTGAATTACAGACCCTCGCTGACCAACTGGGGGTCAGGGAACAATCCTTCCCAGCTAAAAAATGGCCGAAAAACGCAAAGGACGAGTCCACGCCGGCCCTTGTCCGGGATCCGGACAAATGTATTCTTTGCCGGCGATGTGTGGAAGTCTGCCATGAAGTTCAAGGGGTGGGGGCGATTGCTCCAGCCAACCGGGGTATTGATACCCAGATCCTCCCGGCGGGCGGTGTCGACTTGAACGATGTGGCTTGCGTGCTTTGCGGCCAATGCTCATTGGTTTGCCCGGTTGGTGCCATTTACGAGCAGGATCATACCGAGCAGGTCTGGGCGGCGCTCTCCGATCCGGATAAACATGTGGTGGTCCAAACGGCACCGGCGATCCGGGTTTCCATCGGCGAAGAGTTTGGACTGGAACCGGCCCAGATTACCACCGGCAAACTGGTTGCGGCTTTAAGACGCTTGGGTTTTGATCGCGTTTTCGATACCGATTTCACCGCTGATTTAACGATTATCGAGGAAGGCCATGAGCTGATTGAACGGTTAACGAGTGGTGGTACTTTGCCGATGATTACTTCGTGCAGTCCGGGTTGGATCAAGTTCATTGAACATTTTTACCCCGAATATTTAGACCACCTCTCGACTTGTAAATCGCCCCAACAGATGTTTGGTGCGCTGGCGAAGACCTATTACGCGGAGAAAGCCGGGCTTGACCCGAAGGATATTTATGTGGTCTCGATCATGCCTTGTACGGCCAAGAAGTTTGAGTGCGGTCGTCCGGAGATGTCTGCTTCCGGTTATCCCGATGTGGATGCCGTTTTGACCACGCGTGAGCTTGCACGCATGCTGCGGCAAGCGGGGATTGATTTTCATCAGCTACCCGATGAAGAGTACGATGATCCCTTTGGGATTACGACTGGTGCCGGTGTGATCTTTGGGGCTAGCGGCGGCGTGATGGAAGCTGCCCTCCGGACCGTTTATGAAGTGGTTACCAAAGAATCCTTACCGTCGGTGGACTTTACTGCCGTCCGTGGGATTGATGGCATTAAGGAAGCGGAAGTCGACCTCAAGGGAACCAAGGTTAAAGTAGCCGTTGCCAACGGATTGGCTAACGCCCGGAAATTGATGGAGTTGATTAAAGCCGGCAAAGCCGATTACCAGTTTATCGAGATTATGTGCTGCCCGGGCGGTTGTATCGGTGGTGGCGGTCAACCGATCGGCACGACCAATGCGATCCGGGAAAAACGGATCGAGGCAATCTACGAAGCCGATCGCGGGTTACCACTGCGTAAATCCCACGAGAATCCGGCCGTCAAGACACTGTACGAAGAGTTCTTGGGCAAGCCCTTGGGTGAAAAGAGCCACCGTTTACTCCATACCCACTATACCAAGCGGGGGAAATACCCCGAAGCATCAGGGCAATAGTCCGATCGCCCCGGTTAATGCAGTTCCTTAACCGGGGTTTTTTTATCATCAATTTTGATTTTGCGAAAAAAAGCCGAATCTTCCTCTGTCAATAGTCTATGAAAATGTCAGTAAAAAGCCTTAGTTTTATTCCGTGAAAATGTCACCATGGGTTTTTTGCAAGAATTAGATTTCCACGTACAAGATCCTATTGATAAAACGGGTCGAC